>CANGXD010000154.1 GCA_947457545.1 Gemmatimonadaceae bacterium
GGTGGCTACAACTCCAGCAATACGATTTCGCTGGCGGCGCTCTGTGCGGAACAGGTGCCCACGTACCACATCGCGGATCCCGACGAGATCAACATCGAGGACAACGCGGTGCGCTATCGCCGCATTGCCAAGCACCACGTCGAGGATACCATGCAGCCTTGGCTGCCCACCGACCGCCCGTTGCGCGTGGGCATTACCGCCGGTGCGAGCACCCCGAACAACAAGATCGGACAAGCGGTGGCCCGCGTCTTTGGCATCCGTGGGGTGGATCCGGCGACCGTCGTGTGATGCGCGTTCGTGACGGTGTTCGCGCAGCACTCCGTCGTGTGGTGCTCGCTGCGACACTTGGCCTGCCGGCCATAAGCGCCTGTCGCACGACGCCCGCCACCGCACCGGCGGTCCACGCTGCGGTCGTGCGCATGCTCTTGGTCAATGACGTGTACGTCACCGACACCTCGCGCGATGGCAACGGCGGCCTCGCTCGCGTAGCTGCCCTGCGCGACTCCATCGAGCGCGCGAGTGGCAGCAAGGTGCTGTTCGTGCTGGCCGGTGATGTGTTGTCGCCCAGTGTGCTCGGCAAGTGGTACGGCGGAGCCCAGATGGTGGATGGTTTCAATGCCGCACGGCTCGACCTGGCGACGCTCGGCAATCATGAGTTCGACAACTCGCGCAGCAATCTCGTGGCGCGACTCGGCGAATCGAAGTTTCAGTGGCTCAGCGGAAATTGTGGTGAGGCGAGCGGCAAGCCGTTTCCGGGCGTGAAGGGGTGGGACACGTTGCGGCTGGCCGGAGTGAAGGTCGGCATCCTGGGCACGACCGTCGTACGGGAGTATTCCCCCTATGTGAAATGCACCGATGCCGACGTCGTCACCACGGCGCTGGTGGATACGCTGCTGCAGCGGGGCGCGGAGCTGGTGGTTGGTCTTACGCACCGGTTCATCTTCGAAGATTCACTGACGTTGCTTCGCGAGCCGCGCCTGCACGCCATTCTCGGTGGACACGAACACGATGGCCGCCGGATAGAGCGTGATGGACGACTGCTCGTGAAGGGCGTGTCGAATGCGCG
Organism: Gemmatimonadaceae bacterium; assembly: GCA_947457545.1. Taxonomy (GTDB): domain Bacteria; phylum Gemmatimonadota; class Gemmatimonadetes; order Gemmatimonadales; family Gemmatimonadaceae; genus Gemmatimonas. Next base: position 1,067 of record CANGXD010000154.1, read on the forward strand.
TACGGCGGTGCTGGTGACGTTCACGCGTGAAGGAGTGGGCGCCTCGTCGCGGTGGCGTGTGCGCGATCAGGTGTTCACCATCGGGCGCGGCATGCGCGATGACCCGGTCACCTTGGCGACGGTACAGCGGTGGCGCGATACGCTCACCCGTCGCATCGGTCCCGACCGTGTGTTGGGCATCGCCCCTGAGCCCATCAATGCGATCGATTCGATCTCGAAGCGCGAGAGTCGCTTCGGCAACATGATCACCGACGCCATGCGGCTTGGCACCAACGCCGACGTGGCCATGATCAATTCCGGTGCGTTGCGCTTCGACGACATGATGGCGGCGGGGCCGATCACGCGGCACATGATCGAAGGCGTGTTTCTCTTTGCCGACGAGACGCGCGTGATCACGTTCCCTCTCTCGGGGGCGCGGTTGCGTGAGCTGCTCGAAACCGGGGTCCGGCAGGGGGCCCTCGGCGGCGGCGCGTATCCCCAGGTCAGCGGTGTGCGCTTTCAAATAGACGGACGGCGCCCGAGCGGCTCGCGCGTGGTGGGTGACCTGCTGCGCGAGGACGGGCGAGTGATTGCGCCAGGTGATTCGCTGACGGTGACCTTCGTCACGTTTCCTGCCTGTCGTTCCGGAGACGGATATCGCATTCCCGAGGCTGCCGCCGCTTGCCGTGCCCTCGAGCAGAACCCCACCAGCATGCCACGGACAGCAGACTTGGTGTTGCAGCACCTGGAGCGGATGAACGGGCGTATCGTCGCGCCACTCACTGGTCGCGTGACACGTCTCGACCGCTAGGGGCGGCGGGTGCACATTGGGAGTACGTGAGTTTTCCCGTTCTCCCACGGTACTCCCCATGAGCTCCTCACACGCGTCCCACGAACCGCTGACTCCGCCCGGTTCCGATGCCATCGCCCGCTTCCGTCTCGATGGCAAGGTTGCCATCGTCACCGGAGGCACGCGCGGCATTGGACTGTCCATCGCCACGACGTTCGCCCGTGCCGGTGCGCGCGTCATGATCTCGAGCCGCAAAATCGAGCACGTGGATGCGGTGGTGCAGGCCCTGCGTCACGAAGGTCACGATGTGCACGGTCTCGCGTCCAATATGGGCAAAGCGGCTGATGCACACGAACTCGCCGCGCGCACGGTCGAACACTTCGATGGTATCGACATCATCGTCAACAATGCGGCCACGAACCCGATCTTCGGGCCGTTACAGCAGGCCACTGACGCAGCGTTCGACAAGATCTTTGCGGTGAACGTGAAGGGACCGTTCGAGCTGTGCAAAACCGCGCACTCCATCATGGTGGAACGCGGCGGCGGCGCGATCGTGAATATCTCCAGCATTGGCGGCATTACGCCGGAAGCGGGGCTGGGACTGTACAGCATGAGCAAGTCGGCGCTGGTCTCGCTTACCAAAGTGATGGCGCAAGAGTGGGGGGCAGACGGAATTCGCGCCAACGTCATCTGTCCCGGCTTGATCAAGACGAAGTTTTCGTCAGCGCTGTGGCAGGACGACGCCATCGCCGACAAGGTGCTTGGCCATCAACCGTTGCGACGCATTGGCGTCCCGGATGATGTCGCCGGTCTGGCACTGTTTCTCGCGTCCGACGCATCAGCGTACTGCACAGGATCGGTGTATATGGTGGATGGGGGTTATCTCTCGTGAGTGGTGTGTCAGCAGTCCGTACGATGTCGGCGGCCGATCTCGAACAGCTGTTGGCCACAGCACGCGCGTTCATTCACGACGAAGTGGTGCCAGCCGAGCCGATGCTGCTCGGGGTGCCCTGGCACGCGGCAGAACCGACGCTCAACGCGTTGCGGGTACGCGCCAAGGCGCTGGGGCTGTGGGCGCCGTTTCTTCCGGCCGCGTACGGCGGCATCGGGATGCCGCTCGATGCGTTCGCGCAGTTGAGCGAAGTGCTCGGGTGGACCCCGTATGGCCATTACGTGTGCAACTGCCAGGCGCCGGACGTCGGGAACATGGAACTGCTACTCGCCTTCGGGACCGAGGCGCAGAAGCGCGAGTACCTCGAACCGCTCGCGCGCGGTGAAGTGCGCAGCTGCTTCGCGATGACGGAGCCGGAACACGCCGGCTCCGATCCGGTCGTGCTGTCGACGAGCGCGGTGCGCGACGGCGCGCAGTGGATCATCAACGGTCACAAGTGGTTTACCAGCAGCGCCGACGGTGCGGCATTCGCGGTCGTCATGGCCGTGACGGATGCCGACGAAACTCGCCGGCACTACCGGGCCAGTCAGATCATCGTGCCGTTGCAGACGCCGGGCTACAAGCTGGTGCGGAACATCGCGGTCATGGGGGAATCAGGCGGCGGGTGGTCGAGCCATGCCGAAGTGCGTTTCGAGGATGTACGGGTACCGACGTCGAATCTGCTCGGGCTGCAAGGGCGTGGGTTTGCGTTGGCACAGGAGCGGCTCGGACCTGGGCGTATCCACCACTGCATGCGATGGATCGGCATCTGTGAGCGCGCCTTCGATCTGATGTGTCGCCACGCGACGCTACGCGAGGTAGGTCCCGGCGAGCGCCTTTCGGACAAGCAGCAGGTACAGTTTTGGATCGCCGAGTCGCGGATCGAGATTCACGCGGCGCGCCTGATGGTGCTCGATGCGGCCACGCGCATGACGCACCAGGGACAGGAAGCGGCGCGGGAGCAGATTGCGTACATCAAAGTGTTTGTCGCGAACACGTTGCAGCGCGTGCTCGATCGGGCCATTCAGGTGCACGGCGCGCTTGGCATGACCGACGATACGCCGTTGGCGTGGTGGTACCGGCATGAGCGGGCGGCGCGCATTTATGACGGGGCGGATGAAGTGCACAAAACGGTGATCGCACGACGGGCGCTGCGTTCCTACGTGCCCGTAGAACCGCTCGTACCGCGCGAGATTTAGCGCGCATGTCGTCGGCGAACGAAGGCAGTACGGCGACACCCATGCGGACAGGCGAAGAGGTCCCCGTCGATGCGTTGCGCGCATGGCTGTCGCAGGCGCTTCCGGCGCTCGTGCCCGCGGGGAGTGCGCTCGGCGTTGCGCAGTTTCCCGCCGGGTTTTCGAACCTCACCTATCGGGTGAGTGTCGACGATGAACACGGCGCGAGAAGCTACGTGTTACGTCGCCCGCCGCGCGGGGTCACCGGCGGCGTGGCACATGACATGGCGCGCGAGTACGGCATCCTCGCGGCGTTGCATCCTCTCGGTGTGCCGGTGCCGCGCCCACTGGTGCGTTGTGACGATGCCGCCGTCATCGGGGCGCCGTTCTATCTCATGGAGCACGTGAGCGGGACGATCGTGCGCGGCACGCTCCCCGATGAGATGCACGCGGACCGTGAAGCGTTGCCGTCCCGCCTGCGTGCGCTGTCGGAGACGGTCGTGAACACGATGGTGCAGTTGCACCGCGTGCCCGTAGCCGACGGTCCACTTGCGGCGCTCGGGCGCCCTGACGGATACGTTCGGCGGCAGGTGGAAGGGTGGACGAAGCGCTGGCACGCCGCGCGCACCAGCGATGTGCCGTCGCTCGACCGGCTTGTCACGTGGCTCGATGCCAACCAGCCGTCCACGAGCGATGTGTGCCTCGTGCACAATGACTTCAAGCTCGACAATCTCGTGCTCTCGCCAGACCTGTCGCAGGTCCGCGCCATCCTGGACTGGGAAATGGCGACCATCGGCGATCCTCTCATGGACCTGGGCACAACACTCGCGTACTGGGTGGGCCCGCACGACAACCCGATCTTCCGGTCACTCGGACTCGGCGTCACCGCCATGACCGGCGCGTTCAGCCGCGATGACGTCGTTCAGGCGTATGCCGTGGCCAGCAAGCGCGACGTAGGCTTGGTGGACTTCTACATGGCGTTCGGGTTCTTCAAGGTCGCCATTATCGCGCAGCAGATTTATGCGCGCTACCAGCAGGGGCTCACGGCCGACGCGCGCTTTGCGTCGTTGGGCGCCGTCGTGGAAGCGCTGGGAGAGCAGGGGGCGCGGGTCGCGGCGGAACGGCGGTGAACAGCGGTCGTTTGGTCCGGCGGCCTGTAAGCCGCCGGACCAAACCACCGCAGTGCGCTGCGTTTAGGAGGGGTACACCTCAAAAATTCCCGCCGCCCCCATACCGCCGCCAATGCACATGGTCACCATGCCGTAGCCTCCGCCGCGTTTGCGGAGCTCGTGCACCAGTTGCGTGGTGAGCTTGGCACCGGTGGCGCCCAACGGATGACCCAGCGCAATGGCACCACCGTTCACGTTGATGATGTCCGTGGGCATGTCGAGTTCTTTGATTACCGCCAGCGCCTGCGCGGCAAACGCTTCGTTGAACTCGATGAGCTTGAGATCCGCGAGCGTCAGGCCGGCGCGGGCGAGTGCCTTGGGGATCGCCTTGATGGGGCCGACGCCCATGATGTCGGGATCGACGCCACCAGTGGCAAAACTCACAAACCGCGCGAGCGGTGTGAGCCCCAGTTCCTTGGCCTTGTCGGCGCGCATGACGAGCACGGCTGCCGCGCCATCGGAGTACGGGCTGGCGTTACCCGCTGTCACACTGCCCGTCGGCATGAACGCCGGACGCAACTTGGCCAGCGCTTCGGCCGTGGTCGCACGCGGCGTTTCGTCCGTGTCGAAGACGACATCCGTCACCGTCTTGCTGGCGCCCTTCCAGGTGTAGTGCTTGGTGTGGATGGGGACAATTTCGGAGGCGAACACGCCGCCGGCGATGGCGGCAGCGGCCTTCTGCTGGCTGGCCAGCGCAAAGGCATCCTGCTGTTCGCGCGAGATTTCCCATCGCTTGGCCACACGCTCGGCGGTGAAGCCCATGCCGATGTAGCTCTCCGTGAGTTCCGGGGCGAGGCGCGCGTTGTATCCGCTCATGGGTACCTGCGACATCATCTCGATGCCACCGGCCATGACTGCGTCACCTTGTCCGGCGATGATTGCTTGCGCGGCGTACGCTACCGACTGCAACCCCGACGAGCAGAAGCGGTTGACCGTGGCCGCCGATGTTTCCACCGGCAGGCCGCCACGGAGCCACGCCAGACGCGCGTGGTTGAGCCCCTGCGACGCCTCGGGCATGGCGCACCCCCACTGCACGTCTTCGATCACGGCGGGATCCACACCCGCCCGATCGATCGCAGCCTTCATCACCGTCGACGACAGGTCGACCGGATGCACATTCGCGAGTGCTCCATCGGCCTTGCCGCGCGCTACGGCCGAGCGCGCACAACTGACGATCACTACCTCGTTCATCGCTCTATCTCCTGTCGCGCGCTCAATTGCGCAGCGGCTTGCCGGTCTTGAGGGTGTACGCGATACGCTCCTGCGTCTCCTTGGTGCCGAGCAGCGAGAGGAACTGTTCGCGTTCGAGGTCGAGAAGGTCCTGTTCCGTCACATCGCGCGGCGCGCCGTCACCGCCGCACAGCACATACGCCACCGCACGGCCTACCCGCACGTCATGCGCACTCGCCTGGCCTGCTTCCTTGGCCGACCAGAGCGCGTATTCGAGATTGCCCAACCCCTCACGCCCCAGCGCGCGCACCGTACGCTCGGCGGGAGGCAGATAGCCGGGCGCGAGATCGAGCACACGCTGCTTGGCGTCGCTGAGATGCTGATCGCGATTCATCGAAATGCGATCGCGATCGCGCAACAGCCCCATGGCGCGGGCTTCGTGGGCCGACGTGCTGGTGCTCGCGAACGCGATGAGCTTGAAGGCGCGCTTCACTGCCGCAAAGAGGTCCACCTCTTCGTAGTTCTGCAGTTCGCTGGTGAAGCGCATGAGGAGTTCCTTCGTACCACCACCGCCGGGGAGCAAGCCAACGCCGACTTCCACCAAACCGATGTACGATTCGGCGTGCGCCTGCACGGTGTCACTGTGCAGCATGAACTCACAGCCACCACCCAGCGTCATGCCGGACGGAGCCACCACCACGGGGAAGGGTGCGCGACGAATCGACATCACGCTGTTCTGGAAGCCACTGATCGACTGGTCGATGTCAGCCCACGCACCGGCGGCGACGGCGAAGGAGACGACCGAAAGATCGGCACCCACCGTGAAGGCGCGCGCATCTTCATTGCCGATGACGAGACCGTTGAAGCCCAGCTTCTCGATTTTGCGAAGCGACTTCTCGAGACCTTCGAGCACACCCTGTCCAAGGCTGTTCATCTTGGAGCGGAACTCGAAGCACGCCACGCCGTCGCCCAGGTCGATGAGGCGCGACAAGCCGTTGTCTTCGAGCACGCGGCCACTCTTGGCCAGCGACGCCAGCGACAAACGATTGGGAATGGCCGGAACGGGTTCGTAGCGACCGTCAAAGGTGAGATACTCACCGTCGCGGAAGAACGACCCCTGCACGAGGTCGAGCAGCGGCGGAATATCGAGCCCTTCCGCCTTGAACTGCTCGCGCAGCCAATCTGCGCCCAGTGCGTCCATCACCTGGAACGGCCCAGCCTCCCATCCGTAGCCCCACTCCATCGCGCGGTCGATTGCCACGATGTCGTGTGCGAGTTCGGAGGCGAGCGTGAGCGTGTAGTGCGCAACGTCTACCACGTGATCGCGCACGAACGCGCCCTGTGCGCCCGGCAGCGTCTTGATGGCTGGCAACCGTTGCGGCACGGGCAGGCGAATGGCCTGGCCAATGTCACCACCCTCGAGGCGCTGCTGCGGCACGTACGACTTGGTCTTCCAGTCGAAGGTCAGCGTGCCGGTTTTCGTTTTGCTGTAGAATCCACCGCCCGTCTTGTCACCAAGTTTGCCGGTGCCCACGAGCTCCGTGAGGACCCAGCCTGGTAGCGCAAAGTCTTCGCCGGTGGCTGCGCCAATGCCTTTGGTGACATGCGCGAGCACATCGAGTCCAGACAAATCCCCCGTGCGGAACGTCGCACTGCGTGCGCGCCCAATGAGAGAGCCGGTGAGTCCGTCGACTTCATCGATGGTGAGCCCGTGCTGCTCCATGCGCCGCATCGTGGCGACCATGCCGTACACGCCGAGGCGATTGGCGATGAAGCCCGGGACGTCCTTCGCAATGACGATTCCCTTACCCAGCGTGCGTTCGGCGAATCCGTTCATGGCGCCAATCACCGCCGGGTCCGTTTCCGGGGTGGGGATCACCTCGAGGAGGTGCATGTACCGCGGCGGATTGAAGAAGTGCGTGCCGAGGAAGCGGCGTCGGAACTTCTCGGTGCGCCCTTCCAGCAACGTCGCCATTGGAATGCCCGACGTGTTCGAGGACACGATAGCCGTGGGCTTCATGAGCGCCTCGATGCGCGCGAACAGTTGCTGCTTGGGCTCAGCCAGTTCGATGATCGCTTCGCAGATCCAATCGCACTCGGCGAGCCACTCGAGGTGATCTTCGGTGTTGCCCACGCGCACGCGAGCCACGGCCGCGGCTTCCATGAACGACGCCGGTTTACTCTTGGCGGCCTTGGCGAGGCCGTTCTTGGCCGGGGCACTGCGATTGGGCGACGCCGGATCCGCGTCGCCCGGGATGTCGAGGAGCACGACGCGGCAGCCCGCCGACGCCGCGAGAGCGGCGATGCCGCTCCCCATGGCGCCGGCGCCCACCACGCCGACGGTCGTCACACGCATTCAGGCTCTCTCCGTAAGGGATGCGGAAAACATCCATGCGGAACCGTCCGGGCGGAAGGGGGCGGACGCAAAAAACACGACGCCGCCGTCATGTTTTTCAGGGCTTGGCATTGGCCTGTCGGCGGCTGGTCCTTTCTTGGGGGCACTACCGTCCGCCGTCTCAGCGTGATGCCGCCGTACCGCGCCGAGTCTCGCAGACGGCAGCCACACAGATGGCAGGGACGCAGGCGACGGCCGTTCCCCCGCGCCTCAGGTCACAACTGTTGCGAGCGGTCGTAGCCCTGAATGCCGCGGTACAGCGCGCGAATGCGTGCAATCCCTTCGGCGGGATCATCTTCGTCGGCCGTTACGGTGGGGCCCAATCGCACGAGCTTGTGCTCCCAGTCGAGCGCGACACAGCAGATGGGGATGTCTGCGCCCTTGGCCACGTGCCAGAACCCCGAGCGCCACTCCTGAACTTTGCGTCGCGTACCTTCGGGAGCCAGCGCGAGCGCGAAGCGCTGACTGGAGCGCGCCAGCTCCACCGTGCGTTCGACGGCGTTGTTCTTGTTGGAGCGTACCACGGGGATGCCGCCGTTGGCGCGCATGAACCACCCCATGGGCGGGTAGAAGAGCGAATGCTTCCCCCACCAGTGAGCGTCGAACCCGAGTGCCCACTTGGCCGCGAGCCCAATGGGAAAGTCCCAGTTGGAGGTGTGCGGTGCCACGATGGCCACGAATTTCGGGATGTCCGGCATCTGTCCGGAAAAATCCCAGCCGGCGCGGCGCAGGATGAACAGTCCCAAGGCCCGAAGCCACGGGTGGTGGGACTGGGGGGCGTTTGGGCCGAGCTGCCAACTGGCGAGGGGTTGCGACATGGCGTTCATTTGAACGCATGACCCA
>CANGXD010000155.1 GCA_947457545.1 Gemmatimonadaceae bacterium
CGCTAAAGCCGAGTTATACTGTCGGCATGGAGGATGTCGTCGGGGCGTTGGGAGGATTTCGGGGAGTTCGGGCCGAGTTGCTGGTGGCGCTCAAAAAGGCGCAACCGCTTACGGCTCAGGAACTTGGCGAGCAGTTCGGCCTCACGGCCAACGCGCTCCGTCGTCACCTGAAGGCCCTCGAGGAGGACGGATTGGTGCGCTACCAGCGCGATGTGCGCGGGGTTGGGGCGCCGGTCTTCGCCTTTTCGCTCACGCCCGCCGGTGAAGCGCTCTTCCCGCGGTCGTACGTGCAGGTGCTCGCCACGGCGCTCGACGCCCTGCGGGCCCAAACGGGCGATCGGGCGGTGGAGGCGGTGCTCGAAGCCGAGTGGCGCCGCCTGGCCGACGAGGCCGGACCGGTGCTCGAAGCGCTCCCGCTCGACGAGCGGGTACCGCTGGTGGCCGAACTGCTCACCGCCAAGGGCTACATGGCGGAAGCGGTGCGCGTGGAGCCGCCGGTGGCGCAGGAAGCAGGACATGCGGGGGCGCCGGGTGAAGCGGAGGCAACTCCAACCCTCACTCTGCGCATTCATAACTGTGCGGTCCGGGAAATCGCCGAGCGCTTTCCCGAGGCGTGTGCGGTCGAAGCAAAGTTCGTTGAGCGGCTGTTGGGCGTTCCGCTGGTGCGCAGTGCGCATCGGCTGGGCGGCTGCGGCCACTGTGAATATGGCGTGTCAGGTCACCTTGCAACGGTGAAACAGGAGCAGGCATGAGTTCGACCATCGAGCAACTGGTCAATCGTGAGTACCAGTACGGCTTCAGCACGGATATCGAAACCGAAACGCTGCCGCCGGGGCTGACCGAAGACACGGTCCGCTTCATTTCGGCCAAGAAGCAGGAGCCGGAATGGCTGCTCGACTGGCGCCTCAAGGCGTTCCGTCGCTGGCAGACCATGAAGGAGCCGCACTGGGCCAATGTGCAGTATCCGCCCATCGACTACCAGGCGGCGTCGTACTACAGCGCGCCCAAGTCGGTGAAGCCGCTTGCGTCGCTCGAGGACGTCGACCCGGCGCTGCTCGAGACGTACAAGAAGCTCGGCATCTCGCTCACCGAGCAGAAGCGCCTCAACAACGTCGCCGTCGACGCGGTGTTCGACTCCGTCTCCGTCGGCACGACGTACAAGGAAGAGCTGGGCAAGCACGGCATCGTGTTCATGTCGTTCGGCGAAGCCGTGCGCGAACATCCGGAGCTGGTGCAGAAGTACCTCGGCTCCGTCGTGCCGTACAGCGACAACTTCTTTGCCGCGCTTAACAGCGCCGTCTTCTCCGATGGCTCGTTCTGCTACATCCCCAAGGGCGTGAAGTGCCCCATGGAGCTGTCCACGTATTTCCGCATCAACGCCGCGGAAACGGGGCAGTTCGAGCGCACGCTCATCGTGGCGGATGAAGGCTCGCAGGTGAGCTATCTCGAAGGGTGTACCGCGCCCAAGCGCGACACCAACCAGCTGCACGCAGCCGTCGTCGAAATCGTGGCGCTCGACAACGCCACCGTGAAGTACAGCACCGTCCAGAACTGGTACGCCGGCGACGAGCACGGTGTGGGCGGCATCTACAACTTCGTCACCAAGCGCGCGAAGGCGATGACCAACGCGAAGGTGTCGTGGACGCAGGTGGAAACCGGCTCCTCGATCACGTGGAAGTATCCCAGCGTGATCCTGCAGGGCGACAACAGCGTCGGCGAGTTCTACTCGGTGGCGGTCGCCAGCAAGATGCAGCAGGCCGATACGGGCACGAAGATGATCCACATCGGCCGCAACACGAAGTCCACGATCGTCTCCAAGGGCATCTCCGCGATGAAGGGCCAGAACAGCTATCGCGGCAAGGTGCAGATTCTCCCGAAGGCCGAGGGCGCGCGCAACTACACGCAGTGCGACTCGATGCTGGTGGGCAATGCGTGCGGCGCTCACACGTTCCCGTATGTCGAAGTGGGGAACAACAGCGCCACGCTCGAACACGAAGCCTCGACGTCGAAGATCGGCGAAGATCAGATCTTCTACCTCAAAGCGCGCGGGCTCGACGCCGAACAGGCCGTGTCGATGATCGTGAGCGGCTTCTGCAAGGAAGTGTTCAAGGAGCTGCCTATGGAGTTTGCGCTCGAAGCGCAGCAGCTGCTCGGCATCACGCTCGAGGGGTCGGTGGGCTAAGCGCCCGCGGTCGACACTCACCACTAATCAGTCAGAAATTCTTTCCGGATCACCAGATATATGCTGCAGATCAACGACCTCCACGCGTCCATCGACGGCAAGGCCATTCTCAAGGGAATTTCGCTCACCGTCAACGCGGGCGAAGTGCATGCCGTCATGGGGCCCAATGGCTCCGGCAAGAGCACGCTGGCGCAAGTCCTCGCCGGTCACCCCGCCTACGAGATCACCGGCGGTGAGGTGCTCTACAATGGCGAGAACCTGCTCGAGATGGATGCCGAAGTGCGCGCGCAGAACGGCGTCTTCCTGGCCTTCCAGTATCCCGTCGAAATCCCGGGCGTGACCAACGCGTACTTCCTGCGTGCCGCCTACAACGAAATCCGGAAGTCCAAGGGCCTCGACGAAGCCGACCCCATGGAATTCCTCGATCTCGTCGAAGAGAAGCTCAAGCTCGTCGACATGGATCCGAGCATGCTCAACCGCTCGGTCAACGCCGGTTTCTCCGGTGGCGAAAAGAAGCGCAACGAAATTCTCCAGATGGCGGTGCTGCAGCCCATGCTCTCCATCCTCGACGAAACCGACTCGGGTCTCGACATCGACGCGCTCCGCATCGTGGCCGAGGGCGTCAATGCGCTCAAGCGTCCCGACAATGCCGCCATCGTCGTGACGCACTACCAGCGCCTGCTCAACTACATCGTGCCCGACTACGTGCACGTGCTCGCCGGTGGCCGCATCATCAAGAGCGGCGACAAGTCGCTCGCGCTCGAACTCGAAGCGCGTGGCTACGACTGGATTTTGGAGACGGTGGCGTGACCACGGGCCTCCGTTTCGCCGAGCAGGCGGTGACGTCGTCCGTCGCCGATGCGCCGGACGCACTCAAGGCGTTGCGCGCCGCGGGGAGCACGTCGTTTCAGGCCCTCGGCTTCCCCACGACCCGCAACGAAGACTGGCATTACACCAGCGTGTCCTCGATCGCGTCGGCGCAGTACACGCCGGCCATCGACCGCGCCGCCGAGTCGCTCAACCCCGAGCTGCTGACACCGTTCACGTTCGGTGCCGACTGGCCGCTCGTGGTGTTCGTCAACGGCCGCTTCGCGCCGTCGCTCTCCACGCTGCACACGCTGCCCGCGGGCATCCGCGTGCTCGACATGGCCACAGCCTCGGTGCAGGAGCCGGAGCTGCTCAGCAAGTACCTCGGCACGATCGCGCCGGCCACGCGTGACGGCTTCACCGCGCTCAACGCGGCGTTCGCCGGCGAAGGGACGCTCATTCACATCGCCAAGGAAATGGTGATCGAGCATCCCGTGCACATCCTGCACGTCATGGATGAGCGCGGCGCCAACGTCATGAGCCATCCGCGCCACGTCATGGTGGCCGAGCGCCATGCCAAGGCGTCGGTGGTCGAGAGCTACGTGAGCCTCGCCGAGGTCCCGTACTTCACGAATGCCGTGGTCGAAGCGTTCGTCGAGGACGGTGCCACGCTGCAGATCATTCGCGTGCAGCGCGAGTCGCGTGCGGCCAACCACGTTGGGACGGTCGAAGCGCATCAGGGGCGCGACAGCCATTTCCTCACGTTCACTTTCCAGACGGGCGCGAGCCTGTCGCGCAGCAACGTGTATACGGTGCTCGACGGGGAAGGCTGCGGCTGCACGATCAACGGGCTGTACATGCTCGACGGCGAACAGCACGGCGATCATCAGACGCGCGTGGAGCACGTGAAGGAAAACTGCTTCAGCCGTGAGGCCTACAAGGGCCTCATCGACGACAGCGCGCACGGCGTGTTCAACGGCAAGGTGTACGTGCACCCGGAAGCGCAGAAGACCGACGGCAAGCAGACCAATCACACGCTGCTGCTGTCCGAGAAGGCGCAAATCGACACCAAGCCGCAGCTCGAGATCTTTGCGGATGACGTGAAGTGCACGCACGGCGCCACCGTGGGCCGCATGGACGAGACGTCACTCTTCTATCTCAAGAGCCGTGGCGTGGGCAAGACCCTCGCTAAGCAGCTCCTCATGTACGCGTTCGCCGCCGACGTTCTGGAAACGATCGACAACCCCGTGATCGTCGAAGCGCTCGAAACGCTGACGGTGGAGCGGTTCACGGGGAGTGCGAGTCACTAAAGCACTCACGACTCAACACTTTCACTCAAAGCGCACGGCGCGCGCTTTGCGCTTTGAGTGAAAGATTTGGGTGCTGAGTTAGGAACACCATGACCGACCTCCAAGAGCTCTACCAATCCGTCATTCTCGATCACAACCGGAAGCCGCGCAATTTTGGCGAGCTGGCGGGGGCGAATCGGCAGGCTGACGGCAAGAACCCGCTATGCGGCGACGAAGTCCATGTGTCGCTCGTGGTCGAGAACGAGGTCATTGCCGACGTGAAGTTCACGGGGCATGGCTGCGCCATCTCCAAAGCGTCGGCGTCGCTCATGACCGCCGCCGTGAAGGGCAAGACCCGAGCGGAAGCGGAAGCGCTGTTCACCCGCTTCCACGCGCTCGTGCTGGGGCAGGACGCTGACGGCGGCAAGGATCTCGGCCAGCTCGTGGTCTTCAGCGGCGTGTCGCGCTTTCCTGTCCGGGTCAAGTGTGCCTCGTTGTCGTGGCATACGCTCAAAGCGGCGCTCGACAGCGAGAGCGTCATCGTACCGGTCAGTACCGAGTGAGCCGCGACACGGGATCCACGTCCGCCGGCACCTGGGAACGTGTGGCCCGTGCCGATGAGGTGCCCACCGATTTCCCGCTCGCGGTTACGCTCGTCGACGGCCGTCGCATCTGTCTGGTGCGCATGCACGACGAGGTGTACGCCCTCGAGGACCGCTGTCCGCATCGCGACTTCCCGCTCTCCGGCGGCGACGTCGTGGCCGGCTGCCTCGAGTGCCCGTGGCACGGTGCTCGCTTCGATCTGCGCACAGGCCAATGCACCCAGGGACCGGCCGAGGGCGACGCCATTGCGACGTACCCGGTGATGCAGGTGAACGGCGTAGTGTTGGTGGGGCCGGTGACTGCTCCCAACGCTGATACAGCCAACTGATCAGGTAGACGAATCATGCTCAACAGCCTCGCCCCTCGCGCCGATTTCCCGCTGCTCGCGGCCAACCCGGCGCTGCACTACCTCGATTCTGCGGCGACGTCGCAGAAGCCGGCGGCCGTGCTCAACGCCATTCGGGATTTCTACGAGACGGCGAACGCCAATCCGCACCGGGGAGCGTACGCGCTGAGCGCCAAAGCGACCGATCTCTACCACGACGCGCGCAGCACCATTGCGCGGTTCGTCGGAGCGGCCGACAGCGATTGCGTGCTCTTCACGCGCGGGACCACCGAGGCGATGAATCTCATTGCGTCGAGTTGGGGACACGCGAACGTGCGCGCGGGCGACGAGATCGTCATTACGGCCCTCGAGCACCACGCCAACTTCGTTCCGTGGCAGCAGCTCGCGCTCGCGACCGGCGCGACGCTGCGTATTGTCGAGCTGACGGCGCAGCAGACGATCGATCTCGACATGCTGCGCGACGTCGTCAACACGCGCACCAAGCTCGTGGCCATTACGCACGTGTCGAATGCCGTCGGGGCGATCACGCCACTGGCCGAGGTGGTGCATCTCATTCGCGCCCGTTCGGCGGCGGTCATCGTGGTGGATGGGGCGCAGGCGGTCCCTCATTTGCCCGTCAACTTCGACGCGCTCGATATCGACTTCTACGCGTTCAGCGGACACAAGCTCCTGGGTCCCATGGGCATTGGGTGTCTGGTGGGCCGTCGAACCATTCTCGAGAACATGCCGCCGTACCAGTTCGGCGGTGACATGATCGAGTGGGTGCGCGATTTCGATTGCACGTGGAACGTGTTGCCGCACAAGTTCGAAGCGGGTACGCCCAACGCGGCCGACGCCATCGGGCTCGCGGCGGCCGTGCGCTATCTCGAAGGGCTCGGTATGGCCAATGTGCGCGCACACGAAGTCGCACTGTTGGAGCAGGCCGAGTCGAAGGTGCGCGCGCTCCCCGGCGTCACGGTGTATGGTCCGCCGCCGTCGCAGCGTAGCGGTGTGCTGAGCTTCTCGCTCGCCGATGTCCACCCGCACGATCTCGCCACCATTCTCGATCAGCATGGCGTGTGCATTCGCGCCGGTCATCACTGCGCCCAACCGCTCATGCGGCGACTCGGCGTAAGCGCCACGGCGCGCGCGAGTTTCTACGTGTACAGCGACGGGAGCGACGTGGACGCGCTAGTGGGGGCACTCACTGCCGCACAGCAGATCTTCGCCGCCGTCGATTGAGCGTGTTGCCATGAGCGGCGGGAAGGCCAGCGCGGCCTCGATGGCCGCCATGTATCAGGAAGCGCTGCTCGCGCACCATCGCGCGCCGCACAACCGGCGCGACATGGGTGATGCCACCGCGAGTGCCGCACACAAGAACCCGGTGTGCGGCGACGAAATTCGCGTCATGGTCCGGCTCGATGGCGATGAACTCGTGGATGTGTCGTTCACGGGGCGCGGCTGTTCGATTGCCACGGCCTCGGCGAGCATGATGACCGATGCGACCGTCGGACACTCGGCGGCGGCTGCACTCGCACTGGTGGATCAGATCGAGCGCATGCTTTCCGGTAGCGAGGTGACCCTGCCGGCGGCGCTGGAGCCGCTACTCGGCGTTGCGCCCTTCGCCGGCCGGCATGGATGCGCGCGCATGCCGTGGGCGGCGCTGCGGGAGGCGCTGGGGCGGTAGTTCGTTACGCTGCGCCCCTGCCCTCTGTGTGGCTGCCGTCTGCGATTCTCGGCGCGATGCAGCGGAATCTCGCCGAGACGGCGGACGGCAGGAACTTCAGACGGCAGGGGCGGAGCCACCGCGGGTACCCTGCGTCCCTGCCGTCTGTGTGGCTGCCGTCTGCGAGACTCGGCGCGATGCGGCGGAATCGCGCCGAGACGGCGGACGGCAGGAACCTCAGACGGCAGGGGCGGAGCCACCGCGGGTACCCTGCGTCCCTGCCGTCTGTGTGGCTGCCGTCTGCGATTCTCGGCGCGATGCAGCGGAATCGCGCCGAGACGGCGGGCGGCAGGAACTTCAGACGGCAGGGGCGGAGCCACCGCGGGTACCCTGCGCCCCTGCCGTCTGGGTGGCTGCCATCTGCGAGACTCGGCGCGATGCGGCGGAATCGCGCCGAGACGGCGGACGGCAGGAACTTCAGACGGCAGGCGCGCAGCGAACGCCCCCGCCCTACCGCTGCGCTCCGTCGCCCTGCGACACCGACACCACGCGCTGGCCGATAGCGATGCCATGGGCCTTGCCGCCGCTGATGTCGCTGGGGAAGTGGATCCCGCCGTACAGACGCGAAATGCCCGCTTCGTCGGCCCACTGCGTGAACTTGGCACCGTGCGCCGGAAAGATGGAGCTCAGCACAGTGGCCGCGGCCGCCGAGAACGTGCTGTGTCCCGACGGATACGCCGGGAAATTGGGGAGCCCGATGACGGTCTTGATGGACGGGTCGAGCTGCGCGGGCCGCGGGTTGTAATACCTGAACTTCGTGTCCCAGCAGGCCACACCGGCGTCGTGCATGGCCATGTTGAGCAGCGCCAATGTCCGCGCCGCGCGCACTTCGCTTTGCCGCGCTTCGGCGATGAACTCGGAAGCGATGTCGTTCCAATGGCCCGGCGGCGTGTACGTGCCCGCACCGTCGTTCCACTTGTACGCGATCGCCATCTGCTCGCGTGTGAGGTTCTGCACGGTGCGCTTGACCGTGGCGAGTTCCGCCTGCATTTGCGCGGAACTGGTGCTTGGCGGCGGCGGCGGTGTGAGCGCCTCCTGCTGCGCCGGCGTGAGCGTCCACGCGGCCACGCGGCCGAAGTTGGGGAGCATGGGCGGACGCTTGGGCGACTCCTGACTCTCCCACGCGATCTCCCCCTGAGCGCGGACAGCGTTGGCCATTCCCTGCCAGAGGGCCGCGCTGCCGGCGGCACTGCGAATGCCATCGTTGGCCGCCCGCGCCAACACCACGGCGGCGACGGCCTTTCCGAGGGCAAGCCCCGCCGCAATGTCACTCGCGGTGGCGCGACCGCTCAACTGCGCCGCTTCGCGCTGCTCGGCGGCACGGCGCGTGATCTCCTCGACGGCACCCGGAAAGAGATTCTTGAGCATCTCGGCGGTGACGCCGGAGAGCACGGCTTCTTCGGAGGGATACGACGGCAGTTCCGTGGGCGCCACCGCCGTGCGCACAGCGCCATCGGTGATGGCTGGCGCGGGGCGGTTGTAGCGGTACTTCCAGAACCACGCCGCCTTGAGCGCCTCGTATTGCGCCACGGCGACATACGCGTACGAGCGCGCGGCGTACGGTGGGTTGGCGAACGGATAGGCGGGATCGGCGAACGGATTTTCCGGATCGGGCACCGGATACGTGCCATCGGCCTTGGGTGCCGGCGGCAGGTTGAAGCGTGCGACGAGCGCGCGCATCACTTCGTTCCAGCGCAACACGCCACCGGCGCTCCAATACGCCGTAGAGCTGCGCTGCGTGTTCGTCATGTTACCCTGAGCGTTCTTCAGGGCCGTGAGTTCGGCGCGGTACGCGTCACTCGTGACCGCAGCTGGCGCGGGCACCGCAATCTGGTCGGCACTCGTGAGCACCAGCATGCGCCACGAACCCGCCGTCGCATCGGTGCTGGCGGGCGACAACAGTGGCAGCGCTTCGGTGGGCTGCACGGTACGGTCGCAGCTCACCTGCGTCACGAAAACAGCGGCGACCAAGGCGACGCGCGCACGCCGGACCGACGCGGCGCCGACGAATGAACGGGAAAACCAATGCGTCTGCATGAGCATCAACGACGAAGCAGGTACGTCACGCCGCCGGTGACCATCGTGGACTTGCCCACGTTGCGTCCGGCGAGTGTGGTCATCGCGCCACCGTTCAGAATGAGCGGAAGCGACGACATGGTGTACATCACGTGCGCTTGCACGCGCGAAAAGTTCATGCGATTCGAGATGAATGGCATGTCCTGTCGGCGGATATCGCCACCGCCCAGTGTGCGTTGCTGCACAAAGGCGAGCGGGATGCACCAGCGCGCGTCCTGATAGCCCACCGCAAACATCGCGTCGCGCACGTCGGGCATAGCCACCTGATTGCTCGACACGAGCGTGCCGTTGGTGAAATACGCGGGACGATCGAGCGAGACGTTGCTGCGCCACTGATAGCCCGCCGACACATCAGCAAAGAAGTTGCTGCGGTCCTGCAGATGCAGTGCACCGCGAGCCCGCGCATGGCGCGCCCC
>CANGXD010000156.1 GCA_947457545.1 Gemmatimonadaceae bacterium
ATGCGTCCCGGTACCGTGACGGCCGTCTGCCACGAGGCCATACGCACGGTATCGAGGGTGATCCCCGCGATCTTGACGGCATCGGCCGAGAGCGTGGCGCTGTCGACGGCGGCGGCGGAGGCCTCAGTGGCAGGAGCTGGAGTCGCCTCAGGCGCACCACCGCACCCGGTGAGCAGCGACGTCAGGATGCCAACGCCAAGGAGCGGAGCGCGAACGTGCGTGCGCACGGTGTTCATGGCCTGGGACGTCGGGATGAGAATGCCAGCAACAGTCATGATCAGCGACCGGAGGAAGTCGGAACCAACAGAGGAAGATCGAGCGGGCTGTCGGCGCTGAGCCGCGCGCCGATGGCGCGTTCGAGCTCGAGCCGGGCGAGCCAGGCGTCGGCGGACCAGCGCAGCTGCGCCTGCATCGCGTCGGCGGATGCGCGCTCGGCATCGAGCAGCTCGGTCAAGGTGATGTGGCCTTCGCGATAGCTCAGACGGGCAATCCGCGCGACTTCATGACCGCGGACGCTGAAGGTGGCGGCATCACTCGCGGCGCGGCGCACATTCTCGTAGTGCGCGAGAGCGCTCATGACGCCGCCGCGAACAGACAGCCGGACGTCGTCGCGCATGACCCGGGCTTCGTTCAGCATACCGGCGGCGCGTTGCCGCGCGCCGGTGTTGCGATTGAAGAAGGGGAGCGGCATGGCCACACCGAGCTGTCCGGTCATGAAGCCACCGGTCTCCTTGGTGCCCCCCTGCAGTTGCACTTCCCCGAGCACCCCGCGGCGTTCGGCGGCCACACGGCGTTGCGCTTCTTCGACCGCGGCCTCACGCGCCTGCACCTCGACGCGGAGCGCCATCGCAGAGGCGGTCGCGGCCACCGAGTCGGGGGCCGAGGGCAACGCTGGGGGACTCAGTGAAGCCACCCCGGGGAGCGAGGGTTCATCAACCCCGAGTAACCGCGCGAGTTCGACGCGCGCCTGCCGGGCTTCGTGTCGCGCCGCGACGAGTGCGACTCGCGAGCGATCGGCCTCGAGCGAGGTGCGCAGCCCCACGGCTTCGCTCACCAATCCTTCGCGCAACCGTTCGGCATCGACGCGCGCGATCTCGCGCAGGGCGTCGTACTGCTGCGCCACCACGTCGAGTGCGCCATGCGCCCCCGCCGCACGCAGCCAGGCGCGTGCAACGGTGAGTTCGCCATCGCGCTGATCTGCGCTGGCGTCGGCGGTCACCCGTTGCCGGCCCGCGGTCGCGGCCTGACGCAGCGCCAACCGCCGCCCCGACACGTCGAAGGGGATGTACGCCGTCGCGAAGATATCGGGCAGCAACGGGCTCCCCAGATTCTCGCGACGCCATTCGAGGCTGGGGTTGGCCCACTGGGTCGCCTCCGCGACTTGCCCCAGTCCGACCTGACGCCGGGCTTCGGTCATTCGGCGCAACGGTCCAGAGGCGCGGGCCCGCACGATGGCCTGAGAAAGGTCGAGGCTGTCCTGTGCGTGCGCCGCCTGCAGAGGCACGGCGCCGAAGGTCAGCAGCACGAGTGCCACCACGGGCACAGAGCGAAGAGCATCCATTTGGCCAATGTACGGCGCCTTCATGAATGCTTCGTGAATTGGCTCGCCGGACCGAAGCCGTTCCCCAACGGGCTCGGCCATCACAGCCCCGCGCCGTGCCGAAATGCAGGGACGGCCGATTGTGCATTTCGTCACACCAAAAGCGGGAAACGCGCTTAAGTGCTGGTGGTACCGAGCCGATGAAATGGGTGAGGCGACACCTTCCGTCGCGTAACATTCTCGAGCTCCCCCCGCCGTGCCCGTGCCAACGCCTATGCTTACCATCGCGGTGATCGATGCCGATCGCCAGGCTCCTGATCCGCTCTCGCTGCTGGTGCGCGCGTACGACCGCGCCATCCGCGCCTGCGAAACGTTCGATCCCGGTGCCGCTCGCAGTGCGATCGCGGTCCTCCGCGACGCACTGGATCTGGAATCGGCGGCATCGCGGAGCTTCGACTCACTCTACGAGTGGTGCGAGGAGTGCGTGGACACCCGCGACTTCATGGCCGCCGCCCAATGCCTGCGGACCCTCCGCGACGCGTGGCGTCGTGCGGGCCAGATGCCGATCGGGACACCGCGGACGTGGGCGGATTTGCCGGTTTGCTGAGTTCTGACGGCGGAGAACTACGGGTGGCGGGTCCGGCGGTTCACGGCGAACGGATTTAGCCCTCAGGGGGAAGAACGTAAGGACAGAGGGGAGAGCGCGGATTGGTCCACTGGGAACTGCGGTTGTGGTTGTTGTGAACGGCACCGTGCTCTTCCCTGTGCCCTTACGTTCTTCCCCCTGAGGGCTAGATCCGGAGCTAGTTGACCGCTCGGACCAGCCACCCGTTTTTCCGAGCTAGGCCAGCGGCATCCCCACCCTGAACTCCGCCCCTCCCAGGGCACTGTCGTGCACCGTGATCGTCCCGCCGTGGCGCCGGACAATCCATGCGGCGATCGCGAGGCCGAGTCCACTGCCGTCGGCGCGCTTGTGGCGCGCCGTTTCGCCCCGGTAGAAGCGGTCGAACACCCGGCCGCGGTCGTCCGGGGGGACGCCCGGGCCATCGTCTTCGACGGTGAGTAGCGCCCGACCGTCGAGCGCGCGGACGGAGAGCCGCACGGTGCCGGCGGCAGCGCCGTAACGAAAGGCGTTGTCGAGGAGCACACCGCAAAGCCGCGAGAGGAGCAGCGCGTCCCCCTGCACCGGCGTTTCTTCGAGCGACTCCACCACGAGCGTCACGCCCAGCTGCTGGGCCTGCGGCTGCCAGCGCGGAATCTCGTCGGCGACCAGATCGTCGAGAAAGAGTCGCGTCGCGTTCGTCATGACCTCGTCGCCCGCCGCATCGGCGCGCGCCAGCTGCAGCAGCTCGTCCACCTGATGCGTGACGGCGCGCAGTTCACCGTCGAGGGCGTGCAGGATCTCGCTCCGTTCGTCCACCGACGCGCTCTCGGCCGACTGCAGCAGGGCAAGCTCTACGCGCGCCCGCATGCGGGCGATGGGCGTGCGCAGTTCGTGCGCCGCGTCGGCGAGAAACTGCCGTTGCTGTGACAGCGCGCCGTCGAGCCGGTCGAGCAAGGCATTGAAGCGCGTCCCGAGTCGCCCCAGTTCGTCCTGCGGATCGCTGATGGGAAGTCGGGCCCCACTTGCCGGGGCGATACGCGCGGCCGCAGCGGCCATGTCGCCGACCGGCTGCAACGTGCGCCCGGTCAACCACCAGCCGGCGACGGCCGCCGTCAGCACCAATAGTGGAATGCCAAAGAGAAACCAGCGATCGATACGCGCCTGCAGCGCCTGCATGTTGGCGAGACTCGCATCGACTTCCACCTGCCACCCCGGCGCCAGATCAGCGTTGAGCGGAAAACGCACCGACTGCATGGGCGTGGCAATGCGCATGGGCGCGCTGCGCGCGGCGGCCGCGCGACTCCGGAACAACGTGCCATCCGGATGTCGATACCGGATGATGCGATCTTCGAAGACCAGCTCGCCGCTGATATGCGTGAGCGTGGCTTCGATGGTGCGGTACTCGTTCACTTCGGTGCTGAAGAACTGCGTTACGAGCCCGGCGGAGGCGCGCACCGATTCTTCGAATTCGCGCTGCAGTGTTACGCGCAAGGCGAAGCGCAGCACGGTGGCCGCGCTCACCAGCACCAGCAGCAGCGTGGCCGCATACAGCACCGTGAAGCGCAGGCGGATGCGCGGACGACTGACGTCGACGGGGCTCACTCGCGGGGGGGCGCCAGACGGTAGCCGGCGCCGCGCACGGTGTTGAGCAGTGGCTCTTCGCCGGGCGCGTCGACCTTGCGGCGCAGACGGGCGATGTACACATCGATCACGTTGCTCATGGGATCGAAGTTGTCGTCCCATGCGTGTTCGCCGATGTGCTCCCGCGTGAGCACCCGGCCGGGTGCGCGCATGAGCACTTCGAGGACGGCGAATTCCTTGGTGGTCAGACTGATCTCACGCGGACCGCGCCAGGCGTGCCGGGTGGCCGGGTCGAGCACCAAGTCGGCCAGCTGCAAGCGTGTTGGTGCCGCGTGGTCGGGACGGCGAAGCAGCGCCCGCACCCGGGCGACCAGTTCCCCCATGGCATACGGCTTGACGAGGTAGTCGTCGGCGCCGAGGTCGAGACCGGCAATGCGGTCTTCCACACTGTCGCGGGCGGTGGCCATGAGGATCCGTGGCGCGGGCACGCGGGTGCGAAAGACGGTGCACAAGGCCAAGCCGTCGTCGTCGGGGAGCCGGAGATCGAGAATGACGGCGTCGTACGGGCTGACGGCAGCGAGTTCGCGCGCCATCTTCCCCGTAGCGGCGGGATCCACGGCAAATCCCGACGCCCGGAGATACGCCGTTGCGCTCTCGCGCAACGTGTCGTCGTCCTCCACGAGCAATACACGCATGCCCGTAATCTACGATGCGACATGAATCACGGATGAATTCGGCCAACGTGACGGGATCGAAGGCCACGGCGCCGCGTATTGCCGTGGTGCTCGGGGGTGGTGCGGTCAAGGGACTGGCGCACGTGGGCGCGCTCCGCGCCATCCGGGAGGCGGGGATCGTCCCGGCGCTGTACGCCGGCTCCAGCATCGGCGCCATGATCGCCGCCGCCGCGGCGAGCGGGCGGGCCCCCGACGACCTCATGGCGCGCGCGCTGCGTGTTCGCCGCCGCGACCTGTTTCGCATCAATCACATGGGGATGCTCATGGAGCGCATGCTGTCGCGCTCCATCTACCTCGAGGCGCCGCTGCGGGCGCTGTGCGACGAACTCGTCGACGATGGCACCTTCGACAGCTTCCGCCACCCGCTGCTGGTGAGTGCCGTCGATCTCGAGCGCGGTCTCCCCGTCGTCTTCGGACGCTCTGGCTTTCGGGATGTCCGCGTGCGCGATGCCGTCTACGCGTCGTGCGCCCTGCCCGGCTTCTTCCCGCCGGGCGTCGTGGGGAATCGCGTGTGCATTGATGGCGGTACGATGGACAACTTGCCGGTCAGCATCGCCGGCCTCGAGGTCGATGCCATCATTGCCGTCGATGTCGGCATCGCCGATGTCCCGCATGCGGTGGGCGTGGCGGAACAGGGGTTCGCGACGATCTTCATGCGCGCGGCCTCCATGATGATGCACGAAATGCAGCAGGCCACGCTCACACGCTGGGCCGGCCCCCCCATGCTGCTCGTGCGCCCCACGGTGTCGCACATCGGGTGGTTCTCCTTTGCGCACGTCGAGGAGCTGCTGCAGGTGGGCTACGACGCCACCCGCTCGGCGCTTACCCATCTGCTCGACGCCCTCGCCGCACCGGGGGGCATCTTCCCCCGCTTGGAAATGGAAGTGACCGTCGACCGCGACCGCTGTACGGGCTGTGGCCTCTGCGTGGCCCACCACCCGGCGCTCATGGGGCTTGGCCGCGACCAGAAGGCGTATCCGCTGCAGCCGGTGCACAACTTCTCGCCGGCCGACACCGCCTTCTCCCGCTGCTGCCCGTCGGCCGCGATTACCGTGGCGCCGCTCGTCCCCCGCGACCTGGCCGCCGAACGGCTGGTTCAGTCCGCCTGAGCCGTCCCAGAGACGGGAAACCAACAAACGGCACCTTCCCGGTTACCAATAGTTGGCCTCCCGGCGTACTGCGGCCGATATTTCATATAGCCTCGTCGGTACCGGGCATCCTGGGCTGTTGCAGGACGTTACGGCGCGATGAGTGGCTCCGTTCCAGACGCGCGTGGTCACCCGAGGGGCTGATGCGCGCAGGACACTCCCCTTCATGTCGCATCCCAATTCGTTCGGCAGCCGCGCCACGCTTTCTGTGGGCGACCGTCAATACGCGTACTTCCGTCTCGATGCCCTCGACGGGCTCGCCGGCAGTACTGCGCGCACGCTTCCCTTCTCGCTGCGCGTGTTGCTCGAGAACCTGCTGCGCGGCGAGGACAACGCCTTCGTCAAGCAGGCCGATGTCGAAGCGCTCGCGCGCTGGGACGTCAAGCAGCCGGTAGACAAGGAGATCGCGTTCCGTACGGCGCGCGTGCTCCTGCAGGACTTCACCGGCGTCCCCTGCGTCGTCGATCTCGCCGCCATGCGCGATGCGATGGTCGCCCTCGGCGGTGATCCTACGCGCATCAATCCGCTGCAACCCGTCGACCTCGTCATCGACCACTCGGTGCAGGTGGACGAATACGGCACCGACGCAGCGCTGCTGCTCAACACCGAACTCGAATTCGAGCGCAACGGCGAACGCTACCAGTTCCTCAAGTGGGGACAGACCGCGCTCCGCAACTTCCGCGCAGTGCCGCCGGGTACCGGCATCTGTCATCAGGTAAATCTCGAGTACCTCGCGCAGGTGGTGTTCACCGCGCCGGACGGCGGCGAAACGCTCGCCTATTGCGACTCACTCGTAGGCACCGACTCGCACACCACCATGATCAATGGGCTGGGCGTGTTGGGCTGGGGTGTGGGTGGCATCGAAGCCGAAGCCGCCATGCTGGGGCAGCCGGTGAGCATGCTCATTCCCGAAGTCATCGGCTTCAAGCTGCATGGCAAGCTCCCCGCCGGCGCCACCGCAACGGACCTGGTGCTCACCTGCACCGAGATGCTGCGCAAGAAGAAAGTGGTGGGCAAGTTCGTCGAGTTCTACGGGACGGGCTTGTCGAGCCTCGCGCTCGCCGACCGTGCGACGATTGCGAACATGGCGCCCGAATACGGCGCCACGATGGGCTTCTTCCCCGTCGACGCGGAAACACTCAAGTACCTGCGCCTCTCCGGACGCAGCGACGAGCAGGTCGCGCTGGTGGAAGCCTACACCAAGGCGCAGGGGCTCTTCCGCACCGATGAAACGCCCGACCCGGTGTTCACCGACACGCTCGAACTCGATTTGAGCACGGTGGTGCCGAGCCTTGCCGGCCCCAAGCGTCCGCAGGATCGCGTGCCGCTATCGCAGAGCAAGCGCATGTACCGCGAAGCGCTCGCCGCGCAGCTGGCCTCGCAGGCCGCGGCCGCGCCCTCGGCGGTGGCGGTTGCGGACGACGCCGGGGTGGAGGTGACATATAAGGGGCAGACGTTCTCGCTGCAGCATGGGCACGTGGTAATTGCGGCCATTACGAGCTGCACCAACACCTCCAACCCGAGTGTGATGCTCGCCGCCGGCTTGCTGGCACGCAACGCCGTCGCCAAGGGACTCACGAGCAAGCCGTGGGTGAAGACGTCGCTGGCGCCGGGCTCGAAGGTGGCCACCGAGTACTTCCACAAGGCCGATCTCATGGACTCGCTCAACGCCCTCGGCTTCAACGTGGTGGGCTACGGCTGCACGACGTGCATTGGCAACTCGGGACCGTTGCCGGTGGAGATCAGTGAAGCGATTGACGCGGGCAAGCTCAACGTGGCGGCGGTGCTCTCGGGTAACCGCAACTTCGAAGGGCGCGTGAATCCGCAAACGCGCTTCAACTATCTCGCGAGCCCGCCGCTGGTGGTGGCCTATGCCTTGGCGGGGCGCATGGATATCGACCTCGCCACCGAACCGCTCGGCGTTGGCACCGATGGCCCGGTGTTCCTGCGCGACATCTGGCCCACGCAGCAGGAAGTCGAAGACACGATTCTCAGCAGCGTGAAGCGTGAGCAGTTCACCACGCAGTACGCCGATGCGTTCAAGGGTGACACGTACTGGCAGGCCATCGAGGCGCCCACGGGCAGCCAGTACGCGTGGGACGGCAACAGCACCTACGTGAAGCACCCACCGTATTTCGACGGCATGACGATGACGCCGCCGGGCATCCGCCCCATCACGGGCGCCAAGGTGCTGGGCATGTTCGGCGATTCCATCACCACCGACCACATCTCACCGGCCGGTTCCATTGCGGCGGCGAGTCCGGCTGGCAAGTACCTGTCGCAGCTGGGCGTGGAGAAGAAGGACTTCAACTCGTACGGTGCACGTCGCGGGAATCATGAAGTGATGATGCGCGGCACCTTCGCGAACATCCGTCTCAAGAACGAACTGACGGGTGGCAAGGAAGGGTGGTGGACCGCCACGGCGCCGGGCGCGGAACCGGAAGCGATCTACGATGTGTCCATGGCGCGTCAGAGCGCTGGTGTGGCGCAGATCGTCATTGCGGGCAAGGAATACGGCACCGGGTCGTCGCGCGACTGGGCGGCCAAGGGCACGATGCTGTTGGGTGTTCGCGCGGTGATCGCGGAAAGCTTCGAGCGCATTCACCGGTCGAACCTGGTCGGCATGGGTGTATTGCCGTGCGAGTTCGTGAACGGCGAGACGCGTCAGTCGCTCGGACTTACGGGCTTCGAGACCTACGAGATCGTGGGGCTCGACGACACGCTCACGCCGCGCGCGACGCTCACGGTGCAGGCGACGTCGCACGACGGCACGGTGAAGTCGTTCAGCGTGCGCTGCCGCATCGACACGCCGGAAGAAATGCAGTACTACAAGCACGGCGGCATTCTGCCGTACGTGTTGCGGTCGCTCGTTTCTCGCTGACGTTTTTTCGTTGGTGTAGTGGCGGGCTCCGGGCGTTTGGCTCGGGGCCCGCTTTTTGTTGCTTGCGACACGCCCCGGTCGACTTTAGCCAGACGGCTTGCTGCGACTGGACGACTGCGCAGACAGGCCGTAAAGAGTCCAAGCCGTCAGCACCCTACCCCCGACATCATCTTCGTTCATTTTTGCCAGCTCGGTCCAAGATAGCCGAAAGCGCATCTTGAGAAAACGATGATAGGCGGGGGCTGATGTGCCGTGCGATTCCGTCCACTTCTGCAACGACGATTCCCGCGAAATCTTGTGGAGTACGTACAGGCAATACCATTCTCGAAGTACCTCAAAGCGAGGAAGGCCGTGCCTCGCCAAGAAACGCTCAAGATCTGAAGAACGACGGAGGCCGAGCGCTCTCGATGCGGACGATGGAGTGACGCCAAGCGGATGCGAATCCAGTACTCTGAATATCTGGTACGCATCGGAGATCTTTCGAAGCCTTTCGCAGGCATTTCGCTCAGAGCCACCTTGCTCGCAGCTTAAGTCGGTGAGCAAACGTGGCGGAAGACTCAGTGCACCATCCTCGCCTAACGGTTTTCCAGAGCATCGATTCTCTAATCTGCTCGTCATTACAACCTCATCTGTTATCACAAGATTGGTAATCCCCCCACTTGTAGGGGGCGCCAGAAGTGGAGCTATGCTGCGAGTGCCAACTTCATAGATGGGGTGATGCCACCCAAGGCCATGTTAGGGCGTTCGTTGTTATACGTCCAGAGCCAGCGCGTTGCCGATTCTTGCACGGCTTCAATGCTGTCGAAGAGCGTCTGCGCCAGCCAATCGTAGCGCACCGTCCGGTTGTAGCGTTCGATGTACGCGTTCTGTTGCGGTTGCCCTG
>CANGXD010000157.1 GCA_947457545.1 Gemmatimonadaceae bacterium
CGCGTGGTGCATCCGCAGCAGTGGCCCGAAACACTCGACTACGCCGGCAAGCGAGTCGTGGTCATCGGTAGCGGCGCAACCGCCGTCACGCTGGTACCGGCCATGGCCATGGGCGCGCATGCCGCCGCGCATGTCACCATGCTGCAGCGTTCGCCCACGTATATCGCGACGTTGCCGTCGGAGGATGCCATCGCGAACGCGATGCGCCGCGTGTTGCCTGCACGCGTGGCGTACGGCCTGTCGCGCTGGAAGAACGTGGCGCGCAGCATGTTCTACTATCATTTGGCGCGCTCGTATCCCAAGGTCTTCAAGCACGGACTGCGCACTGAAGCCCGCAAGCAACTCGGGAACGATTTCCCGGTGGACGTGCACTTCAGCCCCACGTACCAGCCGTGGGATGAGCGTCTGTGCATGATCCCCGACGGCGACCTGTTTCAGGTGCTGCGCAATGGGAGCGCCTCCATCGTCACCGATCAGATCGTGCGCTTCGATGCCACTGGCATTGTGCTGCAATCGGGGGCGCGTCTCGACGCGGACATCATCGTGACCGCGACGGGGCTCCGCATGGCGCTGTTGCCGGGCGTCACGCTCACCGTCGACGGCACGCCGGTCGTGTTCAACACCACCATGCTCTACAAGGGCATGATGCTCACCGATGTGCCCAACCTTGCGGCGGCGGTGGGCTACACCAACGCATCGTGGACGCTCAAGAGCGATCTCATCACGCAGCATGTCTGCCGCCTGCTCACCTACATGCAAGCGCACGCGTTCGAGCAGATGACGCCGCGGCGCGAAGCGGGCATGGGCGAAACGCCGGTGTTCGACTTTACTTCCGGCTATGTGCAACGCGCGGCCCCTTCGCTCCCCAAGCAAGGGACGCGGGCCCCGTGGCGGCTGTATCAGAACTACGTGAAGGATCTGTTCTCCCTGCGCCACGGTCGCGTGGACGATCCGGCGCTGGAGTTCCGCCGAGCGCCGGTACGCCAGCCCACGGCGTCGCGATGACGGAGTCGTGGCGGAGACGCGCAACACGCGGCACTTTTCCGTCATGCCCGAACTCCGCAAACCCTACCTGCTATATCTGGGCGATGCCCAGTACCCTACCGACGCCAAGACCGCCTGCGGGCTTCGCGACTGGTGCCGAGACGACGTTGTTGGCGAATGGAGTATTCCGGGGGCCGTGAGCGTGGGACTGCCGCGACGGTCGCCCGCGGACGCTGCCGCCGAAGGGGCCGGGAGTCTGGTCATCGGTATCGCGTCGGTAGGCGGCAAGCTTCCCGAGGCGTGGGTCCCCGACCTGCTGGCCGCCATCGAGAACGGCCTCGATATCGTGAGTGGCATGCACACCCGCCTGACCAGCTTTCCAGCGCTGGTGAGCGCGGCAGCGGCCCGTGGCGTCCGCCTGGTCGACGTGCGCCATAGCGACCAGGCCTTTCCCGCCGGCGAAGGCACCAAACGCACCGGGCTCCGCATTGCCACCGTCGGCACCGACTGCGCGCTCGGCAAGAAATACACGGCCCTGGCGCTCACCAACGCCCTCCACGCGCGCGGGCAGAAGGCGACGTTCCGCGCCACCGGGCAAACCGGCATCATGATCGCCGGCAGCGGCGTGGCCATCGATGCCGTCGTCGCCGACTTCATTGCCGGCGCCGCCGAAACGCTGTCCCCCAATAACGACCCCGATCACTATGACGTGATCGAGGGGCAGGGCTCGCTGTTTCACCCCGCCTACGCCGGGGTCACGCTGGGACTCCTTCACGGGTCGCAGCCCGACTGGATCGTGCTCTGCCACGACCCCACGCGCCTCACCATCGAGTACCGCCCGGAATTCCCCATCCCGCCCTTGGCCGACGCGGTCGCGCAGTACCTCCAGGCCGCACGGATCACCAACCGCGGGGTGGCACTGGCGGGGGTGTCCATCAATTCGTCATCGTTGAACGATACCGAATGGGCCGAATACCGGGACCGTGTGCAGCAGGAGCTGGGGGTGCCGGTGTGCGACCCCATGCGCGGCGGCATGGACCCGATCGTTTCCCGGGTTCTCGGTGTACAATGACGGCGTAGGACTTCTTCAACAGCCATCCCGATATGCGTACCAATAATCCGGTCCTCTCCAAGTTCGCCGACACGGCGCGCTCGACGTTCGGCCTTACCAGCCCCGGTGCCATGACGGTGGCCGGCACGGCCGGCAAGGCGACGTTGTTGCTCGCGCTCGTCGTCTTCTCGGCCGCACTCACCTGGCAGCAGGTGGCCAGTGGCCGTACCGATCTCGTCATGCCGGCCATGCTCGTGGGCGGCCTCGGCGGCTTCGTGTTCGCCATGATGACGAGCTTCCGTCCGCAGTGGGCCCCGTGGACGGCGCCCATCTACGCGTCGCTCGAAGGCATTCTGCTGGGCGCCATTTCGGCGCTGTACAACGCGCGCTTTGCCGGACTGCCGCAGCAGGCGGTGTTGCTCACCTTCGGCGTCACGCTCGGTGTGCTCACGCTGTATCGCTTCCGTGTGCTACAGGCGAGCGCCGGCTTCAAGCGCATGATGCTTGGCGCGACCATGGGTATCGGCCTGTTCTATCTGGGTTCGTTCGCCCTGTCGTTCTTCGGTGTACAGATCGGCTACTTCAACTCCACCAGCTGGCTCGCCATTGGTGTGAACGTGGCCATCGCCGGTGTGGCGGCGCTCAACCTCGTGCTCGACTTCGATCGCATCGAAGAAGGCGCCCGCATGGGAGCGCCCAAGGCCATGGAATGGTTCGCCGCCTTGGGCCTGATGGTCACGCTGATCTGGTTGTATCTCGAGCTGCTGCGCCTGTTGTCGCGGTTGCAGGGACGTCGCGACTGATTCGTCGTGGTGAAGTAAAAAACGGCGCGTATCCCATGGGCGGATGCGCGCAGCAATTCACGCGGCGCCGATGTCCCCCTAGCTATCCAATTTCCTACGTCGCCAATGCCATCCAGTCCCGTGTCTTTTGTATGGCCTGCCAAGTGGATGGGATGTGTAGCGATCTGCTGCACACTGCTCGCGGCAGGCGAGGTCACTGGAACGGTCGCTGCGATGCGATCCGAGGTCGCGCCCCAAGTTCGGCGCACAACCACGTTTTACGAGTTGGGCGCAACCTCTTTGTTCGAACTGGTGGCGGAGTTCCGCGCGGTCGCTGGGCGGGGCGGCGTACCGCTACGGTATGGGCTTACCAAATGGGACATCCGTCTCGATGTCAGTCCGGAATACGGGACGCGCACCTCCTGCAGTACCGACCGGGTGATGTTGCGTGTGGCTCTTACCACCGTGCTGCCGAAGGCGGTCCGGAGTGAAGATTTCTCTCCAGAGGAAGCGATCGAATGGCAGCGTTTTCTGACCGCGTTGATACGCCACGAAGCCCAGCACGATAGTATCGTCGTCGCAAACACGACGGCGTTTCTGCGGGACGTCGAACGCGACGCGAATCGCGAGGGAGGACCAACTTCCATTGACCAGTGCGTCGCGTCGCTCCTGGAACGCATCGAGCATGCGAGCCGGACCTTAGACACGCGAACACAGCATGGGGGTAAAGAGGGCGCGGCGCTGCGCGTGTTCCGCCGCACGACACCGGGTTTATCCCTGCCGCGACCAAGCAATATCCTGGCAGACTGGTCCCGTACGGCACTACCGTAGACCAGCCTGCCGGCCCCGTCGCGGGACGGGGCGATAGTACGCGATGCGTTCGCGACCTACGTCTTTGGCCGCCACCAGCTCTCTGCGCCAGTGGCGAAATCGCCGTAGACGCGCGTCAAGCGATGGCACCCCATGGCAGCGCCCGAATCACAAAACGATGCCATGAGATGCATTCTTTATCCGCTAGGTTCCGCTCGAGCGAGCTAACCGTCCGAGCACCCCTATTGAGATGAAAAACGTCACGAGTGCGACGCTCCATCGAGCCACATCGGTGAGAAGCAGATATGACATCGCTGTAAGCGCAATCAGAAGCAGCGGATATACGAAGACTATGAGTCTTCGAAAGTCGCCGATGGACAACGTCGAGCGTACCGCCCACAACGCGAATGCCCAAGCGCAACCAATCACAGCGCTACCAAACAACTGGTGGTGTCGCGGCAGTAGGCGGATTGTGCCACCTCCTGCAAGGACCAGAATGAAAACATACGCCAGCCCTACGAGAGCTACGCGGGCCCAAGACGGGGCGACTTGACTTCGCACGTATTCCTCCAAGCGGTTAGATGCACTCGACCCACGAGTGCGTGACGTAGACACCGTTGTCGTCGATGTACCATTCGGTGTACCAGATACAGCTCACGCCACCACCACCACCACCACCACCGCCACCTCCACCACCACCACCCCCACCGCCACCCCAACCCCCACCAGACCCCGGCGCGGCGCAACTACCGTTTGTCATCCATCCGCCGCTAAAGCATGCGGGGTGTAGGTCGCGGCATTCGGCCAATTGCGCTGCGCAGTAGTACTCGGCTGCTGCTGCAATGATGGCTGCCGCGCTCGCAACGAGATACGCCTCGCAAGTGAAGAGGGCGACCGTACAGAACCCCGCGGCGATAGAGGCGGCCGAGGCCGCGGTCGCGGCAACTGCGACCGCTCCGACCATCGCCTGTTCCCAGCCCGCGCAAGGATCATCCTCAACCGCCTGCGCGTGGAGCGCGTCAGGCAAAACTAAGCTCACGCCGTTACGAAGCAGACGTCCAACTTGTTCAAGCAACTGCGGACGTTGATGCGCAGCGAGCCTGTTGGTTACCGAGACCTTTGATAGGTCCAGTGTTGTCTCAGATTCCACACGGCCGGAAGCATCAAGCTGTATCATCCGCGCTGACGTCGGAAGCTGTGCACCACCGATAGACGTGAATTCGACGATTTGTCTCATCCGCCCGTCCACTTGATTGATGATTCCCAGAGGCTTCCCCGCCGGCTTGCCGCCTTCGTGGATCATGAACTGTTCGACGTCGTGCCCGTCGACCTTCTGTCGGCCGAGCCTGCGGGTCGGCAAGCCAAAACGCTCACCGGTCCTTCCCGATCTTTGTGTTTTGCTGGAAGTCGCTCCGAACGTCGGCAGAGTGACTAACTTGTTTGCCAACCGCCCGTCACTTCGCTCTTTTGACAGCCCCCGACTTACAAAGCTTGAACGCACGCCAACGTTTGGAACCAATGGTTGGTCGATCCGTCCGAGTCCAATGGAAGTGCGGGAACCCCCGCTACTCTGGTATACTGTCAGTGTGAACGACACATCGCCGCGCACGTTTCGCTCCAGTCCCTGTTGAGCGATCGATCGAGCGGGACCTCCGTCCGCGACCTCGGTCGAAGTATTCGAACGCTCATTGCAACCGGACAAAAGGAGAACTCCGGTCACTGCTGCCCAAAGGGCAGTATTTCCTCGCGAAACCCTTACTTGATTCACTGGATACTCCGTGTGAAACCTTGCAATTCTCAATGGAAAGAGGAGTCGTACTTGGGAAGCGATCCCCGTTTGCGCCCGCACCTCCAATCAAATGTCACACTCTAGCTCAACGGACATGAGCGCCATGGAGCCGTCCGGCATTAGTTCGCTGCATTGGTCTAAAGGGTACGACCGTCAATTCGAAGGTGCAGCAAGTCGGTACCCTTTGTCAAGAAAACAATGAACAGCTGATAGGTTTAAGAGAACGCTTCCGCTGAGAAGCAGGGCGACGTAAGTGCTGCCTTCTGGCTGTGAGCGCTGAGTCGACCACTTCTCTCCGTGCTTACTTGGGGAATCCCTGCGCCGCCGCGCCCAACGCCGGCATGATGCGCAAGGCATTCTGGTAGTACACCTTCTTCAGCACCGCGTCCGGCAGGTCGATGCCGTAGAGCTTCCAGAAGGCGTGATAGTCGCGGTAGTAATCGAAATAGTCGTCACGCGTTTCGAGCACGCGCCAGTAGTACGGATACTCTTCCGGCTGGAAGCTGTCCTTGCCGAAGAGAATGCGGTCCTGATACTTGACGAAGAAGTCGTGCGCCGCGCGCGGCTGACGACCGATGTCGTACAGAATGGCGCCCATTTCGCCGAGCACGTTGGGCATCTCGTCGAACATCTTGCCTAGGCGCCCCAGATCGTTCGCATGCCAGCCCAAATGGGCGGCGACGAACGTGGTCTTGGGGTGACGACGGAAGAGGCTGTCCCGCTCGGCCATGAGCTGCTCGAAGCTGGGATTGCGGTCCTGCGGGTATCGACGCTCGGGGAAGAGCGACTGCTCGAGCCATCGCTCGTTGGTGTAGTCCACCTCGCGGAAGAACTCCTGCGGGTCGGCCGTGTGAATGAACACCGCCAACTTGAGGCGACCAGCGGCTTCGAACACCGGGGCCAGCTCGGGGTCGTTGAGCTTGAGACGCGATCCGTCGGCCTTTTTGGCGGACAAGCCGAAGCCTTTGCCCACTTCGCCAATGCCGACGGCGCCGGCCTTGGCGTCTGCTTCCATCTGCGCAACGGCCTTTTGCGCCCACCCCGGCGTGCCGACGCCGTTGAAGTTGATGCCAGTGAGGAAGCGCACACGGTCCTTCATGGTCTTCGACTGATTGACCAGCGCGATCCCCTGCGTGAGCCGATCGCCCGACACGTTTCCGGCGACGATCATGAGGCGCACGTTGATGGAGTCGAGCGTGGGGCCGAACCGCTCGAGCGCCTCAACGCTGCCGATCTGCGCGCCGCCCGGATGCCCGTGGTAATCGACCACCGGAAACTTGGCCTTCATGCGCATGGTGGCCGGCACCTTGAGCGTGCTCTTTGGACGATAGTCCACGATGCTCGGCACTTTGCCTTCGGGAGCCAGGCAGGTACGCGGACGCACTTCGGTGGTGCCCGGCGGGCACTCTTCACCGGCCTTGATGGTGGTGCCACCACGAAAGCCCTGCGCGGCCATCGTGCAGGGCAGGGCCAGCGTGAACACCGACAGCATGGAACGGGAAACTCGACGCACAGGCACTCCGGAGGGCTAGTCCAACAGGCAGAAATGACAACGGGGACCGTCACCTAATCTACGCGGTGACGGTCCCCATGGTTCGATACAACAGCTATGACGACTTACTGCTTGGTGCTATCCGGTGGCAGCAGCAGCTGCTGCGCGGCGGTGTCGGCACCCGGCGCGATGGGCAGCTGCGGCTGACGGTCAAAGCCGAACACCTGCGTGCGGCGCATCGCCGACGCGATGCCCTTGGACTGTTCGTACACCGCACGGGACTTCTCCACCTGACCGCTCTGCGCGAGCGCTTCGGCGAGCGTGACACCGCTGATGACGTACAGGTCGGGAATGCCAACCGATGCGTCGTCCACCCAGCCGTTCCGTGCCGCCAACGACTTGGTGGCCGTGAACACGGAGTTCCAGAGCGCATACGAGCGCTCCACGTCTACCGCACCTTCGCCGGGAATGAGTACGATGTTGCCACCCGGGACGACCTGCTGCGGCAGCAGCTTCTTGGCCATGCCCACCGTCACGACATACCGCTCGAGCCCGAGCTCGTACGGATAGCCACCGGCGGTGCGGCTGAAGTACATGGCGCGATCGGGGAAGGCGTCACGAATCATGAAGTAGATCATCTGATCGGCCTTCATGATCTGCGGCAGCCGCGGCTGCGCCACGATGTCGCCCTTCTGGAAGGCCGCGTTTTCCGGCGTCGCAATGGCGAGCGGCAGCGCGTCGGCTTCGTCGAAGGTCATCTTCACCGGCGGGCCAGACGGCTTCTTCCACGTGCCGCTCTTGTAGATCTCCGGCCCCTTGGCGGCGTCGTATTCGTACACCGGGCGGCGCAGCAGCTGACGCACGTACCAGTCGGTGTTGAGCAGCGACGTGTTGGCCACGATGACATCCTTGCGAATGCCTTCGACTTCCTGCGCGTACCAGAGCGGGAAGGTGTCGTTGTCACCGACGGTGACGAGAATGCCGTACGGCTCGACGCTGTTGAGCAGGTCGCGCGCGAAGTCGGTCGTGTCGGTCTGGCCGGCACGCGAGGCCTGCGTCCAGTTGCCGAAGAGCGGGACGAACGCGATGGCAAGCAGCGGCGACGCCAGCGCGAAGCTGCGCGTGCGCGGCTCCAGCACGGTCTCCTTGCCGAGCTTCACTTCGTCGGCGCCGAACAACGTGGCCACCGTCTCCCACAGGTAGAACAACCCAAGTGCAGCCCACACGGACAACGCCGAGAAGCTCCACAGGTAGAAGTAGTCTCGATCACGCACTTCGCGCGGGACGGCGTCGCCGAGCTCGAGCGCCTGCGAGTGGCCGTACTTGAAGTTCAGGTAGAAAATGAGCCCGAACGTCATGGTGCCCACGAGTGGCCCGAAGAACCAAAAACTTCGTCGGTCCTTCTTGAAGTGCATCCATCCGCCAAGAATGACGAGGATGAAGTAGAACACGGCGAGCCCGTTCTGCAGCCCCGGGTTCTCGTTGTAGGCGTCGCGCAGCCACTGCCACTTGAAGTACAACCAGTACATCCCCAACTGCGCCGAGAACGGCGCCTGGCGCTCGCCGAGCTCCGGCTTGCCGTACTGGCCGCGATTGAAGTTGTACATGAAGCGGTCGTACGTGAGCGCGCTGAACGTACAATCCATCTTGAGCTCGGTCACGCACCCCGTGGGCTCACCTTCGTTGATCGCCGGGAAGTGCCCCGCGCGAATGGGCTGCGTGGCGAACGGCGTGAGGCCGAACACGATGGCGGCCGCACACGCGATCAACAGCTTCCAGCGGAGCACGGTCTGCGGACGACGAATGAGCACCGCGAAGCCCACCGCGGGTGCGGCGAGCATACCGGCCATGTGGTTCGTGTAGCCCAGGCCCAGCAGATACGCGATGAGCACGAGGATGCGGTCGGCCGTGGGGCCTTCCGGATCGTCACACCAGCGCACCGTCAGCCAGCAGATGATGGCCAGCCCGACGAGCGATACGGTGTACACCTTCTCATTCACCACCGACTGATTCCACACCGTGAACGCGGTCGCGCCAATGAGCACGGCGAGCGAGCCGCCGACGATGCGCTGCCAGCGGCGCGGCATCCATCCCACAAGTACGCGTTCGGTGACCAGGAACCAGAACATCGCACTCACCGCACTCGACAGCGCGGCCAGCACATTAATGCGCATGGCCACCGACGGCGCGATGGGGAGGATGCTGAACACGCGTCCGATGAGGACGAAGAACGGATTGCCGGGCGGGTGCGGAATGCCGAGCACATAGGCGGCCGCGATGTATTCGCTCGTGTCCCACATCGACGTGGTGGGGGCGAGGGTGACCAGGTACAGCACGAAGGTCACCAACG
>CANGXD010000158.1 GCA_947457545.1 Gemmatimonadaceae bacterium
CGAGACCTTCGACATCATTCGCGCCAACCCGCTTCTCCCGAACCAAAACTCGCTCTATGGCGCAATGCAGATGTGGTATTCCGCGTCTGCACTTTCGGGGATTCGGCGACAGCTCAAGTCAGGAGACCAGAGCATTTCATTGGCCGGCCTTCTTGAAGACATCAGGGACAATCCGGCGCTCCTGAGTCGAGCTAGGTGGTTGAAGCTTCACGAAGGGTTTCCACTCCCCGGGCATGCGGATCAAGTCTTCCGCCAGTACGCAGGAGACGGAGACTTCATCAATCCGGCAATAGTCGAAACAGACCTCCTCAGCCTTAAGGAGATCTCGACGAAGTGCGAGGCGTACTCAGATAAGCGGGTGGCGCACCACGACAAGGGCACCGAACCGGAAGTTCCAACGTACGAAGAGTTGGACGCCACGCTCGCGAGTCTTGACGCACTTTTTCGAAAGTACTTCGTGCTTGTCACTGCCAAGAACGCCCTTACTGATACCAGCATTGCGTACAACTGGAAGCAGGTCTTCCGGCATCCGTGGATTCCCCCTGCGACCTAACGAGTGTTGCTGCTGACATGGGCTCTTGCACCAGTTTCGTGTACACTTCCACCTAACGAGAATGGGAGTGACACGTGCCACGACCCCGTACTCGCGCGGTCTAGAAGCCATATAATATTCGGCAACTCGCGTATTGATGTCCCTTCCTTGACTTCCAATCATGACAAACGGTCTGAATGTCCGTGCGGTGCTCCTTGCGGGCATGCTACTACCCGCCGCGCTCCACGGACAGACGCAGGCGCCAAGCCAATCGACCGCCGCCCCATCGCCGCGCCTCCCCACCACCCTGAGACCCGAGCAGCGTGAAACGCTGGTGACGCTGGGTCGCGTGTGGGGCTTCGTGAAGTATCATCATCCGCGATTCGTGCAGGCTGGTGCCAACGTCGACTCGGCACTGTTTGACGTGTTGCCGCGCGTGTTGGCGGCCAAGAGCGCGCCAGCGGCGCTCGACTCGATGTCGGCCTGGTTGGACGCAATGGGCACCCCCACACCGTGTACGACGGGGTGCGTGAAGGTGCCGGTCGCCGCAGGGCCGGGCGTGGCGGCCAATGGTATTCCAGCGTTGACGCCAGTGACTGCGGCGCTTCTGCCATCGCTCGAGTGGATTCACGATCCTGCCGTGGTGAGCCCGACGCTCTCGACACGGCTCGTCGCCATCCATGCCGCGAGGCCGGCGGTGGCCAAGCAGCACTACGTGGGTCCAGCCTCCGGCGTGCGCAATCCGCAGTTCACGAACGAACCGCAATACTCGGAAACACGGTTGTCGGAACCGGCGCTGCGTCTGCTCGGCGTATACCGGCTCTGGAATATCCTCGAGTACTGGTTCCCCTATCGCGACCTCATGGAACCCGACCGCGTGGCAATGTTGCGCGACGCCGTCGCGGGCGGCTGGAGCGCGGCAGCGATACCGGATCGGCGCAACCCGCTCGAAGACTACCAGCGGGTGATGCTGCGCCTCATCACCCGCGTCTCGGATACGCACGCGAACATTTGGAGCGCACTCAGCGCGCGTCCTCCCGGCGGCCCGCTGCTCGTACCGGTCGGCCTGAGGATGATCGAAGGGAAGCCCGTCGTCACGGCGGTCGAACGTCTCGCCGGCGACACGTCACCGTCGCTTGAGGTGGGGGATGCTGTCCTCGCGGTGAACGGCGCGTCTGTCGAGTCGCTGTTCCGTGCGTGGACGCCATACTACGCGGCGTCGAATGAACCCACGCGCCAGCGCGACATGGCGTCGTGGCTGCTACGTGGAGCCGAGCAGTCGGTGTCCGTCACGATTAACCGGGCAGGTCGGCGTCTCACACTGACGGTGAAGCGCGGCGCTGCAACGCCGAGTGCGCAGATGCTCTCGCTCACGCACGATCTGCCGGGCGAGACGTTTCAGATGTTGTCGCCAGAGGTGGCGTACGTGAAGCTCGGCACGCTGCGCAAGGATAGCGTGAACGTCTACCTCGATCGCGCGCGCGACGCCAAAGTGCTGGTCATCGACAATCGCAATTATCCCGGCGACTTCCCCATCTACACGCTGGGTGGACGTCTGGTACCAAAGGCGACGCCGTTCTCGATGTTCACGCGCGCC
The DNA here is from genome assembly GCA_947457545.1 of Gemmatimonadaceae bacterium. GTDB lineage: Bacteria > Gemmatimonadota > Gemmatimonadetes > Gemmatimonadales > Gemmatimonadaceae > Gemmatimonas. The sequence continues at coordinate 2,130 of CANGXD010000158.1, forward strand.
GACTGGTCCAATCCCGGCGCATTCCTGTGGGACGGCGGCACCACCACACTGCGGCCGATCACTCCTACTTTCGCGGGAAAGGTGGTCGTTCTGGTGGACGAGGTCACGCAAAGCTCCTCGGAGTTTCACGCGATGGCATTCCGCACCGCACCGGGAGCGATCGTCGTGGGGAGCACCACCGCTGGCGCGGACGGCAACGTCTCGGAGATCCCCCTGCCTGGCGGCATGCGAGCCATGATCACCGGCATTGGCATTTTCTATCCCGACCGGCGGCCCACGCAGCAGATCGGCATCGTGCCTGATCTCGTAGCGCGACCCACTCTCGCCGGTTTTCGCGCCGGCCGCGACGAGGTGTTGGAAGCGGGCGTGAGTCGTGCGTTGGGGCGTCCGTTCAGATTGACGCGGCCGCAGTAAGCTTCATGCATCGTTCACCAACATCATCGCCAATGCAAAAGAAAAGGGCAGTACTGCGTCGAGTGGCCCGGGGCGTTGGGCTGTTGCTCTGCATCATCGCACTCTCCCCCTCCGAGGGGCACTCCCAGTCGTCACCATCAGGTGCGGCGTCCGTCGTTGCCTCGCCGGCATTCGAAGCGCGTGCTCGCGAACTGATCGGCATCCTCCGCGGGACCGGCGATTACGCGTCGTTCTTTTCCGCCGAGTTTCAGACGTCAGTGCCAAAGGAGCAGTTTGCTCCGGTGAATGCACAGCTCGCGGCGGCGTTTGGCCCGCCGGTGGCACTCGACGGCATGGTGATGCAGGCGCCATACGCCGGTACGGTGCGTGTGCGCTACGAACGGGCGGTCGTCGCGTTCAGAATGGTGGTCGATGCGTCTGAGCCGCACAGGACCAGCGGACTGCTCGTCCTCGGTCGCCGCGCGCCAGAACAGACGCTGGACGAAGTGACGAGCGCCCTCGACGGACTGCACGGCATTACGAGCTATGCGTTCGCCAAGCTCGGAACAGGAACCCCGACGCTCACCGTGCAAGGCAATGCCGACACGGCCTTGGCGGTAGGCTCCGCGTTCAAGCTCGTGATTCTCGCCGAGCTCGTGCGCGTCACGAATGCCGGAGTGCGCGCGTGGGGTGATCTCGTGACGCTCGATGGACGTCCGCTCCCGGCAGGGGCATACACCGCTAGACCGGCTGGTACCAAGGTGACTCTGCGCGAGCTTGCGACGCAGATGATCTCGATTAGCGACAACAGTGCGACGGACATTCTGCTCGCGGATCTGGGGCGCGAGCGGGTGGAAGCGATGTTGCCGGTGCTGGGCGTCCGCGCCGATGTGCGCAACACTCCGTTCCTGTCCACGCTCGAGGCGTTCAAGCTCAAGTGGCTGCAGAATGGCGCCCTCGGCGATCGTTACCTGCGGCTCGACAGCAAAGGGCGCCGCGCCATGCTCGCCGGTGACGTGCGCGATGCGGACATTGCGCCTCTCATCGCGATGCGCGGCTTGCCGACCACGCCAAGCCGGATCGACAGCATCGAATGGTTCTTCACGACCGCAGATCTGATCAAGGTGATGGACTGGCTGCGCCGCAACAGCGAAGGAGGCGCAGGCGCGGAGGTGCGGGCCGTACTCTCCAGAAACCCAGGACTTCAACTGGAGCGCGCGCAGTTCGCGTGGACCGGATTCAAGGGTGGATCGGAACCTGGCGTCATGAATCTGACGCTGCTTTTGCGGGGCGCCACCGGCGACTGGTACGCCGCCGCGGCAACCTGGAACGACACTATGCGAGCCGTGGACGATGGGCGGTTCGTCGAACTCATGACGGCGCTGATCACGCTTGCCGAGCCGAAGAGAATAAATCCATGACTACACCCCGGTTGCTCCTCTCCATTCTACTCATCGCCCTTGCGCCTCGGATCTCGCGCGCCCAACCGCCAGGGATAACGCCGGAACGACAGGCGGCGATCATCGAGGCGAGCCGTCTTCTGAATAGCCCGGTAGAGTTCGTGTTGCACTATCGCAAGGAACTGGCCCTTACTGCAGCACAAGTGACCTCGCTCGAACAGCTGGGCAGTGCGCTCCGTGACTCGTCCGCGGCGCGGTCGGCGATCCGTGTAAGTCAGGCGAAGCAGATGGCCGAGCAGTCCGCCCTCGCTAACGCCATGGAGTGGACTGGACAGGTCGACGAACTCGGCATTCGCGAGGCGGCGCGCCAGCAGTCCGCAATTCAGGCGGACTTCATCATCGCTGGAGCGCGCGATCGGCGACTGGTGGGCGCCATCCTGACCCCCGAGCAGCGTGCGCAGCTTCCTGAACTACAGAATTCGGCGATGATGAAGGCCGCGCGCGCAGGCGGCAATTAGGTGACGAAAGGGATGATACCCGATCGCTGCGAGAGCGCAGCCGCGACATCACCGGGGACAGCGGGGAGGGTGACTCGGTCATGAGATTTACCGTTTCGAGTCGACGACAACCGACTCCGCAGCGGACGACTGGTCTACGGGGTTCGCCAGTGATACCGTTAAACAACCCCGCAGCAAAATGACGGGGTGCCCATGTCGTGAACGCTTGTGCGCGGGAGTCCGAATGTCTGTGTCCGTTCGTGCCAGTATCGTCGCTGTATTCCTGCCAATCATTGGCTGCACCTCGCCGCGACACGCGCAGCTCGCACCGCGGCCTGACGCGGAGCTCGCCGGAAGCTACCGGATCGCCGATGTTGGCCGCTTGGGCGTCGACGCGATGCGGCGCACGCGGAAGGAGGCCGAAACGTTTTGCCGCATTCTCTGCAGCGTAAGCTCGGAGGGGTTTTCTGATATCGGCGCACGCTCGCAGTACGTCGGGGAAGCCGTTTAGGGCGCGAGAACATGCGGTCTCTCGCGCGTTCTGTTGTGATCGCCTTCAGCCAAGTAGCCGTTAAATGGTCATTGCGACGGTTTCATGAGCGTTACCGATCAATTGCCGGCTTGGCGGGCATATATGCCCTCGATACGGATGACTCGTGGTGCGAATCCAAGCTCCTTGACGCGCTCCTGTTGGTTGGCCACGATCACGCTTTTCGCTTGCGCGTCCCCCCAGCTAAAGTCAGAAGCTGTTGACGTCCGGGAGCGGGACAGCAGAGTGGCGTGGCTCCGCCAGAACGCCACCACTATTCGCACCGCGGATGTGGACTCCGGCGATTTCGCTGATCTCGCCCCACTCGGACACGCCATTGGGAACGCTCGGCTGGTGCTACTCGGCGAACCCTCGCATGGCGATGGGACGGTCGTACGGCTGAGAACCCGGATCATCGCGTACTTGCATCAAGTGCACGGCTTTGATGTGGTCGCCTCTGAGTCGGGCTTCTTCGACGCTGATTTGGCGTGGCAGTGGATGCGGAGCGGCGAACGAAGCACCAGCACGATCGCAAGCGGCGTGCATGGCGCATGGTCCGCCACTGCAGAGTTCCAACCGCTTGCGGAGTACATAAAGCGCAGTGCAGAGTCGCCCCGGCCACTCGAACTTGCCGGGTACGACTCACAGCTCAGCGGGAGGCTGTCGCAGCAGCAGCTTATCCCGCAACTCAGGCGGCAACTGGCGAATAGTTCGATCGATACGCTGAGCATATCAGGATGGAGCGAATTCATAGCACGCTTGGATTCCTTGATGATCCGGCCAGCGTCTTGGAATCCAGTCCCAAACCAGCAGTTCACTCTCTCGCTGAATGCCTTGATGGCACAGTTTGACCGCGATGGAGCAACAGAGAGAGAACAGTTTTGGATCCAGCTTCTCCGCAGTATTTCTGCCTATGCGCGACAGTCCGAAATGGCGACGCCACGCGGCGACTACACCGCAGCCAGCAGCATTCGGGACGAACAAATGGCAGACAATCTTCTCTGGCTCATGAATACCAGATACCGCGGACGTCGTGTCGTGGCATGGGGAGCGAGTCTACACACTGCTCGTGAAGTGACCACGATCGATCCTGGAGAACCGAACAGCGGATTTGATCGGTTCATCTCGATGGGAGGTCACCTGAGCCGCTCTTTGGGACATGGGCTATACTCCATCGGATTCGTCGCCTCTGACGGTAAGGCTGGAACACTTCAGCGATCGACGCAAGCACTTCCACCGATCACACCCGGAAGTCTAGAAGACGTCTTTCGTGAGTCCGGATTTGATCTTGCCTTTCTCGATCTCGCGGGCGTCCACGTGAACGGGACATGGGTCCAAACGCGCGTCGTCGCCGGACCGTTTGGATATGCACCGATGCGGGCGATCTGGCCATCGGTATTCGATGGCATGATCTACATCCACACGATGCAGCCGGTTCACGAAGTGAGCGCTCCGACAAAGGTCGACAAGTGCCGTTCGCAGGTTGCTACCTTGTGGTCCGATTGCAAGTCTAGCTCTGCAGCTGACTCGGCGGTTGTCTCACGAGCTATTCGCTGAGGTTCGCACGTGCCGTGGGTGCCATCCAACGAAGCGTTGCTGCTGTCAGCGCGGTGCGGTGTGCGGAAGGCGGTCGACGTGCTGGCGCACTTATTCTGATGCGCTGCAGCAGGACGCGGCGTTAGCCCACCTAAGACCATAGTCACCGTATGACTAACTGAGGAAAAATATGCGCAACTACTTTGCCGCGATTGCTGGGCTCGTTCTCTCCGCGACTGTCCTGAGTGGCTTCTCGATAACTCCGTCGACAACGCTGACCACGACGCGCACGGTGACCGGTCGAGTGATGGATGCCGGGAACATGACGGGACTTTCGAGCGTCGACGTAGTCGCCTCCGGTCATCAAATCGGCGTGCAAACCAAAAGTACCGGCGAGTTTCGATTGGACGACGTTCCGGAGGGCGCGACACGGATCGCGTTGCGGCACCCATGCTACTTCAACGTGCAAGTGACAATCCCGACCACTGGTGATGTCGAAATGGAGATCGGCCTACCCTTCGATCGCGCTTCACTGAAACGTGCAGGATGCGGCGGCCTTGGCGCTCGCAAGAGGTAGGCGACGGACGTCACACCTCGTGCCTCGTCATTCACGTATTGATGAGAATTTCACTATGCGTCACCAACAGCTGACCCGCGTCATCGCCACGGTCGTGGCACTCACCACACCGCTCATCGCGCCACTTTACGCGCAATCCGGTTCGGCGCGCAGCGCGACGCTGGTGTGGCAGGTGGATGGTACGGAATCCGGTGAACCGTTCGGTGATCTGCGCGATTATGTGCTGCTTCCGAATGGTCACGTCTGGGCCTTGGATTTCAAGGATCAGGTGATTCGTCGCTATGACGACGCCGGGCGTTCGTTGCCGACGGTTGGGCGCAAGGGCAGCGGTCCGGGCGAGCTGCGCAACGCGAACGGTCTTGCCGTAGCACCGGACGGCGCGGTGTGGGCGAATGATCCGGCGAACAGTCGGTTCACCATTCTGAGCAGCTCCGGCGCGTATCTGCGGGCGGTTACGGTGCCCATCTCCGGCTATAGCTATCGCTGGGGGGCGTGGTTCGACCGCTCGGGCGAGCTCGTGGAGCTCGAAATGGGTCGAGCGGCTCGATACCGCCGCATCACGAAGGCCGGCGCCGTGGCGGGTTCTTTGGAGTATCCGGAGTGCCCCTCGGGCGCGGCGCCGCCGTTGGTTTATCGCGGCGAGACACCGGGAAAGGGCGCGACGACGGGCTCCTATCCGTTCACCACGGGTGGTGGCGTAGTCGCCGACCGGCGCGGTCACTTCTGGTGCGCCTCGGCACGCGGTACGCGCGTGGCGCGCCTGGCATACGGGAAGCGCGACACGCTTGCCCGCACCGCGATCGAGTTCCCTGCACTTGCTGTCTCCGCCGCGGAGCGGGACGACGCCATTCGCGAGGTGGAGACGCGCCTGGCGAAGTACAGCACGAGCACGTTTGATCGGAGCAACGTGCCCACCACGCGTCCCGGGATCGCGGCGCTCTTCGTGGACCTCGATGGCCGCCTGTGGGTCGCGCACAGCCGCGCAGAGTCGGCGACGAGTTCCACCTTCACCGTGTTCGACGAAAAGGGCGCCGTGCTCTTCCGCGTTACCTTCCCCGCGCGCGTGAACAGCTACCTCCCGTTGCTCGCCCGTGGCGATGACGTCATCGTCGCTGCCACCGATGCGGACGATGTGGTGTCACTGCGGAAGTATCGAATGCGGTGAGTTGCGACGGGAGCATCCAGCCGTGATCGAATCGCTGTCAGTTCGAAGGCTTGGCGCTCGCGAAGGCGACAAGGAGCAGCGTCCCGTGCCACGGGTGGCGGGCCCCACTCGCGGTGGAGAGTGCCGACAGCGCGCGTACTGGCGCCGTTGACGTGTTCGTTTGTACTGCTGTGCAGATTCCGCAATAACTTTCGGGCAGTGAAGTAGTGTGGCTCATATGACATCGGCGGAACGCTACGATGTGAAGCGTCGCCAGCGTCGCCACGATGTTATCCCTTTATCAGGAGTCCAGCGTGCGCCCAATCAATCTCGCGGAGAAGCTCGCGACCTTCGACAGCCACTGGCAACCACGCGTGGTCGGCCAGTTCAACGGCCACGATCTCATGGTGGTCAAGGTGAAAGGGGAATTCGTGTGGCACAGCCACGCCGACACCGATGACTTCTTCATGGTGCTGCACGGGCGCATCACGATCCGGCTTCGAGATGGGGCCGTGTCCCTCGGGCCAGGCGAGATCTTCGTGGTGCCTCGCGGCGTCGAGCACTGTCCCGTCGCGGAGGAGGAAGCGCATCTGCTCCTGATAGAGGCGACCGGCACGCCGAATACCGGAGACGTGGCTACGGCCCAACCACGCAGGGTCATTTAGCCGTGGTGGATGCGGCGGTGGTCGAGGCAGCGGATTACTTGTCAGTTATAAACAGCGCGGCGCGTGTATTCGTGATGAGTGCATGCGCCGTGTTGGTGTGCTGAGGCGGGTTGTCCCAGACGTTTGCCGCGCGGAAGCGACGCCATGGCGACGTGCTTGCGGAAGCCTCGGCGCTAGGGAACGTTATACTGCATTATCTGCAGTCTAAATCGGAGTGCCCACTTACGTGTCTGCGGCGTAAGCGACGCCTTGGCAATGAGATCCGACCATTGTATCGACGCGAAGCGCTGTGGATTAGACTGCAGAAATCCGCTGTA
>CANGXD010000159.1 GCA_947457545.1 Gemmatimonadaceae bacterium
ACACCGATCATGGCCACTGCGGCCTGCTCACGCCCGAGGGCGACGTGGACAACGATGCCACGCTCGACCTGCTCGCGCGCGAAGCGGTGGCCCACGCCGAGGCGGGCGCCGATATCATCGCGCCGAGCGACATGATGGATCATCGCATTGGGCATCTGCGGGCGGCACTCGACGCGGCGGGCTATGCGCATATCCCCATCATGAGCTACGCGGCCAAATACGCGTCGGCGTTCTACGGCCCGTTCCGTGAGGCGGCCGAAAGCACGCCGTCGTTCGGCGACCGTCGCAGCTACCAGATGGACCCGGCCAACGCGCGCGAAGCCTTGCGCGAGGTGCGTCAGGATGTGCAGGAAGGTGCCGATATTCTCATGGTCAAGCCGGCGGGTGCGTATCTCGATATCATCGCGGCCGTCAAGCAGGACACCGGACTTCCGCTCGCGGCGTATCAGGTGAGCGGCGAGTACTCGATGATCAAGGCCGCCGCCGAACGCGGATGGATCGATGGCGAACGCGCGATGATGGAATCGCTCGTGGCCATCGCGCGGGCCGGCGCCGATCTGATCATCACCTATTTCGCCCTCGAAGCGTCCGCCGTCCTGGCGCGTCGCTGATTTCTTCTGGAGTAGACTGGATGCTGCACAATCCCTGGCACGACATCGCCCCCGGCGTCAATCCGCCGGAGCAGGTCACGGCGATCATCGAGATTCCTTCGGGCTCGCGCAACAAGTACGAGCTCGACAAGGAGACGGGCCATTTCAAGCTCGATCGCGTGCTGTACAGCGCCGTGCACTATCCGGGCGACTACGGCTTCATTCCGCGCACGCTGCACGAAGACGGCGATCCGCTCGACGTGCTGGTCAAGATCAACGAGCCGACCTTTCCCGGCTGTCAGATCAACGCGCGCCCGATCGGCGTGCTCATGATGCTCGACAAGGGTGAGCCCGACGACAAGATCCTCGCCGTGCCCGCGGACGATCCGTACTACTCCGACGTGTTCGACATTGCCGACTTGTCGCCGCACTACCTCAAGGAAGTGGAGCACTTCTTCCAGATCTACAAGGATCTCGAGGGCAAGCGCATGGAGATCATGGGGTGGCGCAAGAGTCAGGAGGCCATGGTGATCGTGACGGAATCGATCGCGCGCTACGCCGACAAGTACGGGTCTCGCTGACCTCGGCCTCCTTTCGTTTGTTGTGGCGGCGCGCTCTAGTTGAGTGCGCCGCTTTGTTTTGGGGCTTGGCATTGGTGTGCTGGCGACCGCCCCCCACCGATCCGTACGCCCCCTTCGCGCGTTGCTTCGTGGCGGCCGGGCGCTGCGCGCCGGCGTCGCCACGAAGAGACGCGCTGGCGGGGGGGCGGGACCGCGTAGCTCACGCGGCATCAACGCCGGGCCCGACCCCGACGAGCGCGCGCACGAAAGCGAGCCATCCGGCGGTCCGTGCCCCCCGTAGCGCGTCTCTGAGGGGCGACGCCGGCGCGTGAGCGCCCGGCCGCCCCGAAGCAACGCGCCAAGGGGGGCACGGACCGCCGGATGGCGGGCCCACACACCAACCGCGTTTAGTGCCGCCGAAAGACCAGCGCGGAGTTGATGCCGCCAAAGCCGAATGAGTTCGAGACCACCACGCGCGGCTGCACGTCGCGGCCGGTGCCGGGCACGAAGTCGAGATCGCACTCCGGGTCGGGCGTTTGCAACCCCACCGTGGGCGGAATCCAGCCGCGCTGAATGGCGAGCGCGCAGATGGCGGCTTCGAAGGCGCCGCTCGCGCCGAGGGCGTGGCCGTAGTAGCCCTTGGTGCTGGAGATGGGGATGCGATAGGCGTGATCGCCGAAGACGCGCTTGATGGCGACCGTTTCGGTGGGATCGTTGAGCGGCGTGCTGCTCCCGTGCGCGTTGATGTACTCCACGTCGGTGGGCGCCACGTTGGCGTCGGCAAGCGCCATCTGCACACAACGCGCGGCTTGGGCACCACCAGGGAGCGGCGCGGTCATGTGGTGCGCGTCGTTGGTCGTACCGTACCCACTCAGCTCGGCGTAAATGCGCGCCCCGCGCGCCTCGGCGTGCTCCCACGATTCGAGCAGCAACACCGCCGCCCCTTCGCCCATCACGAAGCCATCACGATCGGCGTCGAACGGGCGCGACGCGTTGGTGGGGTCGTCGTTGCGTGTACTCATGGCGCGAATGAGTGCGAACGCACCGAAGCAGAGCGTCGCCAGCGGCGCTTCAGATCCGCCGGCGAGCATGACGTCGGCGTAGCCATCGCGGATCTGCCGGAACGCTTCGCCAATGGCCATCGAGCCCGATGCGCAGCTCATGGCGTTTGTGCTGTTGGGGCCACTTACCCCGAACTCGATGGCGATGTTGCAGCTGGCCGATCCGCCGAAGACGGCGAGTGCCAACGTCGCGTCGACGGCGCGCAGGCCATGCTGCGCAAACTTTGCCGCCTGTTCTTCGGCGTAACCCACGCCGCCCAGTGCGGTGCCCATCATGGCGCCCACCCGTTCGCGATTGGTACGGTCGAGATCGAGCTGGCCATCCTGCAGCGCCAGGATGGAACTCACCACCGCGAACTGGCTGAAGCGATCGAGACGCTTCACCCGCTTGGGGTCGATCCAGTCGGTAGGATCGAAGCCGTCGACCTGCGCCGCGCACCGCGACCGGTAGATGCTCGAATCGAAACGGGTGGCCGCGCCAACGGCCGACTTCTCCGCGCGCAATCCGTTCCACAACGCGTCGACACCGGTGCCGATCGGCGTGACGCAGCCGATACCGGTAATGGCGACGCGACGACGCGTATGCGTGTTCGTCGGCGCGCTCATGCGGCACCTCGCGTCACGCTACCGGCGGGCGATCGCTCGGCGGCCTTCGCCAGCCCTGCGAGCGTGCGCGATGCGATGCCGTGCACGAACACGGGCGCAATGACCTGCGTTGCGGCGAAGTCGCTGATGAGCGGCCATCCCGGTCCGTTCCACACGTGCACGATACGCGTGAGCGTGCCTCCGGACACCTCAGTGAAACTCCACTCCACATCCATGTGCGTGGTGACGCCACCGATGTGGCGAAAGCGCACCCACGGAACGTCGCGGTTCACGGCCATTTCCGAGAGCCACCAGGTGGGCCAGTTGAACAACCCGAAGGGCCGGTTGGCGGCCATCTCCACGATGCCGCCGCCGTCACGGCGCTGTTCGCGAAACCGCACATAGCGATAGTGCGTGAGGTACGCGGGCCAGTGCTCCACCGCCGCCGCGATGTCGAAGATTCGCTGGACAGGCGCGCGCACGAGCAATTCATCCACCGTCGTCACGAGGCGACCGGTGGGCGGCGGACCAAGGTCAAAGGGAGCAGCAGTCGACATCACGGGCATCGTCGCACACGGGAAGCGGGAAAACCACAAGGCAACAGAACACAATACGAGGTCAGCGCGCGCCCAACGAACAGCACGCGTTACGCCCTACGATAGCGCGGCGACCAGACCGCCGTAATACGAAAACCCAAACGGTGCGTGACGCCGGCGTGACACCCGGTGGCGCGCTCGATGAGGCTGCGCAGCTCCGGCTCGGTGTACCCGCGCAGTACCGAGAGCATCCCGTCGTGCCGGCTCACCGGGTGAAAACCCAGCAGATACGAGGACGACCAGAGTCCGGCGACGGCCAGCCAACTCCGACGCAAATCCCCAACCACCACGCCCATGCGTGCGACGCGCGTGCATTCCTGCAACAGCTGCGACGCCTCGGCGTCTTCGAAGTGATGCAGGACCTGCGAAATGGTGATGATGTCGATGCTGCGATCGGCAAAGGGCAGGTGCATGGCATCGGCTGCCAGTGCATCCGTGCAGCGCGTGGCGGCCGCGGCTGCCAGCATTGGCGCACGCTCGAGCCCGATGGTGCGCATGACGAGCCCGCGGCGGCCCGCCATGCGCGCCGCTGCAGCGGGAATGTCACCCAGTCCCGTGCCGATGTCGAGCAACGACACCGGCTCGTTCCCACCGGAATGCCGCCGCAGCAGTGTCGCTACTTCACGCACCACCGCGCGCTTGCCGCCGAAGAAACGATTGGCCAGCGCGATGTCACGAAGCGAGCGCAACGACAACGCAGCGTCCGCGTTCGGATCATCGAGGATCTCGGTGCCGCGGCGCCGCGCTGGAGTGAACATGGAGGGAGTATACCCGCCGGGTGGCGTTATCGTTCGAGCACGGCGTAGCCGCCGCGATAATACAGCAGCGGTTTCCCTTCGAAGGCGGCGGCGTCGACGACTTCGCCCACGAGAATGACATGGTCGCCCGCCGGATGACGCGCCACGATGCGGCATTGCATGGAGGCGAGTACGTCTTCGAGGACCGGATCGCCGAGCTTGCCGTCGTGATAGCCGACGCCCGCGAACCGGTCGTCCACCTTGCCGGCAAAGCGACGGGACACCGCTTCCTGCGTGGCACTCAGCACATTCACGACGAACGATTCCGTTGCGGCCAGCACCGGAGCCATGGTGGCGTCGTTGCTCACGCAGACGAGAATGAGTGGCGGGTCGAGACTGAGCGACGAAAAGGCACTCACGGTCATCCCGTGCGGGGTGCCGTTGGCATCGGTGGTGGTCACGACGGTAATGCCAGAGGCAAAGCGTCCAAGCACGGCACGGAAAAGATCAGCGTCTATCATCAACACGAGTTCGACAATGGGTGAGTAAGGGCAACACGAGACACCCGTGCGAACGGGTCACGACAAGAACCGCAGCAGGGTGCGCGGACGCAGCACTGCCGAGGGGGGGACGAAATCGCCGGTCACGCCAATGAGGAGATCGGCGAGATCACGGTCGCGCGAAAGCACCCGCGCCGCATGATTGAGCAGCGGCGGCATGGACACGGCGAGCCCTATGAGCTGCTCCACGCGCCACTTGCCACCGAAGACCGACTTGCGGGCCTGTTCGTAGCCGCGCAGGGCACGCACATGCGCGTCGCGCGAAGATGAGAGCACCGCCGCCTGCGCGTATTCTGCCAGCAGCTCGCCGCCACGCAGCCCCGAGTAGATCCCCTCACCCGTGAACGGATCGTAGAAATCGGCGGCGTCGCCGGTGAGCATGGCGCCGGGCGCCCATGGGCGCGACGCCCGCGATGCAAAGGGGCCGGTGGCGCGCACGGGCGTGACACGCGTGGCCCCCGCAAAGCGCGGCGCCAGTGAAGGCTGCGCGGCGATCCACGCGTCGAGATACGCGGCAGCCCCATCGCGCATGGCCCCCGCGCGGGACTTGGGCACCACGAGTGCGACGTTCACCAACCCACCGCTCACCTGCGCGAGCCCGACGTAGCCGGTGCGCGTGACGTGCATTTCGCCGAGCGAGCCGATGCCCTGCACATCGCGATAATGCGCGACGAGCGCGACGCGGCGCGGCCAGCGCGACTGATGCGCCAACCCCAGACGGCGCGACACCACGCTGCGCAGTCCGTCGGCGCCGATGACCAGCGACGCATTGATGATCTGCGTACCTTCGGCCGTTCGCACCTGGGCACCGCTCACCGCACCCGCGTGGTCGTGCACGAGTGATTCGACCTTGGCCTCTTCGATTACCGTGACGCCCACGTCGCGTGCACGCTGCAGCAGCACGGTGTCGAGAATCTCGCGGCGAACCCCAAGCCCCTTGTCGCGAAAGCCACGGAAGCCGTGGCGGGCCACGAACTCGCCGTGAATGCGTTCCCCCGATGGCGCGTGCACCACCATGCCCGTCAGGTGCGCCGCCTGTGCCTCGAGCGTCTCCAGCGCGCCCATCGCGTGCAGCAGGCGCGACCCCTCGGGACTCACATACTCGGCGCACGGCTTCGCCCGCGGAAAGCGGGCTCGATCAACCAGGCACACGTCGAGCCCCGCCATGGCACAATGCCATGCCGCCGAGCTCCCGGCGGGACCACCGCCAACGACGAGGACCTGAGGACGAATCACGAAGGGTTAACTCGGGAAGGGGGGAGGGAGTTCGCAGCGCTTGCACAACGGGCGGCTGGTCCGGCGATTCACTGGCTTTCGGCACTAGCCCTCAGGGAAAAGAACGCAAGCGCACAGGGAGAAGCACGCGGCGATCCACCGGGAACCGCAGGTGCGGTTTGGCGCGGACGAAGCCGCGCTTCCCCCTTTACCCTTGCGTTCTTCCCCCTGAAGGCTAGCGCCGAAAGCCAGTAAGGCGCCGGTGCCAAACCCCAACCCCGACCGCCGTTCAGGAGATCGCAATACGCAAGATTGCCCCCATCGCCGCCGCTCCCGCCACCGTACATAGCAGATTCACTGCATCGTTCCCCAGCCATGATACGCCGCGATAGTGGACCGTGGTCGTCCCGCACCGGTGCCGGTGCTGCTCGGTTTCACCCTCGCAGGACGGGCACCAGCGCCTCGCCTGCCACCACGCACCGACCACGGTGTCCACCACCGCGCCGGTGACGCCCGCAAGGGCCACGGCCGCAACGGCGGACATTGGGATGAGCCCCACCCAGTGGGCCGACAGCGCGAAGCCCAGCGCGGCCAGCAGCATGCCCACAGATCCCGGCACACTGACGGCGCCCGAGGTCCCCGTGGGGACGAAGCTGCCCGTGCGAAGCGACCACGGGCGTCCTTTCGACAGCGTGCCGGTTTCGGTGGCCAGCGTATCGGCGCCGGCGGCGACCAGAGCGGCGGCGCCGATCGCAGCGGCAACGCCCGCGTCTTCAGGGCGGAGCAACGCCACCAGGGCTGCCGCCGCGTAGACACCGCCGTTGGCGAGCACCTGCAGCGCGTCGCGCGGGCCACCTTTGGCGACCACGTCGCCCGTGGCCGCTGCCTTGGCCCGCTGGCCCACTTTGGACGCCAGCGCGGCGAGGACGAACCAGAGCACCAGGAAGAGGCCCCACGCCCGTCCCGCGGTCAGGCAGACCGTCCCCACGAGAAGTGCGGCCCCCGCGCCGCTGCGCGACAGGCTGCCGGCCCGCCACGCCAACAGGGCCACGGTGCCCGACAAGGCCACCGGCACCACGAGTTCCTGCACAGCTACCGGTGACACAGCGGCCGGACTCAGCCGGCCAGCAGGCGCGCCATCTTCGCCCGGAATTCGTCGCTGGGCCGCTCGTCGGCGGGCACCCCGCTCGCCCCGCACTCCCGCAGCCGACGGCGCATGGCACGAAGCTGCTCCTCGAGCCGCGCGCACCGCTCGCAGTGCGCCAGATGGCTCGAGATGACCTCGCGGAATGCCGCGCCGGGAATATCGGAGTCGAGCTCGCCGTCCACGAAGGCGTGGAGATGGAGCCGACTGGTGAAACAGTCTGCAGCCAGGGGGAAAACCGACTTGGGGGGTGGTGACGGGGCGTACGCAGGCGCTTCGGGGCGGAATCACCCGAGAGCTTCTCGCGCCTCATACAGACGCAACGCTGTCATACCCCCATTCGGTTCGCAAGTCGTCGAAATAAAGCGTTCTCCATATACTCGCGCTTGTTCCTGTGACCCAAAACACGTTAGCATGGACGACTATGCAGCCACTGTCCATCGCCAACGACGGCCGGGTCCCCCGGGCCACCCCGCTAGCCTCCGATACGGTCCTGCCGCTCAACGGCAGCCCGCTCGATGCGCGCCTGCCGTTGGCGCTGCTGGAGGCGGTCAAGGCGATCGACACCCCCGCCGCCGAGCTCGACGCCGATTTCGTGCACGAGCTCCGCAACAAGCGGCTGGGGTTGAGCGAAACCGTGCTGCTCCAGATCCGCCGCTACCACGACGCGGTGCGCGCCCGTCAGCGCATTGGCTACGACGAAATCCTCGCGTTGGCGCGGCTCATTGGCCGTCGCCCCGACGCCGATCTCGCGTTCCGTGAAGCGGGTCGCCGGTGGGCGCGGGCGTTCGTGGACACCGTGAGCAGCCCGCGTCGCGGCGCGGCGCGTTCGCTGCCGGCGCTCATCGCGCGTCCCATTGCCCTTGGGGCGCTCCGCACCATTGCGCGACGCTACATGAACGGCACTCTCGTGCGACAGGGGAGTACGCTCCTGCTCGAAGTCGAGTCGCCGGTGTCGGCCGACGCGGCGCCCAAGGGCACCGGGTGCGGATTGTACGAAGCGGCGTTTCGCGAATCGCTGCAGCTGCTGGCCGACGCCGACGGGGCGGTCGACCACGTGATGTGTCGCACGCGCGGCGACGCCCGGTGCCAATGGCGCGCCGAATGGCGTCGTCGCTGATCCCTCTCTCCGTTCTCAGACCACATGCTCACGCCTGAGCTGCTGCCGCGCTTGCAGCAATTGCTCGCCGACGCCGATCTCGACGGCTGGCTGCTGTACGACTTCCGCGGCACGAACGCGATTGCGGCCGGCCTGCTCGGCTTCGGCGGGCTCTGTTCGCGTCGCGTGTTCGCGTTCATTCCGCGCACCGGCCTGCCGATCGGCATTCAACACGCCATCGAACCCGGTCCGTGGGCCAAGTGGCCAAAGGAATGGCCGCTGCGCGTGTACAGCGGATGGCGCGCGCTCGAAGACGAGGTGGCCTCGTTGGTGCAGGGAAAGCGTGTTGCCATGGAATACTCTCCCGGTGACGCCATCCCGTATCTCGATCGCATTCCCGCCGGCGTGCTGGAGCTGGTGCGTGCGAGCGGCGCGACAGTCGTGAGCAGCGGGGAGCTCGTATCGCAGGTGTACGCCACGTGGACGCCGGCGCAGCTCGCGTCGCACACGCGTGCCGCGCAGCACATTGCCGCGATTGCGCGCGACACCATCGACCACGCCGGCGCGATGGTCGCGGCGGGCACGCCAGCCGCCGAACACGAACTGCAGCAGCGCATTCTCGACGCGTTCGCGCGCGTCGGTCTCGAAACCGACCACGGCCCCGATGTGGCCGCGTCGGAGAATGCGGCCAACCCGCACTACGTACCGTCGGCATCGCGCCCGCGCCTCGTGCAGCGCGGCGATGTGTTGCTCGTCGACTTGTGGGCGAAGGAGCCCAAGGGCATCTACGCCGACCAGACGTGGATGGCCTCGTTGGGTTCGCCCTCGGACAAGGTGGTGCAGGTCTGGGAAGCGGTGCGCGACGCGCGCGATGCGGCGCTTACGTTGCTGCGCGATCGCATTGCCGCGGGCGAAGTGGTGCGCGGCGGGGAAGCCGACGATGCCGCGCGCGCGATCATCGAAGCGCGCGGCTACGGCTCGCACTTCTGGCATCGCACGGGACACAGCATC
>CANGXD010000160.1 GCA_947457545.1 Gemmatimonadaceae bacterium
GACAACCGACGACGGACCCACTGTCCCGCTTCTTTGCGGAACTGGATACGATCGTGCAAGCGGCTCGAACGTCCCTGCCAGAACTCGATTTCCTCGGGCACCACGCGGAACCCGCCCCAATGATCGGGGAGTGGCACGGTGCCACTCGCGAAGCGCTGCGCATTCTGCGCGAGCTGCGACTCGAGCTCTTCGCGCGACGCGAGTACACTGCTCTGCGACGACGTCCACGCGCCCACACGACTGGGCAACGGACGTGACTGGAAATACTCGTCGGACTCGGTGCGGCTCACCCGCTGCACGGCGCCGTTGATGCGCACCTGCCGCTCGAGTTCGGGCCAGAAAAAGCAGAGCGAGGCGCACGGGTTGTCGGCGAGTTCGCGCCCCTTCCGGCTGCGATAATCGGTGTAGAACACGAAGCCGCGCTGATCCACGCCCTTGAGCAGCACCATACGCGCCGAGGGGTACGCGTCTGGCGTGGCGGTGGCGAGGCACATGGCGTTCACCTCGAGCACTTCGGCCTTCACGGCTTCGTCGAACCACGTGGTGAACTGCACAATGGGGTCGGCAGCGACGTCGCGTTCAGAGAGCGCGGCGCGCTGGTAGTCCTTGCGGATATCGGCGATGGACATCGGGATGAACGTCGGGATGATTCGGAAATGGCGATCGACACGGAAAACGCGGGCGGGGCTACTGCCGCCCCTCCCCTTAACGTACACTCCGCGTCATGCGATCCATCAAAACCGTTGCGCTCGAACTCTATGCCGACGTCGTGTGCCCCTGGTGCTGGATTGGGGACCGTCGGCTTTTTGCCGCCCTCGAAACCGTCCGCGCCGAACTCCCCGACGTCGAGTTCGACCTCGTGTGGCGCCCCTTTCAGCTCGATCCCACCGTGCCCGCCGAAGGGCGCGACTGGCACGAGGTCGTCGAGCAGAAGTTCGGCGGTGCGCTGCGGGCGCAGCCCATGTTCGAGCGGGTCGCCAGTGCCGGCGCCGGCGATGGCCTGCACTTCGCCTTCGACAAACTCACGCGCGCCCCCAACACCGTCAAAGCGCACGCGCTGGTCGTACACGCCCAGCAGACCCAGCACAATCCGTGGCCGTTGGTCGAGGCGCTCTTCGCCGCGTACTTCGAGCACGGGCAGGACATTGGCGACGACGAGGTGCTGGTGCGCCTCGCCACCGAATGCGGGCTCGACGCGCAGGTGGTGCGTGACCAACTCGCCGCGGGGACGCACCACGTCGATGTCCTGCAGAGTCAGCGCGAGGCGGCGCGGCTTGGCATTCAGGGCGTGCCGTTTCTCGTGCTCGACGGCCGCTTTGGCGTGAGCGGGGCGCAGCCCACCGAACTCTTTGCCGAAGCACTACGACGGGCGGCGACCGAGTAACGCGTCACCGCCCGTTCCAACGCATTACACCTCGACCAGCGGCAACGGCGCGCGCGGGTAGCTCTCGGGGACGCCGGCAAACGGGTCGCCTTCGAGTGGCTCACCGTCCGGCGTTTCCAGCACGAAGCCGGCGTCTTCGATCATGCGCAGATCATCGCGCGCCGTCTGCCCCTGCGTGGTGAGATAGTCACCCACGAAGATGGAGTTGGCCGCGTAGAGCCCCATCACCTGCATGCTGCGCAGGTGCACTTCACGACCGCCACTGATGCGGATTTCCTGCGTGGGGAGCAGCAGACGGTACAACGCCAGAATGCGTAGGCAGCGACGCGGGTTGAGTTCGTTGCGCCCCTCGAACGACGTGCCGGGTACCGGGATGAGAAAGTTCACCGGCACGCTCTTGACGTCGAGCTCACGCAGCGACAACGCCAAGTCGATCACGTCGTCGTCGCTCTCGCCCATGCCCAGAATGCCGCCGCTGCACGTCTTCATGCCGGCCGCCTTCACCGCTTCGACCGTATTCACACGATCTTCGAACGTGTGCGTGCTGACGATTTCCGGCGTGTAGTTGGCCGACGTGTTGAGGTTGTGATTCACCGTCTCCACGCCCGCTTCCTTGAGACGCAGGACCTGCTCCTCGTTCAGCAGACCGAGGCATGCACAGATCTTGAGATCGTGCTTGGCGCGCACCGCCTTCACCGCATCGAGCACCTTGCCGAACACCGTATCGCCGGGCGTACGCCCCGAGATCACCATGCACAGCGTGCCGGCCTTGAGGCTGGCCGCGCGGTCCGCCGCCTCCATGATCTTGTCCTGCGCGAGCATGGGGTACTTCTCGATCTCCGCCGCCGAGATCTTGGACTGCGAGCAGTAGTTGCAGTCTTCCGGGCAGAGCCCGCTTTGTGCATTGAGCAGGAAGTGCAGGCGCACCCGGTTCCCCCACGCCGCCCGTCGCACGCGATACGCAGCGGCCAGCTGATCGAGCAGCTGATCGTCCGGCGCGTTGAGTACGGCACGCGCTTCGTCGCGGGTGAGCATCTCGCCGGCGAGTGACTTGTCGGCGAGCAATTGCCAGTTGGTCTGGATCATCGAATGCTTGGGGCAGGGAACAGAGCAGGGCGCCCAAACGACGGCGCGGTCCTGCGGAGAAATATCACCGTACGGCAGAGCGCTGCCTAGTCACGCACGAGGACGGAGCAGGCGGTCGAGGCCGGCTGCGTGTGCGGCGGTCGCCAAGGCGTCGACACGGTCGAGCTGCTCCACATACGGGAACTCGAAAACCGCGCGTCCGGGGAGCAACTGCTGCAAGACCTCGTAATTCGTCGCTTCCGAGACCGACGGTTCGGCACCGCTCATCGTGGTGAGCACCACGGCGGAGACGTGCAGTCCTGACTGCTCGGCTGCCTGCACGGTGAGCAATGCATGGTTGAGCACGCCCAGGCGATTTCCGGCGACGATGACCAGCTCGCACTCCCACCGCGCGAACAAACCGGCGTAGGACAACTCGCGTGTTATGGGGACGAGCAGTCCGCCAGCGCCCTCGACCAGCAGCAGATCGCGTTCCGACTCCAGCGCGTGTCGCGCGGCATCGAGTCGTCCCATGTCGAACGAGACGCCCGCACGATGGGCAGCCACCATGGGCGCCAACGGTTCCGCGAGCACGTAAGGACGGATCAGCGACAGGTCGTCGACATTGCCACAGGCCGCGCGCAATCGCTCCGCGTCGGACAACGGGGCGCTCCCGGCAGCCACCGCACGATCGTCGATGCCGCTTTCCACGGGCTTCATGGCTGCTACGCGCAGTCCCAACTGTCGCGCACGCGCGGCAAGCGCACAGCTCACCACCGTTTTGCCGATGCCGGTATCGGTGCCGGTGACGCCGAGACGACGCAGGGCCGTTGTCTCGTCAGTCATCAACCGGTCCGCCGGTAGGGACAGGAGCCGCGCGCTCGCCTTGCAGAAAGCGCTGCAACACATCGTACACGAGCCGCAGTTCGTCGTTGGTGGTGCAGTATGGCGGCAGGCAATACGCGACATTTCCCAGCGGCCTGATCAGCACGCCCTGCTGCAGCGAAAACGCCGCGAGTTCTCGGCCGATATCGCTGAGATAACCGGCCGGCGCATCGAGTTCGACCGCGGCAACGGTACCGATCTGTCGCACCGCTTTCACACCACGCGTGCCGCGCAGTACCGACAGCTGCTCCGTGTGCAGCTGTTCGATGCGCGTCCGCTCAGCATGGCACGCCGGCGTGAAGAGCGACAGCGATGCCAGCGCCGCGGCACACGCAATGGGATTGGCCGTGTACGAGTGGCCGTGAAAGAACGTTTTGCGTCGGTCGTCGCTGCGAAACGCATCGAAGATCTCTTCGGTGGCCGCAGTGGCGCCAAGCGGCAACACACCTCCCGTAATCCCCTTGGACATGCACAACAGGTCCGGCCGCACTGTGGCGCGGTCGCAGGCGAACATGGGACCCGTGCGTCCAAAGCCGGTCATGACTTCGTCGGCAATGAGATGCACACCCGCCGCGCTCGTTCGCTCGCGAATGTCGCGCAGCACCTGCTCATCCCAGACGCGCATGCCGCTCGCGCCAAGGACCAGCGGCTCTACGATCACCGCCGCGAGTTCATGCCCGCGTGACGCGATGAGCGCATCGAGCGCCGCGAGCGTGTCGCCTTCGGAGGGGTCGGGCAAGCGGGCCACATCGAAAAGCAACGGCTCGTACATGTGCGTGAACACACCGCGCGCGCCGGCCGCCATCGCGCCGAAGGTATCGCCGTGATACGCATTCTCGAGCGCCGCAATGAGTGTGCGCGGCTTTCCCTGATTGGCGAACGATTGCAGCGACAGTTTGATGGCGACTTCCACCGCTGTGCTGCCGTCATCACTGAAAAAAATGCGCGTGAGCCCCTGCGGCAGCTCTGCCACCAGCGCGGCTGCCAACGCCGTAGCCGGTGCATGCGTGAAGCCCGCAAAGATCACCTGATCGAGCGTGCGCGCCTGCTCGGCGATCGCGTCGACAATGGTCGGGTGGCAGTGCCCGTGCGTCGTCACCCACCAACTCGAAATCGCGTCGAGAATGGCGCGGCCGTTCGTGTCGTACAGCCAGCTGCCCTGCGCGCGCGCCACCGGAATGGGAAACGGCGCCTGATGGTGCTGCGTGTACGGGTGCCACACGTACTGCGCATCGCGTTGCAGAATGATGTCGCTCATGCCGCGCTTACAGCTTGCGGAGTACGTCGAGCAGTGTCGCCGTCAGTGAATCGACCAGTTCGACCGGATGCACCGCCGACATGGACAGCCGGAGGCGCGACGTTCCCGCCGGTACCGTCGGCGGACGTACGCCGCCCACGAGAAACCCGCGCCGTCGCAAGTCGGTCACCACCGACATGGTCTTTACGGGATCGCCGATGACGATGGGAATGATGTGCCCATCGTCGGACCCCGAGGTGGCAATGCCTGCGGCGTTGAGACGCGAGCGCACACGCCGGGCGCGCTCACGCACCGCCTCGCGTCGCCAGGTCTCCACCTGCGCAATGCGCAACGCTTCGAGCGTCGCGGCGGCGAGCGCCGGTGGTGACCCGGTGGTGAAGATGAACGATCGCGCGCGGCTCACGAGAAACTCCACGAGCTCCTGCGAGCCGCCCACGTAGGCCCCCGATGTGCCGAGGGCCTTGCCGAGCGTTCCCACCACGACGTCGACCTTTCCGGCAACGCCATAGTGTTCGAGGCTGCCTGCGCCGCTTGCGCCCAGCACGCCGGTGCCATGTGCGTCGTCGACGTACGTCCACGCATCGTATTGGCGCGCGATGGGCACGAGGCGGTCGAGGGGGCAGCTGTCGCCGTCCATGGAGAACACGCCTTCCACAACGATCATGGCCCGACGGAACAGATGGCGCTCTGCCGCGAGCATGCGGCCGAGCGCGTCGAGGTCGTTGTGCGGGAAGACACGCACGGTGGCGCGCGAGAGGCGGCAGCCATCGATGAGCGACGCGTGATTGAGCTCGTCGGAGTAGATGACGTCTCCACGGTCGGTGAGCGCTGGAATCGCGCCCACATTCACCATGTATCCCGAGGGAAAGAGCAACGTGTAGTCGCACCCCTTGAGGCGGGCGAGCGTGTGCTCGAGCGCTTCGTGGATGGGGTGGTTGCCGGAGATGAGGCGCGCCGCACCGGCGCCCGTCCCCTCCGCCTGCAACACGGCATGCGCAGCGCGTGCCACGCGCGGATCGCTCGCGAGGCCGAGATAGTCGTTCGACGCAAAGTCCGCAACGCGTTCACCATTGAGGAGCACGGTGCCCGCGCGTCGCTGCTGTACCTGACGAAGCGAGCGCTTGAGCCCCGATGCCTCCAGAATGCGCAGCTCTTCGTCGAGTGCGGCATTCATCGTCGAATGCCGCGTGGAAAGCGAATCGACCATCAGCGGATCACGAAAGTCAGTTGCCGGTTGTCCGGGTGCGCCGAACAGGCGCCGCCGAAAGTGCCGAGCGGTACGGTGTAGTCGGTTCGCTCACCGGCAGGTACGGTGAACATGGCCAGCCGGTGTTGCCGTGTGTCTTCGTTCACCACGCGGATGGTGCGCTTGCCCCCACTGCCGCCCACGAAGACGGTGTCGGGGAGCGGCGTGTCTCGGCCGAAGCGGTCGGTCACGACGGGTACACCGCCGGCGCGAATGCGAATGAGCGTATCCGGCCGTGGCCACGTGTACCATGCAATGACCGCGGTGCCAAGGCCGAGTGCGGTGAGCGTGGCGAGCTGGCGCAGTGACATCATGGGGCTTGCACCGGAACGCGCACCACGAGCGAATCTCCGGTGGAGAAACGCAGCGTGAGCGGAATGCTGTCGGTGGTGACCAGGGCGCGCGTGAGTTGCAGCAGCATGATGTGCAGCCCGCCGGGCTTCATGACCAGCGAGTCGCGCCCCGCAATCGTGATCGAGGGGCGCGCCATCATGTGCGACATGCCGTCGTGCATCATCGACTCGTGCACTTCGGTGGCTGTCGCGTACGGCGTACTCGCTCCCGTGAGATCGACCGGGGTGCTGTCGGCATTCACGATGGTGACATACACGCCGCCGGTGGTACCGGAGTCGGCGGTGCGTGCCCACGACGCCGACACGCGGTGTCCGCTGGCGGGAACATCGGCGGTCGTGCAGGCCGCAACCAGCGGCAGCATTATGGCCAACGGCAAGTAACGCGAGCGCATGGTCACAGCAGGCTGGACAGATCGTTGGCGAGCGCTTCCCAGCGCGTGCCGAATGGATAGAGCGCGACGAGTTTCCCGGCGCCATTAACGAGGAATACCTGCGACGAATGGCTCACCAGATACCCACTGGCGGCGCTCCCCTCTTCCTTGGCCGCCGCGACGCCGTACGCTTCCATGATCTTCGCGGTCGTCAGCGCGTCGCCCGAGACCCCCACAAAGCTCGCGTCGTACTGGCGCGCGTAGCGCTGCGCGACCTCCGGCGTATCGCGGTCAGGATCGACGCTCACAAAGACGAAGCGCACCGACGCGGCCTTGTCACCCAACTGTGCCTTGGCCCGCTTCCAATCGGCGAGCGTCGTGGGGCAGACATCAGGGCAGTGCGTATAGCCGAAGAAGAGCACCGTGGGCTTCCCCGCGGCGGGTCCAAGCTCAAATCGGCTACTGTCGGGGAGCGTAAAGCTGAACGCCGGCATGTCGCGCGGCGGATCGACCGCCATGCCTTCGAAGGTCGGACCGGATTGGCAGGCGGTGAGTAGCGCGGCCGCGATGACGAAGCGCGTACGGAAGCGCGTGGCTAGGCCGCGCACGTGTTGCACAGCCCGTACAGCACGACTTCGTGCGACTCGAGGGTAAAGCCCGCCGGCGTCAGGTCGCGGAGGTCTCCGGGGCAGCCGTGGATTTCGAACACCCGGCTGCAGGTGCGACAGCGGAAGTGATGATGGTGCGCCGATCCGGACTTTTCGTACCGCGGCGGTTCGCCCGGGAGCTCTACAGGCACCAGCCAGCCACTGTCGACCAGCGAATTGATGGTGCGATAGACAGTGGCGATGCCGAGCTTGGACACGTGATCACGGCCGAACTCGAGCACCTCGGTGGGGCCGAGTGGTCGGGGCTGCTCTTCGAAGACCTGGCGAATGGCATCGCGCTGACGGGTGTTGCGTTCCATTTGTGCAATATGCCACGTCGCGCAGTCCGGTGGCATTGGGGACCGCGCGCCGGTGCCCGTGGCCGGTGGCGTGTCGCACGGTGGGCTGATTGATTTGCCGGCATGGTATCGCCCACCCCTGTGCCCGCAGCGCCCCAGTCAGAGCCGTGGAAACGGTGGGCCCTCGTCAGCCTCGTGGTCATCGTCGCCGCCCACCTGCTCGACGAGACCGCCTGGCGCCTGCTCCGGCTCCCGTCGGTGTACGACAAGGATTGGGGGCGGTTGCTCCGGTCGATCGGCTTCCTGCCGACCTGGCTGCTGCTCGCGCTCGCCTACTGGCTGCACCAGCGTGAGGATCCCGCTCGCCGGGCGCATACGACGTTCCTCGTGTTCGGCCCCGCCCTGGGCGGGCTCGCCGCCGAGCTCCTCAAGCTGCTCTTTCGGCGTCTCCGCCCGGACGCGGAGACGTTCGGCTACGCGTTTCGCGCCTTTAGCGACAACCCGTGGTCCAATCGGGGGCTCGGGCTCCCCAGTTCACACACCCTGGTGGCCTTCGCCGGCGCCTTTGCCGTGGCGCGGCTCTTCCCGCGGGTCCGCTGGGTGATGTACGCGCTGGCCGCAGGGTGCGGCCTCACGCGGGTGATGGCCAATGCGCACTACCTGAGCGATACGGTGGTGGCGGCTTGTGTGGCGTGGGCGGTGGTGGCGCTGATGTGGGAGCGGATGGGGCAGCGCCACTGATCAGGTAGGGCTATACGCGGGTCGGTCTGTTGCAATTGACTGATAGTGAGTTATCATTCGCGTGTTATGGACAACGGGACTCCCTCTCCGCGCGAAAGCGAACAGCGATGCTGAAAGCCAAGTCGTGGCTTTTAGGAGCCGCTATTATGGCGCCATACTGGTCCTTAAACGCGCAAGAAAAATGTGTTCCGGCTGAAGTCAATGGCATCGTGCAGCGTCTCCCGCAGCTGTCGCCGGTGCCTGGCGCCTCGGTTACCCTAGGGGGAGTCACCCTCGTCACCGACAGGGAGGGACGTTTTTCCTTTCCTCGGGTGGAGCCGGAAACCGCCGAGCTGCGGGCGATCGCGGCTGGCCTGAGTGAGCGCCGTATTCCGGTGCAGCCGTGTGGCCCGGTTCCCCTTCGCCTGTTCGTGCGGCTCGCGGCACGGGCCCCGCAGCTGGAGCAGGTGGTGGTCACGGCCACCGAGATTGCCCGCTCCGCCGAAGGGTCAAGTGTTTCCCGAATTGGCCGTGATGCCATTGAGCACGTGCAGGCCTCCAGCCTGGCCGACGTCCTGCAGCTGGTGCCGGGGCAGGCCGCTCTCAATCCCACGTTGGCCGGCGCCCGCCAATCGCTGCTGCGTCAGGCCCCTACCGCCGGGGCGCGTGATCCCGGCCCCGGGACCGAAGCGGAGCGCGCGAACGCCCTCGGCACCAGCGTCGTGCTC
>CANGXD010000161.1 GCA_947457545.1 Gemmatimonadaceae bacterium
CCCACGGTGCCCGCCGTTCCCACGGCCCTCGAGTCGCACGAACACGTCAGCCGGCACGCCGCCGCCCGCCAGTCGGTGCTTACGCGGTCGGTGATCGCGCCCTATACTCGACCGGTAGTCAACCCGCCCCGATTGAAATTCCTATCCCCCCCAGCGGATTCGCGACTGCCAGCAGTTCTTCGGTCCAGTCATCGAGACGGCGTACGGGCAGGTGGAGGCACCGCAGATCATCTGTGGCATGCGCGCCGACGAGCTGCGTGAGGAGGCCAACCTGCTGTCGGTGGGCCGCCCATCCTCGGTGGCCACCGTTGGCATCATGAATGCGGCCGGCGCGCTGTTGCCGGCAGCGGAGTCAGGGGAGATCGTGGTGCGCGGTCCGTTGCTGATGAACGGCTATCTGAACCGGCCCGAGGAGACGGCAGGCGCGCTCGTGGACGGCTGGCTGCATACCGGCGACGTGGGGGAGATCGACGAGCGGGGCTATGTGTTCATCCGCGGCCGCCTTCGCGAGCTGATCAACACGGGTGGCTTCAAGGTGTTTCCCGGCGAGGTGGAGGGAGCGTTGGCCATGCATCCCGACGTGGTCGAGTGCGCCGTCTTCGGGGTTCCTGACGCAAAGTGGGGAGAAGCGGTTCACGCGGCCGTCGTGCTGCGCGCGCAGGTCCCGCGAGACGAACACGCATTGCGCGACTTTGTGAAGGCCACGCTGGGATCGGTGAAGGCACCGAAGCGCATTTGGTGGGTTGACGCGCTCGCGCGCAATGCGGCAGGCAAGGTGAGCCGGGCCGATGTCCGCACCGCGGTGTTGGGCGATTCATCCGCTTCGCGGCCCGCCTGACGTCCTCGGCGACGGCGCCCCGGCAGCGGGGAGGGGAGGCCAGCGCGCGCGAAGCGCTCGTGGTGGACCGTTTGCAGGCGGTGCCGGTGATCTGCCACCCACCGCCGGACCCGCCTCGCGCCCCACCCGCCCGTCCGAAGAGCGGCGGTTCAGCAAGCGCCGAGGATGGCGTTTGCGGCTTCGATCAGCGCCATCGGAGTGACCGCTCTGCGAACCCATGCGATGGCGTCGTCGACCGGCATCTTCAGGAAATCGGCGATCTCGCTCTCTCCCTGCAGGATCGAGAGGAGCCTGTCACGCACATCGGCGAGCGACAGATCGGGCCCAGGCTGGAGCACAAGCCGTACCGGAATCCGGCGCCAGGGCAGCATGCGATCGCGCAGCGTCACGTCCCGAAGCGGGATCACGTCGATGATGGTGCAGGTCGACCCTGAGCCGTCATAGCAGATCGCGTTGCGGAAACGGTTCATCGCGGTCCTCGTCATCATTGATGGCTCGGCCAGCGCCTCGGAATGCACCGAGAAGCCACCATGCCAGATGAGCAGGAAGGGCGGTTGCAGGTCCGCCGCCCCCGGCTCAGCGCCGGCTTGCTCATCCGGAAAGACCACGAAGCCCTGCCCGATCACCGGAAGCTCGGACGCGTCGATCTCGTCCATCTCATCGACGATCACACGCCCGCCCCTGTCCGCCCAACCTCGCTCGGCGAGTTCCGCGTGGAACGCGTCCAGGACCGCGCGCCGGGCCTGCTCGGCGTCGACCGCCTCGACCGGGCGGTTGACATAAAAGCCGATCGGGCCGGCCCGTCCTTCGAGGATACCCAGGAAGCCCTCGCCACGAATGAGACAGCGGAAATGCGCCATAGTGTCCTCTGTTCACGCAGCCGGGCGGGACCTGCGGCGCCTGATCAACACAACGATCAGGACAGCGACGCCAAGCAGCATCCCCAGAAGGCCCGGTATGGCCATGCTCATGGCGGCCCAGTACATGGTCTCGAAGGCATACTGGCCGAAACCAGAGCACGGGGATGTCTCGCCAAGCCAGCCGCCGCATTGCCCCGAGTAAGCCGGGAGCCACACGAGGACGACCGAGATGAAGGCGGCGATGAAGGGGCCGATCAACGCCAGCGCGGGCAAGAGCCACGCCGCCCGTCCCGAGGGTTGCCGCGAGCGTACGAGCCAGACGGCCACGGGCGGGGTCAAGACGAGCAGCACGGAGATCATCAGGATCAGCAACGGGATGACAGTGTTCACGATGGGATCTTGCACCACGATTGTGGACACACACGGATTATGCTGCGCAACGCTCGAAGGGGACAGGAGACGAGTAGTTCAGGCTGGAATGGATCCTCGCGTTCATCTCCCAGACGTCGGTGATCGACCAGATCCTCACCCACCGCCGAACCCGCGCTTCCCGTGAGGCGCACGCCGGGCCACGGAGCCCCCCATCGGCGCGCGCCCCCGCGAGCCCGTGCCCGGCGCGCGCCCCACGCCCGTTCGCTCCCCCCCACGGTGACCGCCGTTCCCACGGCCCCCGAGGCGCGCGAACACGTCAGCGGGCCCGCCGACGCCCGCCAGTCGGTGCTGGCGCGGTCGGTGATTTCGCCCTATGTCGACGGATAGTCGACACGCCCTGATTGAAACTCCTCTCCCGCATCGTGGGATTCCTCGGTGACGGCATCAACGATGCGCCGGCCCTGCACACGGCCGATGTAGGCCTCGCCGTCGACTCTGCCGAAGATATCGCCAAGAACTCGGCCGACGTCATCCTGCTGGAGAAGAACCTGCTGGTGATCACCGACGCGGTGCGCGAGGCGCGCGCGGTCTTTGCGAGTATCTCAGGTACATCCGCATGGGTGCCAGCTCCAACCTCGGCAACATGTTCAGCGTCATCGGCGCCAGCGCCCTGCTGCCGTTTCTCCCCCTGGCGCCCATCCAGATCCCGGCCAACAACCTGCTGTACGACTTCTCGCAGCTGCTCATCCCCACCGACAAGGTCGATGCGGACCAGTTGGCGCGGCCGCATCCGTGGTCCATTGCCGCGCTCTGGCGCTATCTGATGTGCTTCGGTCCGATGAGCTCCATCTTCGATTACACGACCTTCGCCACCCTGTACTTCGTGCTCGAGGCGAACGCGCCGGCCACGGCGGGGCTCTTCCAGACGGGCTGGTTCGTGGAGTCGCTGCTGACGCAAACGCTCATCATTCACGTCATTCGCACCCATCGCATTCCGTTCCTGCAGAGCATGCCGAGCTGGCCATTGCTGGCCACTACCGCGGCAGTCATCGGGGTGGGCATGTGGCTGCCGTTCTCGCCGTTCGCTGCCGCCCTCGGTTTCGCGGCGCTGCCGGCCGAGTTCTGGGCGTGGTTGCTGGGCACGGTGCGCTCGTACCTGCTGCTGACGCAGCTCGTGAAGATGTGACTGGTGCGGCGTGGCTGGCTGTGATGTGCGCGGCCAGCACGTTGTCGCACGGCCAGAGGTGTCCATTCGCATGTCAACTCGTGTGTCCGGGCCGCATGCATCCCACTTCCTTCCGGAGGAACTCGCCCGCACTCTGCAATAGTCCCAGAACCGCGGCACGAAACCGGCAACGGCGAGCGGGCCTGGACTCACACGTATGGCAGCGTTAATCGGGAATGGTCGAGGAGCGAAGTGAAGGTGGCCGGTCGGGCGGGGCTCTTCCTGCGTGTTCCCCGCTTCGACGAGACATTGGCCCGTGTTCGCGCCGCCGGTCTGGTCGTGGAAGGAGAGCCGCGACAGGAGAGCGATGGCGCGGTGGTGGTCTTTCGCGATCCCTTCGGCAACCTCCGCTTGCTGCTGTTTTCCCCTGTGAACAACCTCCTCAGCATCGACACCTGGGGGATACACGGGCAGTTCATGCCGACGACCGCGCGATGCCAGCCGGGTTGCGAGACGCTGATCCATGGCCAGTGGCACGACATTGTCGTTGTCGCCATGGTGGATCTGGCACGGGGCGGTGATGCCCACCACCTGGCGGTCCGCCGGCGCCGCAGCCTCGGCCTCAGGCGATCTTGCCCAGCAGCGCGAGCGCTCCCTGCAGCAACGCCTCCGTCCGTTCGGACGTCGCGACGGTCTCCTGCAGCTGCACCGAGAAGTGTCCCTCGAGGTGTGCGAGTGCCACCAGCGCCGACGTGTCCCTCGCGTCCGAGAGCACGACCACTAGTCGCGCAGCAAGCTGCTCCCGCTCCCGCTCGGACAGGAACGGCCGGACGAAGAGGGCGAACGTCCTGTCCCGAATGCGCAGCGGAGACGCGGTTCGCTGGAAGCCGGAAACTGTCGTCTTCACGCCGGGTCCTGTCGCGAGGCGCAGCATGAATTCGGGCGACTCCGAGGCTCGCGATGGTCGCCATCGGACGGACAAGGACGGCTTCGCCATGAGGGCGCCCGTGTCGCGCTGCTTCCAGTAGCCGACGAGGACGGTCCCCGTGTCGTCGACGTACTCGAGCATGGTGCGTCCGGGCGCGACTCGACGAAACGTCCCGCCCCGCGTCCGATTGAGTGGCGCCAGGAGGTCGGCGGCGGAGCGATCCGGCGAGTTGGCGAGGAACGCCGCCACGATCGAGCCCAACAGCAGCAGGACCACGGCCGCCAACACCCCGAACACGATTGCGGTGAGACTGTTCATGCGCGATAGTCGCCGTTTGGCGTGGAGATACCCCAAAGCGAAAGCACCGGGTCTTCGCCGTTACCGGCGCGTGAGGCGCCGCACCCGGATGTCGGCCTGCTCGCGGTGCCCCGAAAAGCGTTCGATCGCGCACAGGCGCGAGCAATACTCCCCGATCGCGACCGACGCCTCGTCGGTCACGATGCGCTGGTAGGTGTGGGTCTTGATGAACTTCCCCACCCACAGCCCGCCGGTGTACCGGCCGGCCCGGCGCGTCGGCAGTGTATGGTTGGTGCCGATCACCTTGTCGCCGTACGCGACGTTGGTCCGGTGCCCCAGAAACAGCGCCCCGTAATTGGTCAGGCGAGCCAGGAACCAGTCGGGGTCCACGGTCATCACCTGCACGTGTTCGGAGCAGATCCGCTCGCTCTCCGCGAGCATCTCCTCGTTGGTATCGCACAGGATGATCTCGCCGTGGTCCTGCCACGCCGCGCGCGCGATCGGGGCGGTGTCCAGCCGCGCCAGCACGGCGTCGATCGCCTCCGGCAAGCCATCGGCGATGCGTCGTGACGTGGTGACGCAAACGGCGGGCGACGTGGGGCCGTGTTCCGCCTGCCCAAGCAGGTCGACCGCGACCAGTTCCGGATCGCAGCTGTCGTCGCAGATGACGAGCGTCTCTGTCGGGCCGGCGAGCAGATCGATTCCGACGCGCCCGAACAGCTGCCGCTTGGCCTCGGCGACATAGGCGTTGCCGGGGCCGACCAGCATGTCGACCGGCGCCATCTGCGCCGTGCCGAGCGCCATCGCGGCGACGGCCTGGACCCCGCCCAGTACATAGATCTCGTCGGCGCCGGCCAGCGCCATCGCGGCGATGGTCGCGGCCTCCGGTTTTCCCTCGTAGGGCGGCGTCGCCGCGATTACGCGCGTGACGCCGGCCACCCGGGCCGTAAGCACGCTCATGTGCGCCGAGGCGACCATCGGATATTTCCCGCCCGGCACATAGCAGCCGACCGAGTGCACCGGGATGTTGCGATGGCCGAGGATGACGCCCGGAAGTGTCTCCACCTCGATGTCGCGCAGCGCCCCCAGCTGCGCCTCCGCGAAACGGCGAATCTGCGCTTGGGCGAATCGGATGTCGTCGAGTGTGCGGGTCGGCAGTGACGTAATGCAGGCGTCGATCTCCGTCTGGCTCAGCCGGAAGGACGGCGGCGCCCACTGATCGAGCCGTTCGGAATACGCCCGGACCGCAGCGTCGCCGTGGCGCTCGATCTCCAACAGCATGTCCTCGACCGTGGTCCGGATGGCCGCGTCGTCCGCCCGCTGCGCCGCCGGCGGGCGACCGGACTTCACCTGTCTGATCATCGATCCCTCCCGAGCTGTGCTCGATCTGTGACGCGCGGTTCGCTGTCCCTCCTGCCCCCTGAACAATGGGGCCCGCGCGCCACTCGCGCACGATCCCAATCGCTGGCCCCCCCACGGGCGTCGGTCATGGGGACCCATCATGTGGTCCCCTCGACATGATGCTGGCGACGCCGGCCATCGCGCCGTATGCTCGACGGAGCGTCACGCGTCCCGAAGGAACTCGCCGTCCGTTGAAATCCGGTCCCGCGCTTCGCCCCCTCCCGCCCCGCGCACTGCGGCCACCCAGCGGCTCATCGCACGCGCCGACTCCCTGCAGCTGCCGGGCGCGTGGACCACGCCCTGGCCCACCGGCGTGCACTCGGCGCTGGTGACCCGAGCCGTGAACGAGATCTTCGGTCCCGCCGAGGCGATGACGCGGGGAGTGGTGATCACACACAGGGGGCGCATCACCGGCGAACGGTATGCACCGGGGATCGGCATTCACACACCGCTGCGGTCGTAGCGCACGTCGCGCGCGAGAAACACGGTCGCCAGACCACCACGCCCGATCTCGCGATCGCGCACGTACGTGGCGGGGAAATCGTGCTGGAGTTGCGCGAGAAGATCGCTCGGGTGCGCCTCAGCGGTGGCTCAGCCGGGAGTCAGAAGAAATCCTGCAGCCACGTCTTCACGCGCGCAGCGTACTTGTCGACACCACCACCGCTCAGCGACGTGCGGCGCGACACCACGCCACCACGCGCGGATCCAGGATAGGAACTTCGATTGGGGACGGTCGAGTATACGACACGAGCACGGACCGTGCGAGTACCGACTGGCGGGTATCGGCATGCCCGCCGACTGGTAGCCATGGTCTTCTGGTTTACCCTGTTGACAATTATCGTCGGGCGCGGCGTTGGGATCACTCGACCGACTCGGCCCCGATACCCGTCCCCACCCACCGGAGCCCACATGTTCTTGGTTGGCCATGTCGCTGCAAGGGGCCCCGCACCCGGGAAACAATCCCCCACACGTGGCGTGCCCCCCGAACCGCGGGTGCTGCTGATGTCGGTACCCTCGGTCTGATGGCAGACACAGTCCGCGTGAGCGAAGGGGCCGAGGTCGTGCGGCGGGTGCTTTCGCGGCCCGAACCCCTTACCGACATCGAATGGGGCGTGCTCCGGCCGCTCCTGCGACGCAAAGCACTCAAGGCAAGGCAACCGCTCCTGCGAGCCGGTGAGGTGTGCCGTGACCTGGCGTTCGTCGAGTGCGGATTGCTGCGGTACTTCCTGATGGGCGACGGCAGGGAGTTCACCGGGAACTTCTTCTTCGAGGAGAGCGTCGCTGCCGATTACGGGAGCTTCGTGTCCCAAACCGCGGCCACACAGTGGGTGGATGCCGTTGAGGACTCGGTGGTCTGGCTCCTCGGCCACACGGAGCTGCAGCGCCTCTATGCCTCGTCGACAACGTGGGAGCGGCGAGGGCGCCTCATTGCCGAAGTCGTGCTGGCGGCGGCCCAGCGGCGCACGGCCGCGTTGGTGCTCCAGGATGCCGAGGCGCGCTACCATGCCATGGTCATCGAGCGCCCGAAGATCCTCGAACGCGTCCCGAAGCACATGATCGCCGCCTACCTCGGCATCACCCCTGAAGCGTTGAGTCGCTTGCGCCGGAAACTCGCACGGGGGACTTGACCTGGATCAATGCGGCGTCCCGATGCCTCCCCCATCCTTCACGCGCTCACGGCGCCACCAGCGCCAACATCTATCCCGCTCCATCGGTGGAGAGTGCGAATGCGTATCAGCCTGTGTGTCTTGGCAACGTTGGGGGTAGTCGGCTCCGGATGCCGCCACGCGAACGTTGCGACTGGCCCAACGCCGTCTGCCTCAGGCGCTGCAAGGCCCGTCGCGACCGTCGGCACGCGGGCCGCGGTCGCGGAACGCCCCGAGCCTGCGCGCGTGGCCAGCCGCGTGGCCCCCAACGTACAAGGACTGGCCGCCGGTCGGCCCCCCGCTTCATCGCCGACCAGTGGCAACACCCGTGCGTCCTCGGCGCAGGCCCTCGCCGAGAAGCCGGAGAGCAGGTTCGGTCTCGAAACCGATATCCTCTGGCCGTTCTTTCCCGGGGCAACGCGGACGCACGTCACCGCCAAGCTGTGGCAGAAGGGACAACTCCGTGGCGATATCTACGCCGGGGTCAATGTGGACTTCCCTCAAGATCGTGACACGGAAGGACGCTTTGCCGATTACAGCGTTGCCAGCGGCTACCGGCAGTACGTCTGGCGCGGGCTTCATGCCGAGTTTTCGCAGACCACCGGAGTGGGCGTGCTGCAGGACCACGTCACGACGGGCAAGTCCTACAACAGCTTCGATTGGTTGATGTCGGGATATGTGGGATACAAGTACCAGTTCCCGGGCAGGAAGCTGTACATCGTGCCCCAATTCGGTATTGCCCGGGTCGTCTACAAGTCGAATCCCTGGCCGATCTTCGAGGACAAGACGCTGACAAGACAGGTGGGGGAAACGGCCTTCCCACTTGGGGCCTTGCGATTGGGGTACAGCTTTTGAGTACCCCGAGCCACCGACCAGGATAGGAGTTTAGTGGGATCGGTCGTGTACACGACGCGATCACCGACCGCGAGGTCGCGATCATGACGGCACCCGTAGCATATCGCCATGCCGTCGCGCTCCGGTCGGCCGGCCCGCGCCGATGCGTGCATCAGCGCCGCCGACCGTCGGGCACCACGATGATGCGGCCGACGGCACGGAGTCAGCGGGACAGGCTCGCGAACGCCTCAGCGAAGCGGCGGGCGAACCAAGTAGCATGCGAGCGCAGCACGCTTCCGGAAACGCTCGTTTGCAGCAAGCACCGTTAGGCGAGCGCCACCGCAGATGTTGCATCGAAACGGCCCATCCGGCGCAGCGGAACACGCAGGCTGACGAGGAGTTCCTCGGGTGGTTGCTCGCCGGATTTCGGCGCTGATGCGGATGGCACACTCCACGCTTTCTATCGTCTATGGCAGCCGTGCCTTGAAGAACGCCCAGACAATTTCGGCGAACTCGATGTCCCGGTTCTGGATGCCGGTCACCGGGTTCGGCGGCGACA
>CANGXD010000162.1 GCA_947457545.1 Gemmatimonadaceae bacterium
GGTTGTACCAATCCACCACGAGGTTGACGCGACCGCTGA
This sequence comes from Gemmatimonadaceae bacterium, assembly GCA_947457545.1. Taxonomy (GTDB): domain Bacteria; phylum Gemmatimonadota; class Gemmatimonadetes; order Gemmatimonadales; family Gemmatimonadaceae; genus Gemmatimonas. Next base: position 40 of record CANGXD010000162.1, read on the forward strand.
AAAAGCCCATGTCGGCGCCAATGTCCGTTTCGGTGGTGCGCTCCCAACGGAGGTTGGGGTTACCCAGCTGCGAGGGGGCAAGACCAGCGATGCCGGCGTACGGGTTGGCGGTAGCCAGCGTGCGGCTGCCGAAGTCGGCAATCTGCTGGTTGCCGGTGGTGCCGCGGCTGGCGCGCAGCTTGAGCGTCATGAGACGCGAGAGGGCGCTGGCCCAGCTTTCGTCGCTCACCGTCCACGCGCCCGAGAGCGCCGCGAAGTTGCCGTAGCGGCTGTTGTCACCGAAGCGCGACGAGCCGTCGCGCCGCAGGCTGGCCGTGACCACATAGCGCTCGCGCCACGTCCAGTTGGCGCGGCTGAAGTACGACACCAGCGTGTTCTCGGTCTCGCCACCATCGAACACCGAGACCTGCGCGGCGTTGCGCACGTAGCGTTCGAAGCCCGTGGGGAAGCCCGTACCGGCCACGTAGTTGAAGTTCGTGGAGTTGCGCTCCTGACTGGCGCCGGCGGTAATGCGCAGCGTCTGGTTGTCGGAGTCGATCACATCCCAGTTGCCGAACGTTTCGGCCAGAAAGCGATAGGCGCGCGTACGTCCGTTCGCTCCTTCGCCGCCCACGCTGGCACTCGCGGCGCGATCCACCTTGGGGGAGCGCCAGCGGAGCTCGTCGAGCGAGTAGATGTCGCTGCCGAGGCGCGCCGACAGGTTGATCTTGGGGGAGATCGCGTAGCGCGCTTCCATGTTTCCGAGCGCGCGCAGCGTGGTCACGTTGAGCGCGCTGAACGTGGCCGTGGCCACCGGGTTGGAGTAGATGAGCCCGTTGCCGATGCCCGCGAAGCCGAAGACGTTGCCGCGCACCGGCGAGAACGGTTGCATGGCCATCGCGTTCGTGACTACGCCATCGATGTTCTGGTCGCCCGGGACGCGATCGTTGGACTCGCGCGTGAGGCCGATGTTGGAGCTGATGGTGAGCTTGCTGGTGGCCTGCGCGTCGGTGTTGAGACGCACGGCCTGCCGCTGGTAATCGGAACCGATCACGATGCCCGTTTGCCGCGTGTCGCTGCCGCTGAGGAACATGCGAAGGCGGTCGGTGCCGCCGCTCACGCTCATGTTGACTTCACTCATCGGCGCCTGGCGGAAGATCGCGGACTGCCAGTCGGTGTTGATGCTGTCGGTGCCGGGCGCGAAGCGGGGCGCGAGTCCCTGATTGGTGCGCGCCTCGTTCATCACGGCCACGTAGTCGGCCGAGTTGAGCAGATCGAGGGTGCGTTCCACCTCCTGCGACGCCGTGTAGGCACTCATGTTGAAGCGGAAGCGATTGCCGCCTGCACCACGCTTGGTCGTGATGACCACCACGCCGTTGGAGCCGCGCGAGCCATAGATGGCCGCGGCAGCAGCGTCCTTGAGGACGTCAATGGAGGCGATGTCGTCGGGGTTGATACCCGAGATGGGGGTCATGCGCTGACCGCTGGTGCCGGTGATCTGCTCGAACGTCCCCTGAAGCATGGGAACGCCGTCGATGACATACAGCGGCTGGCTGCCGGCGTTGAGCGAGGCGGGACCGCGAATGCGGACCGACACACCACCACCGGGCTCACCGCTGTTCTGCATCACCTGTACGCCCGGGACGCGTCCCTGCAGCGCGTTGTCGATGCTGACGACGGGCACCGCCTCGAAGGCGCTGCTGTCTACGCTGGCGATGGCGTTGCTGACGGTCGCGCGGCGGCTGCTGCCGTAGCCGGTGGCGACAATCGTGCTGAGGACGGCGGCCACGGGGCGGAGCCGGATATCCAGCGTGGCGGTGCCGCCCGCGGCCAGATCAACGGTCCGCGTGAGGGGGCCAAAGCCGAGGCGCTGAGCGCGCACGGTGACCCGCCCGGCGGGGACGCCGGTGAGCTGGTAGGCGCCCGTCTCCGAGGTGGCGGCACGCGCGGTAGCGCCGACCACGGTCATCTGCACCCCCGACACGGGGCGGCCAGTGGAGGAGTCGGTGACGATACCGCGCACCGTGCCAGTTGCCCCCTGCGCGTGCAGAGCGTGGGCGGCCGGAATCATGGCCATCAGCACCCCGGCCAGTGCGATCAGAGACGCCACCCGCGGCAGTGCGGGCGCCCTCCCTGCCACAACAGACCACAACCATCGACGAGCGAGCATGTCTTTCCTCCAGAAGCTGAATGACGAAACTGGTACAAAACACGGGTGGATCAGATACGGGGCCAGTATACGGTCTCCCGGCCAACTCGGCGAGCGCGGAAACCTCTTTTCCTGTAGGTAGCATGCCCGCAGGGGCAGCGACGCGGCACATCCATTTCAAGGGGTCAGAGTCGTTTTCTCATGGGGTCAGTGAACAGCTAAAGGGGTCAGCGTCCTGAAACGCTGAAACGACTCTGACCCCTTTGGGCTCATTTGGGCTACTCTGGGCTACTGCGGCTCGCGCGTTCGCCGCCAGACGGGCACGCACCCGTGCGCGTGCCAGGCCTCGGCTCCCTCTTGCGCAACTCGCCCAGCGGCGATTGATCTCATGCATGAGCCCGTCCTTTCTTGCACGTCCCGTTCGCGCGCTCGCCATCGCCGCCGCCTGCGGGAGCCTCGCTTGTGCAGACCAAGGCGTTGTCACGCCGACGGATGCCTCCGCCCCGGTGACCGCGTCGTTGACGATCGACCCCGGGGCCCTCCCGAGATACGCCGCGCAGGCGGTGCCGCGCCATTTTGTTCCCCAAACCCTCCAGCGGGAGGTGCGGAACCCGCTCGGCAACGAGATCACCGACGCCGGCGCGACGCTCGGTCGGGTCCTGTTCTTCGACAGGCAGCTCAGCCGAGCCAACACGATCAGCTGCGCATCCTGTCACCAACAGCAGCTGGGGTTCGGCGACACCGCGCGGTTCAGCGTGGGGTTCGATGGCACCGGCCGCACGACCGTGCACTCGATGCGGCTGGGGAACGCGCGATTCAACGAGAACGGGCGCTACTTCTGGGATCGTCGGGCGCTGTCGCTCGAGGCCCAGACCACCCAGCCGGTGCGCGATGCGGTGGAGATGGGGTTCAATGACGCGCACGGCGGATTCGCCGCCGTGATCACCCGGCTCGGGGCGCTCCCGTACTACCCGCCGTTGTTCACCCTCGCCTTCGGCGATGCCACGATCACCGAGGATCGGGTGCAACGGGCGCTCGCGCAGTACGTGCGCAGTATCCTGGCCGTCGACAGCCGGTGGGACCGCGCCGTGGCGCAGCTGCCGACTGGGGCGCCGAACACGCCGCCCTCGTTCCTCGATCCGCTGCCCGGCTTCACCGCGCAGGAGCGGCGCGGCCAGGAACTCTACTTCCTGTCAGTACCGCAGGGCGGAGCAGGCTGCCAGACCTGCCACGTGGCCCCGAGCTTCTCGTTGTCCGGAGGCTCGAACAGCAACGGCCTCGACGCGGGGCAGCAGCAGGTCTTTCGCTCACCCTCCCTCAAGAATGTCGCGCTTGGGCGGCGCTTCATGCACGATGGGCGCTTCAGCTCGCTCGAGGAGGTCGTGGCGTTCTACGACCGCGGGGTGCAGTTTGGCCCGAGCCTCGACACGCGCCTCCGGCAACCCGACGGGCAGCCGCGGCGGCTGAACCTCTCGGCCGACGACCGTGCCGCACTGGTGGCGTTCCTGCGCACCCTGACGGATCTCAGCGTCACCACCGATCCGCGCTTCGCCGATCCCTTTCGCCGACGTTGAGCTGCGTCGCCAACCGCCATTGGACAATCTGGGCGTCGAACAGTCCGAACCTGATGCCGGTGGTGATGATGGCCACGAAGTACAGCTGCGGGAGCACGATAGCGGTGGTGACCGCGAACAGGGGGTCAAAGGGGTCAGAGTCATTTGACCAAACGACTCTGACCCCTTGAGCGTTTCCGTCGCGCGACGCTGTCGACGTTGACGATCGTGCCGTATGATCCAGGCATGGTCAGTCGCCCCCGAGATGAGCGTGGTCAACGACTTCAAGAACTGCGCGACGAGCGCGACCCGTGGTGTGCGCCCGTGGCGACGCTTCACGTAGGGGCCGTACCATGACCGCCATGGCCTGGCGGGACCATAAGCGGTACCTGTGGGCGATTGCGCTCACGATGCCGCTGCTGCCTTGGCTTGCCATCGGGCTGCATGCGGTCACCGGCTGGGGAGCGTGGCTATGGCTCGGCCCCATGGTGATGCTCGGTGTGGTTCCGCTGCTCGATGTCGTGACCGGCATCGACCGGTCCAACCCGCCGGCGGAGGCGTTGTCGGCGCTCGAGGGCGACCGCTACTACCGATGGGTCACGTACCTGTTTCTGCCGCTGCAGTACGCAGGCTTCGCGGGCGCGTTCTGGCTGATTGCGTCTGGTCGCTTGTCGATCGTGGAGTCGATCGGTCTTGCCATCACGGTGGGATTCATTGGTGGCCTTGGCATCAACACCGCGCACGAGCTCGGACACAAGAAGGAGCGCGTCGAGCGATGGCTGTCGAAGATCGCGCTCGCGCAGTGCTGGTACGGCCACTTCTACATCGAACACAATCGTGGGCATCATGTGCGCGTCGCCACACCGGAAGACCCGGCCAGCAGCCGACTGGGCGAGTCCTTCTATCGCTTCTGGCCACGCACGGTGGCGGGTTCGCTGCGCAGTGCGTGGCGGCTCGAATCACGGCGATACGCACGCGTCAATCAGCATCCGTTCCGATTTGGCAATGACGTCCTCAACGCTTGGCTCATGTCCGCCGCGTTGTGGAGCGGCATGGTGCTCTGGCTCGGGTCAGCGATCCTGCCGTATCTCCTGCTGCAGGCCGTGATCGGATTCACGCTGCTCGAGGTGGTGAACTACCTCGAACACTACGGTCTGCTGCGTCAGCGCACGGACTCGGCGGGGCGCGAACGCTACGAGCGCGTCGAGCCCCGTCACTCGTGGAACTCCAACAACCTGACCACCAACGTGCTGCTCTACCACTTGCAGCGGCACAGCGACCATCACGCGCATCCCACCCGCCGCTACCAGGCACTGCGGGACCACGATCTCGCGCCGGTGCTCCCTACAGGCTACGCGGGCATGATCCTGCTGGCACTGGTGCCACCGCTGTGGTCGCGCATCGTGGATCCCTTGGTGCTGGCGCACTACGGTGGTGACGTACGACTCGCCAACGTCGCGCCGCACGCCCGGGAGCGATTGCTCACGCGCTATCCGGTGCCCGTCTCTCAGGCGGTGGATCGCGACGCCCTTGCGACCACGCGCGCATCGCGCGCTCACCACTCGACGGCAGGGAACGCGTACGGCTGCCCGGAGTGCGGCTACGCCTACGACCCACAGTGTGGTGATCCACGTGAGGGCTTCGCGGCCGGCACGCCGTGGACGAGCATCCCTGCGGACTGGTCGTGCCCGGACTGCGGTGTGCGGGAGAAAGGTGACTTCGTGCCACTCCCCGCTCTGGCGTAACAGCGGCGGGCGCCGTGATGCGTGCCGCCATGATCAGCATCCTCGAGCGGATTCGATCGGGCGGAAATCGGCGGACCGACGGGGGAACTTGACGGCATCCTCCCTCGTGTAGCCGGCACGACGGTGCCATGCGGGATGCGGATACTCACCATGAATCACGATCGGTGAGCGGCCCGTGATGTTCGAGGCAAGGCGCACCCCGGGGCCAGTGGTGTCGCCGGTGGCGGGATTGAACGGATCCTGCACAGATGGCATCAGGGCGCCATCGTTCCGCACCACGAGCAAACGGCATGGCGTCGGCAGGCAGGTTGGCGTCGCGCATTTACCACCACATGCGATGTGCCGGTGGCCAGTGATCGCCACCCGATCTGCGGCTGAAACGCGAATCCGCCCGTGGTATACAACAGGAGCTGTGCGTCCGACAGCCGTTGAGGTCCACCCAATTGCACGTCCGGCTTCTCGGGCGTGAACGGGGACGGCGGCGTGCCACCCGACACCGGGACGTGCAACATGTGAATGCTGACCGCACTCACGATCCGGTTGTCTTCACCCCAGCTGCCTCCCGCACCAAAACCCTCGGGCAATTCCGCGACGGGCTGCCCTTCAGAGCGCAACCGCGCCAATCGATAGATCTGCCGACTGTAAACAGAGACAGTCCCGTTGCCCATTGGGGAAGAGACGATGGACGGTGTGCCGACGGTATCGGGGAGCTTGAGGGTGCCGAGCTCCGTCAGATCGCGCAGATAACGGGAGTACCGGCTGACCGTTCCGATGCCATCGCCGCCGACCTGTTGCTACGTGCCGTGCATGACCAGCCAACGCCCATCGGGCGAAATGGCAATCAGCTGACTGCAGCAGGTCAACCGGCGCGCCACCGAGACCGGCGGGACCACGGCAAGCATGAGCGGCAGTGCCGCAGCAGGCGTCGTAGTGCCTCCGCGCTGCGACATGCCGGACACACCGCTCAGGGCAGCCCGCAGGTTGGCCCGTCAGGCATGGCGCGTGTTGGCCGCGTGTGCCTGTGCGGGAAGCCCACGGGCACGGTCGTTCCCGCATTCCCGCCGAGGCACCTTCTCCCTGCAACGAAGGGCCGCCCCGATTGGGACGGCCCCTCGTCTGGAGCTGAGAGCGACAGCCGCGCGTCAGTTCAGGAAGAATTGCACCGCTTCGCGGGGCCGTCCGGGAGTGCCCGTGATCGCCACGGTGCCGGTGGCGGCGCTGAACCGCAGGCCGTTGAACGGCGCGCCCCCAGTGGCGCTGATCGGGCTCGCATTGCCCAACGCGACCGTCTGCGGCGAGCCCACCGGCACACCGTTGAGCAGCGGCTGGACCGTGGCCGCCGGAGCGGACCCACTCAGGTTCGCCACTGCCGACGTCGCCGTGCGACCGGCGAGACCGGCCCCGAGCGTGACGATGAGTGCCTCGCCACCGCTGATGTAGTCGTCACCGACCCCGAGAGTGTGGCGGCCACCGAACCAGTGCGGGAGCCCCCCAACGGCGGTGAAGTTGAGCAGGTCACACGGCAGGTTGTTCGGGTTGCCCACGATCTGCGGGTTGACGATGCCGTCCCGGATCGTGCCGTCGGCGTTGTAGTTCCGCTCCGACGCCACCTGCGCCCCAGACGAGTTGTGCCCCCACGCCCCGTTGGACGAGTGCCCCATGCTGAGAAAGACCCGCATGACCTCAGTGCCGCAGGCTCTGGGGGTGGTGACCGACGCCATGCTCAACGTCGGGGCCGAGCGGTCTATCTCGGGGGCCACGGTACGATCGGACGAACAGGCCGCAAGCGCCGCAAGTGGAATGATTCTGTTGCCCAGCAACATTGATTGCTCCGCTCAGGAGGTTGGTCCGGTCCGACCGACTCGGCCGAACGTGAGAATTGCACTTTCGGCACAGTGCCCACGCGACGCGGTGCCCGCCATCGACCGGCGCAAGTCGGGGGCCACCGGTGGGAGCCAGCGCTGCGGGTGTCTCCCGGTGTCTCCCGGTGTCTCCTGCTGGGCACGGTAAGGCCCGTCCACCACGAGACTTGCGGCATGTGTTGAGGCAGCGGCGTCCGCGCGGGTCGTGGGCGTGGCAGGTTTCCCGAAATGCCGTGGCAATGCGACACCGTTGCGGGGGGGCGCAACAGGGCGCAGAAGATGGGGTCTACACTGCAGATGCCGGCCAGGGCCGGACGGCAGCCACCGATAGTCCTCAGCGGCTTACCGCACTCCCGGGAGTTGGCGCATGCTCAAGGCGCGTGGCAACGGGGCCTTGCCGCCACCGTGCCAATTCGTGGTGTCCAGGCCCTTCACTTCCCCGGGGACGCTCGCCCGGCGCCGCGGTGGCGCAGGAGGCGGAGCGAGAGGACGGCGATGCCCAGGAACAGTCCCAGCAGGGCCGGCAGCCCCATGCTCATGGCCGCCCAGTACAGCGTTTCGCGCGCGTACTGACCAAAGCCGAGGCACGGCTGCGTCTCCCCCAGCCAGCCGCCGCACTGTCCGTCGTACGCGGGGAGCCAGGCCGATACCACCAGGAGGTACGCCAGCGCGGCCGGTGCGATGAGCGACACGAGCGGGGCGGACCAGCGGCGCCATCCGCCCCCCGGGGTGAGGCGGGCGCGCCAAACGGCCACGGGGGGGCCGAGGATGAGCAGCACCGACGTCGCGATGACGCCCAGCATCGTCAGGGAGTCGGCAGGGGTGAGGGTCACCGGTTCACCGTTCGAGGAAGAGCGTGAGCACGTCGTCCACGTGGTGTCCCCGGGCGATGCCTTCCCCGAGTTCCGCCGCCAGCGGCCCGTCGAGCAGCAGGGTGGCCAGTCCGTGGACGAGCGACCAGTGCATGGAAAGCAGTGCCTCTTTGCGGGAGCGGCTGGCCCGGGGGCCGGCGAGGTCGCCCACGAGGCGCTCAAGGACGGCGAAGGCCCGGCCGCCCGCGGCGTCGGCCGCCGGAAAGCGCGCGGGATCGGAGAGTTCGGGGCGGAACATGAGCCGGAAGTATACCGGCTGCTCGAGGGCGAAGTCCACGTAGGCGCGCCCCACGCGCCGCATCCGCTGGGCGGGGGGTCCTGTGCGCTCCGCCGCCTCCATGCGATCAGCGAGCAGCGTGAAGCCACGCTCGACCAGCGCCGCGACGATGGCGGCCTTGTCCGCGAAGTGGTGGTAGGGCGCCTGGTGGCTCACGCCCGCGCGCCGGGCGACCTCGCGCATGGACAGGCCGGCCAGCCCGACGTCGTCGATCAACTGCACGCTGGCGTCGAGGACGCGCTGCTTGAGGTCGGCCGTCATGACGAACGATCGCCGTGCGGCTTGACACTGTCAACCCCGCGTGGTAGA
>CANGXD010000163.1 GCA_947457545.1 Gemmatimonadaceae bacterium
ATGGCCACGACGGGGGTACGCTGGTCATCGCGTGATCCGTCGCGTGTGTCCGTAGCGGCCAACGGACAGATCACGGGGCTGCTGCCGGGACGCACCTTCGTGGTGGCGCAGGCGAGCCGCTCTGCCGCCGTTGCCGACTCGGTGCTCGTGTTCACTCCCAAGACCGGAACCGGCGCCATCGTACGTGCGACGCTGCCGAGTTATCGCATTACGACGGACACGTTCTCCATCACGATCGAGATCGCGCCGCGTGATGGCCGTCCGCTGGGCGGTGCGTCGCTCGAGATTGCATGGCCCGGCAGCCGGTCGAATCCGTTCTCGCCGTTCAACGTCGAAGCGTCACTCGCCTTGAATACGAGTGTGCAAACCGCGTTTGTCGACTTTCAGGACGCGATTCGCGTCACGTGGGCGCCAACGACTCCGGTGTCGGGGCGCGTGGCGATCGTACGGCTTCGCTGCCGAGTGAACCGGCGCAACGTGGGGAACCAGATGGTGATCACGCTCAATCAATTGTTGCAGGGCGATCTGACGGACATCACGTCGGCCGCTTCGGTGTTCAACCCGGTGGTGATCATTCCATGAGTCAGACGATGAAGTACCTCAGTGTTGCTGCGTGCGTGCTGGTCGGCGCGACGACAGCGTGCCGCAAAACGGATTTCACCGAAGCGGCGACACCAATGGCGGCCACGGCGCTTGCGCTGCAGGCACAGCAGGTCGGTGACAGCGCGCACGTCTACATCACACTCGGCGGCGGCTCACCGGCCACGCTGGGCAGTCTCACGGGTGACGTGGTGAGCCCCGACGGCTGGCGCTTTGTGTCGTGTGCGGCGCAGCAGGCCGAGGCGCTGCTGGCGTGCAAGGCGCACGACGCCACGGTGCGTGTCGCAGCCGCGTGGGCAGGCGGAACGCACGCCGGTGAACTGGTGCGCGTGACGTATGCGCGATCGGTACCCGGTGCAACGATCACCGCGTCGGCGTTCACGATGAGCATTACCGAAGCGCATGGCGTGCGCGGGCAGTCGCTGCTCGACGAGCTCGAGGTGCGTCGTGAGAGTGTGGTGCGTACCGACGGTGCGGGAGGTACGCCATGATCCGCACTGTCCTCAGCCGGTTGCCGCGCGCGCGTTACGCGTTGTGTGTGGTTGCCGCGAGCAGCACGCTTGCCGCGTGTCACGCGCGCACGACGGGCGCGCCGCTGCTTACGCGACTCTCGCCGGAGCGCGTGGATATTTCCGGTGGCGCCGTGGTGGAGCTCACGGTCATCGGGGCCGGTTTCGATTCGCTCAACACGGTTCATCTGGGGCGGTTGGTGGTGCCCGCGGTGCGTCGTCTCAATGACAGCACGATGCGCTTTGCCGTGCCAACCGACGATCGCTTTCTCCCAGACCGCGGCGGCGCGCCGTTGGCGCCGTTGGCCGGCGGCACGTACGACCTTCGCATTTCGAATGCGAAGGGAATGTCGAACACGCTGCGGGTAATGCTCGTGAATTCGCGGGAGGCGCGATGACCATGACCAGACGTATTTCTCACACGCTGCTCGCCGCGGCGACGTTCGCTACTGCGTCGCTCGTCGCGGCGCCAGTCGCGCAGGCACAACAGCGCGAAGGTGATTCCGAAGCCCGTCGCCGTGCACTCATCGAACAGTGGGATGCTGCGGCGGGCGCGACGGAGGCCAATACCGGTGTGTCGTTCCGTAGTTGGCTCGCGGCCACCGGCGGCATGGGGAGCATGATGCGCGCGTCGGTTACGGTGCCGCAGGCGCAGCGGTGGACGAGCATTGGGCCGCGCGGCTTGTACATGGACAACGGCTTCTTTGGGTCGTTGCCACAGCTCGATGCCGGCCGTGTTCCTACGCTCGCTTTTCACCCCACCGATCGCAACACGCTTTATGTAGGTACCTCGGCGGGTGGCGTGTGGAAGAGCACCAACGAAGGCGCAAGCTGGGTTCCGCTCACCGACAGTGAGTGCTCGCTGGTGACGGGCTCGATTGTCGTCGATCCGGTGAATCCGCAAATCGTGTACGTGGGCACCGGTGAACCGAACGAAAGTACCGCAGGGTGCGGCGTGTTGCGCAGCACCGACGGTGGCGCCACGTGGACCACGTACGGTACCGACGTATTCACGACGAGTGCCGCGACGAGTTGGGCCATTTACGGCATGGTGGTCGATCGCGCGAGCGCCGGTACGACCAACGCCACCACCGTACTGGCAGCCACGCTGCGCGGCATCATGCGCAGCACCAACAGCGGTCAGACGTGGACGGTGGTCACGCCCGCCATCACCTTCAGCGACATCAAGCAGCATCCCACCGATCCCAACATCATGTACGCCGCGCGCGTGGGCGTTACGGGGAGTGCGACGCCGCCGGGGCTGTTCCGTTCGCAGGACCGCGGCGCCACGTGGACGCAGGTGACCACGTTCGGTGTCGACTCGGTAGTGCGCATGGAAATCGCCGTCTCGCCCGCGCGCCCGGGGAGCGTGTGGATGATCTCGGGACGTCCTGATCGTCAGCTCGGTGGACTCTGGCGTTGGGATGACGCGACGAACTCGCGCACGACACTCGACGCGGTCGGTCCGCGTGCGTTCGAGCCCAACGGTCGTCTCAATTTCGGCGGGCAGAGCGAATACAACCTCATGATCGCCGTCGACCCGGAAGACGCGAACATCATCTACATCGGTGGTGTACGCGCGTTCCGCAGCACCGACGGCGGTACGTCGTTCCGCGAGATGGCGGAGCGTATTCACGTCGACTGGCACGCCGTCGCGGTCGATCCCAACGACGCGCGACGCGTACTCGCCGGGAACGACGGCGGCCTCTTCATCTCGCGCGACAAGGGTGCGAGCTGGCAGTCGCTCAACGCGGGACTCACGACGTCGCTGCACTATCCCGGACTCTCGCTGCACCCCACCGACCCGACGGGCGTGCTGACGGGATTGCAGGACAACGGCACGATCATCACGCGTAACGGCCTGACGCAGTGGAACGGCGTGTTCGGCGGCGATGGCGCTTACACCGCCATCAATCCGCAGTCGCCCACGACCTACTATGTGTCGAGCCAGAACGGCAATCTGTATCGCGTGAACGCCACGACGGGTTCGGAGACGCGCATCTGGGTCGATACGATTACCGAACCGCGTCGCGCGTTCATCGCGCCGTTCGTGCTCGACGTGACCAAGCCCACGCGCCTCTACTTTGGTGGCGCGCGCCTGTTCCGCACCGAGAATCAGGGCACCACCTGGGTGCCGGTGTCGGCCGACCTCACGCGAGGCACCGGCACCATCAACGCCATCGCGGTCGCACCGAACGATTCGAACGTGATCTTCGTGGGCACCAACGACGGCAACGTGCGCTACACGCGCGATTTCGGCGCCACCTGGCTGGCGCCGCAAACGACGTTGCCTACGCGCACGGTGACCGACTTCGCCATCAGCCCCACCAACTCGAGCGTCGCGGTGGTCACGATTGGTGGCTCGGGTGGCCCGCACGTGTACATCACGCGCAACGGCGGTGGCACGTGGACCGACATCACGGGATCGCTCCCCGATGTCACCACGCAGGCCGTCACGTGGGGCCCCAACGACCGGCTCTTCGTGGGCAACATGTTCGGCGTGTACGAGAGCACCAACGAAGGCCAATCGTGGACGCGTAACACGGGGCTGCCGAGCATTCGCATCACCGACCTGGTGTACAACGCCGGCACCAACCGCCTCGTCGCCGCAACGTACGGCCGCGGCATCTGGTCGTACGACTTCAGTACGCCCACCGCCGTGCTTCGCGGTGATGTGAACAACGACGGACAGGTGAACGCCGCCGACGCGCTGATCATTCAGCAAGCGCTCATTGGTGTGCAGATCTCTTCGGCGGTGACGCTCTTTCCGGCGGCGGACGCGAACTGCGACGGACGCATGGAAGTGCTGGACGCGGTGCTGGTGCTGCGGTTTGCGGTGGGAGACGCGGTGCCGGGCACGTGCGCCGGTTTGCGGCGCTGAACTGCGGTCGGGGTTTACTACGGTAGGGGAACTACGCGAGGAGAACAACGCGAGGAGAACAACGCGAGGGGAACTACGGGAGGGGAACTACGGGAGGGCAACCACGACCCCGTGACCCCGACCCTGACCCCGCGACAACGACCACGACCACGACAAGCCGACCACGTGTGGGCAACAACGAGGGTCTTGGCTTGGGTCCCTGTCACGGGGTCGTAGTTGTGGGGTCGTGGTTGTGGGGTCGTAGTTGCCCTCCCGTAGTTCCCCTCGCGTAGTTCCCCTCGCGTAGTTCCCCTCGCGTAGTTCCCCTCGCGTAGTTCCCCTCCCGTTTTTCCCCTCGCGTAGTTCCCCTACCGTAGTGAACCCCAACCGCAGTTCAAGAGAGCGAGAGGCCGAACCGGATCGTCCGTCCCGGTTGCGGCAGCCCGCACTGATCGTAGACCGTGCGGTTGCCGATGTTGTCCATCGCGACGAGTGCGGAGAGGCGCTGGAGCAGGCCGCTTCGGCGTACGGTGAACGATCGCGTGAGGGCGGCGTCGGCGGTGGTCTGTGCTTGCAGTTCCACCTGACGGGCGAGATCGGGGTGCTGGCAGTACTGCACGCCGACATGGCGCGCCATGGCACTGGCGTTGAAGCCGGCGAAGGCGGGGGATACGATCGAGAACGACGCGCGACGTTCAGGATTATGCTCGGGGCGACGCTCGTTGTTCGCGTTGCCGGTGATCGTCTGGTCGTATACGCGAATGCGCTGCAGCGTGGCGTCGGCCGTGAAGCTGGTGCCGCGCCATCCCACCGGGGTCCACGAGGCCAGGAGTTCGACGCCGTGGCTCTTGATCTCGTCGCGATTGATGCGACGGAAGAGACGGTTGGGGAGCGTAATGCGTACGACGGCATCGTCGAGACGGTGCTGAAAGCCCGTAGCTTGCAGCTGCAGCCCCTGCTGCGCGAAGGCGCCACCGTCGAGGGTGATTCCGGCCTCGTAGGCCAGCAGATTCTCCGGGCGCAGCAGCGGATTGGGGTCGAAACGGTCGAGCGCACCACTGTAGAGTTCGCGGAGCGCGGCAAAACGCGCGCGTTCGCTCACTGAAGTGTGCAGACGCACGCCATCGACGGCCTGCACCGTAGCGCCAACGCGCCATCCGGTTTTGTTGAGCGTGCCCAGCGACGTACGGCCCCCGGTTTTTGGGGTGCGCGCGTCGTCTTGCACGACGCCGCCGGAAAGCAGGAGACGGCTGAACAGGGGCACATCAATTTCGCCGCCAACGCTCTGCAGCGTCTGCTCGAAGCGCGTCGCCGCGGACGTAGTGAGCTGTGCGTTGAGCGTTTCGTCGTACGACACTGCCGACCACGTGCCCGCCAGTCGCAGCTGCGCGTTGAGCGGCAGCGTATGCGTGGCCTGCACACGGTAAATGCCGTTGCGTTCCTTGCCGAGCTCGCGCGACGACACCGTCGTGTATGTCCGGTTCGCGTAGCTCTCGATCTCGAGATCCTGTGTCGTCTGGCCGGCGGTCACTTCGAGACTGCCGAAGCCGAGGCCGGTGCGGTGGACACCGGTACCGGCCGACAGAATCCCCAGCGAACGTGTCTGCGATGGATATCGCCAGAAGCGCGGCGAACGGAGGTGTTGCTCGGGGGCCACGCCACGCTCGGCGTCGTACGCCGTTGCCGTGAACGACACGTGAGCGCCCGATCGATGGTCATAGCGCACGGCGCCGAAGCCGTCGGTCTGCGCGAGATCGGAGTTGGTGCGCAGCGCGCTGTTGTCCGGGCTCCCCGAATCGACCGTGCCCCCTGAGATCCCGTTGCCCGGATCACCACCCGGCAGGGCGAACCCGTCGCGCTGTCTGTTGGTGACCCCGCCACGCACCTGCAGCGTGCCGCCGGCAACCTTGACGGGGACACTGCCGGTCGCGGAAAGCACGCGCGACGCGTACTGGTCGAAGCCCGATCCCAGTTGCAGCGAAGGGGCCGTGGCCCCGCGTACCGGGTTGAGCTCCAATCGGATGACACCGCCCAGCGTATTGGCACCGGCCAGCAGCGTGGAAAGCCCGCGCACGACCGTTACCTGCTGGATCCCGGTCGTGGGAATCAGGGCCGGATCGGTGCGGCTATCCCACCCCACCGAAAGCGGCAGCCCGTCGAGCATGACCGACGCCTGACGGGAGTCAGACCCACGAATCCCGATTTCCATTTCGCCGCGCGAATTCTGGCGGACGAGAACAAAAGCGGTTTGCCGGAGAATGTCGGCCAATTGCGGGGCCGGAAGCAGCGGCACCGGCAACGAGTCCACGCGGACCACCACCACACTGGCCCCGCCGGTCACCGAGGGCGTCCGCGCACCACGCACCGACACCGACTCGATGCGGCGGCCGGCGGAGTCGGCGCCAGTAGCCTGAGCGGCTGCCTGCGACAGCGTGGTGGCCGAGAGTACGACGAGAGAGAGCAGGCGGGGGAGCGACATCCCGAAAACTGGATAGCGCCCCCTTAACCGCAGATTAAGCAGGGGTCAGAGTCGTCGAAAAGACGACGCAAAAAAACGACTCTGACCCCTTTCTCCGGTGAGAACCCAACCGGAAAAACGACTCTGACCCCTTTGGGGAGGGGTCAGCCGAAGTAGTCTTGGCCCTTGCGCCGTGACTCCCGCTCGGCGCGGCCGTACGTGCCCGTGTCGGACCGCGAAATCTTGCGGCGTGCGACGAGGGCTTCGAGAATGAGTTCGCAGGCCACGACGATCATCGAGTCGTCGCCCTTCTTGGCGAGGCCGAGTGCGACGACGGTGTCGACGAGGCCCGGCACGAGGTCGAAGCCTTTGCGCACGACGCCAATGGCGATGTCGTCGCCAACCTGCAGCGCGCTTCCCTTGTCGAACCACATGACGATTTCGTCGGTGTCGAGATCGCCGGTGCGTTCGCGCAGCGTGGCGTCGCAGGCGCGACGAATGAGTTCGCGCGCGATGGCGTTGCCACCAACGAGTTCGCCCTCGTACTCGAGCTCGATCTTGCCGGTGATGGCCGGGAGGGCGGCGTACACATCGGCAACACGCGGGACGGCTTCGCTATCGCCGTTGCGCAGCGCGCGCTGCTCAGCGTTGGAGACGACGTTCTCCATGGCGGTGATGGGCATGCGCTGCGAGACGCCACTGCGCTTGTCGATGCGCTTGTCGTCGCGGGCTTCGAAGGCGATGCGTTCGACGACTTCTTCGATGAGATCGGGGAGACGGATCTCGACGCTGTTGTCGCGCTGCGTCCACGCTTCCTGGCGCGTGATGGCTACGCCGAGGTCGACCGATTCCGGGTAGTGCGTGATGATTTCGGAGCCGATACGATCCTTGAGCGGCGTGATGATCTTGCCGCGCGCCGTGTAGTCTTCGGGGTTGGCGGTGAAGCAGAGCAGGACATCGAGCGACAGGCGCACGGGGTAGCCTTTGATCTGCACGTCGCCTTCCTGCATGATGTTGAAGAGTCCCACCTGCACCTTGCCGGCGAGGTCGGGGAGTTCGTTCAACGCGAAGATGCCGCGGTTGGCGCGCGGCAGCATGCCGTAATGAATGGTGAGCTCGTCGCTCAGCAGGTGTCCGCCGCGCGCTGCCTTGATGGGATCGACGTCGCCGATGATGTCGGCCACGGTGACGTCGGGGGTCGCGAGCTTCTCGACGTACCGCTGATCACGCGAGACCCACGCGATGGGCGTATCGTCGCCGGCCTCATCGATGAGGTTGCGCGCGAACTTGGAGATAGGCGCGAACGGATCGTCGTTGACTTCGCTACCGGCGACGACGGGCATGACTTCGTCGAGCAGCGAGATCATCGCGCGAAGGATGCGCGACTTGGCCTGTCCGCGCAGTCCGAGCAGGATGAAGTTGTGCCGCGCGAGGAGCGCATTGACGATTTGCGGCATGACGGTGTCCTCGTAGCCGAGGACGCCGCGGAAGAGCGGTCCACCGTCTTGCAGGCGGGCCACGAGGTTGCGTCGGATCTCGTCCTTAACGGTCTTTGGACGATTCGTGGCGTAACCGGAGCGCTTGAGGGCGCCGAAGGTATCGGGAAGTCGGGACACGGCAGGGAACAGTGAGTCAGCAGAAGGTGGGGCCGAGGCAGCCCGTGAAGCTGGAGATAGAGCGCACGAGGGGTGCGAACAGTGCCAAGGTGGGGCGCGGGTAGTTGGCGGGGGCGCCGTCGGTCATTTCGTCCCATTCCATTTACAGAAACAAGGGGAAGCTCTTGTCCTGTAAGCGCTTTCCAGTACCGTACATTATGAGGAGTTGGTTAGCTGGGCTTGACAGTCCGGTACGCCATCGTACATTCCTCTCGCTTGTTCCCCGTCGGCACAGATGCCGGGGGGGCCGTGCGCTTCCGGCTGCACGGCGCACATCACCGCACCGTTTGGAGTCTCACTATGAAGCGTATCGCCCTCGTCGCCGCTGCTCTCGTGCTCGCCGCCTGCTCCGCCAAGGAAGAGGCCCCGGCCGCTGACACGGCTGCCGCCGCCCCGGCCGCTGCCGCGCCCGCCATGGATTCGGCCGCGATGGCCGCCCCGGCTCCGGCCGATTCGGCCGCGATGGCCGCCCCGGCCGCGCCGGCCGCCGACACGACCAAGCACTAAGCTTGAAGTCTGCAGGAACGGAAAGGCGGGCGACGAAAGTCGCCCGCCTTTTTCGTTGTGGGTCAGCGATCCGTCCGTGGCGCGAACGATCAGG
>CANGXD010000164.1 GCA_947457545.1 Gemmatimonadaceae bacterium
CCAGCGCGCTCACCGGCGAGGCCGTAGTAGGCCAGCGCCGCCACTGTGGAGGTGAGCGCCGGTTGCCCCACGAGGAACGCCGCGATGACGCCGTTGAGTGAGCAGCCGAGTGCCGTGATGCGTGGCATGAGCGCGTGGCCGTTGTGCACGCGAAACGACGTGGTCCCATCGGTGACGTAATCGACCGGGCCCGACACCGCGACCACGCCGCCGGTACGTTCGGCCAACGCGCGCGCCGCCGCTTCGGCTGCCTCCACCGGATCGGCCGCATCTACGCCACGACCACCGCCGCCGATGTTTGCGAGCGCCATGATCTCCGACGCGTTGCCGCGCACCACGGTGGGCCGGAGCGCCAGCAACTCGGCCGCTACCTGCTTGCGGAATGCGGTGGCGCCCACGCCAACGGGGTCGAGCACCCACGGCCGACCAGCGTCGCGCATCACCTGCGCCGCGGTCGCCATCGACGCGGCCCACTCGGCATCGAGGGTGCCGATGTTCACCGTGAGCGCGTGTGAGAGCCCAGCGAACTCCGCCACTTCGTCGCGGGCGTGCACCATCGCCGGCGATGCCCCGGCTGCGAGGAGCACGTTCGCCATGATGTTCATGGCGACGAAGTTCGTGATGTTGTGCACCAACGGTGCGGTGGCCCGCATCTGCTGCAGGTGGGATCCCGGGTTCTCCATCGCGGCCTCGCAGGGCGAGCGGGCGCCGAGGAGCGGGGGCTGAGGGCATGACACACGCGCAGCCGGACCGATCATCGACTCCCTACGCCAGCATGATCTGGGTCAGGTTCAAAGGGTGCTTCTCAGCCCGCGACTGCGGGCGCCCCTGTCGTGGCCGGAAGAATGCGCGAAGCGGCGCAGATGTCAACGTCTCGCCGAACGCTCCGCCCATTGGGTTGCGAATGCGTCTTCACGTCGCAGAGATCCGCTTGACTGACTGCCATCTAGGTGCCGCACTACCAGCGCGACCACAGCAGGAGTGTACCGCACGGCGAAAACCCAAAAGTGAACTGAAACGGTAGAGTGGCGGGCGTATAGAACTCGGCGGCGGCGATCGTTGAGGGCTCGATGGAGTCCAAGTCCAGCGGTCCCGCGTTGGGCATCCCGTCGAAGATCACGCGTATCGGGCACTCCCGCTGAGAAACGCTAGTGGGACCACGACTCGAGACCAGCGTCCGACGGCCGGTGCCTGAGGTGCGCATCCCGGGGATTCGGCTGGTGAGGAGATTCAGGATGTTTCGGCCTTCGGCCTTTGCAAAGTCATCCTGCGTCAGAAACCTGCCGAATCCCATCTTCCGCCTCTCGTCGAAGTCCACGAGGTTGCGCCCGAGCACCGTGCGCGCCATCGCGTTCGCACGCACCTGCACCGTATCCATGACCCGCGCGCTCACCAGCGCCACCACCAGCGCCACGGTGTCGCCAGGCACGAGGTCCACCGGCTGCTGCCGCGGCGCGTACCCGAGCGCCTGCACGGCGAGCGTCCACGTGCCGGTGGGGGTGGCCGCGAGCAGGAAGCGCCCCGCACTGTCGGTGCGCATGGCGAGCCCGGTCGCACTCAACCCGACGATGGCGTTGGCCAGCGGACGTCCGTCGTCTGTCTGCACCGTGCCACGCACCCCACCCGCGCCACGCAGCACGATGTCCACCAGACCACTGTCTTCCGGAGCCTGCGGGCTACTCGGCGTTGTCACCACCGTGTCCGCACGCCCCAGCACCAGGTCGCGCGGCACTATGCCGGTGGCCGACGACGTGAACGTGACGACGCCGCTCGCCCCGTCGGCGCCCACCGCGCGCAGCCGTACGGTGGCCTCGGTGGGCACGCCGCACAGCACGTAGCGGCCGTCTTCGCCCACCGGCACGTCGGTGGTGACGATGGTGCGTTCGACACGCCCCGTCTCGACCCGCAGGTCCGGCCACTGCGCCGTCACCTGCCCGGCGCTGAGCGGCAGGGCGCTGCCCGTCGCTGTTGCGCGCGGCGACGCGCTCGTCCGCACGGTGCCGAACAGATAGCCGGTGCCCGGGGTGGCCGCGCTCCCGCACACGCGCTCCACGAGTGTGCCGACCGACGGCATCGCCGCGCGCACGGTCACGCCCTTCCCGGCACGCACGGTGAACGGCACCGCCACGCTGCCCACACCGAGCGCATCGAGGCGTGCGTGGCGCGCCGTGAGCACCCATGGCCCGGCTGGCAGGCTGTCCACTCGTGCGCGTCCGCGCGCATCGAGCGTGGCGTCGTGAATACGCGTCGTATCGATCACCGACACGAGTCGCACGCTCGCGCCCGCGAGCGGCAGGCCTGTGCTGCCATCCACGCCCGTGATGTCCACGCGCCCGGGACGCCCCTGTAACGCGGACGGTTGCGCGTGTACACGCGCGGCGCCGAGCATGCTCACGCACGCGACCATGGCGGCGGCGAGGAACTGCTTTCGATGCGTCATCACTTGCGATTCTCCATTTGTGCCGATGCGTTCGCGCTACTTGCGAGCTGTCCAGAACACGAGTGCCCCGCAGTCTGTGGTGAAGCGCTGGAACCGCGGCGGCGCCGAGGTCTTGCATTGTCGTTCTCCCCGCTGAGCGCGTTGTCGAGATCGCCCTCGGGAGAGGAATTGCAATCGGGCTAAGCCGATTGCCTATGGAGCATACGGCGCGATCGCCGGCCTCGCCAGCGCCTCGGGCCGGACGGCGGCCTGTCGTCGATTATGCGCGGGGAACCGCCTCGAGCCCGAGCAGGTCACCAAGCACCCCAGGCGGCGCCATCGCGGGCCATCGAGTGGAACAACGCCGCCCCCACCCAGTGAACGGGCTTCCCAATTGGCGGAAATCCGCGTAACTCCTCGATGTGCCGCCCCGTGGAGCGCATTCAGGCGAACGCTCGATCGCCGTCGGCCACGCACTCGAGGGTTTCGCCGTGGTGGTCGGCCTAGCGTAAGTCCTCACGCACGGGCGTGAACATGTCGATCACGTCCGTCGACTCGATCGCGAGTGCGTGGTGCGGCGTTCCCCCCGGAATGAACACGGTCGAACCGGGACCCATCTCGCACACGGTCTCTCCAACGACGAGTTGCAAGTGCCCGCGCAGCACCGTCGTGACCTGTTCATGCGGGTGCTCGTGGCGGGGCAACCTCGCGCCGGGCTCGAGGCGTACGCGCATCACCGTGACCCCGGTGCCGTGCATCAGGCGGGCGAAGATCCCGGGCGCGAGTTCGCGCTCCGGCAACGTGGTGTGGTCGATCAACATGGGGAGAGTGTACTGGAGGAGGGAGTGGATGCCAGCTAACGCCCGGTTCTGTTGCAGCACTCACATTGAAGTGCGCGCAAAGCGCGCATACCGCAAAGCGCTATCAACAGCAACGATCGTTATGCACTCGCGCGACGAGACGGACGTGTCGCCGCATCGCGCTCGACGGGGACGCGCTCGGCCAGGTAGACTTTCAAGAGTGACTGGTATGGCAAGAAACAGTTGGAGAGCAAGAGCGGGACCTTACCCGTGAAAGGCGATACATGGTTTCCAAGTAGGCCAGCGCGATGCTCCGAAGCACCTGCGGGAACCAGGCTTCATCGTGGACCACGGGCACGGCAACGCACGTCAGGAGCAGGAAAGGGTGGAGAGCGACGTGGCGAAGTCGTTCTGGGTTGGCATCCACTCCAAGGGTCGCGCCACGCGACATGTGCGCACCTACCGTTGTCCGCGCTGCGGGTACCTCGAGAGCTACGCCGACGACAGCGACGCGTAACACGCGGGTCGCGCGTGCGACTATCGCGTATCGCTATCGACGCGCGTGCAGTACCAACAGTCCGCACGTCGTGAGCCCGCGAAACACCGGCGGGATCTCGCGATCGTTGGCGTACCACTCCAGCGACTCGAACTGCTCGGGCGCGAACAGATTGAGATCGATCGGATCGCCGAGGCCGAAATACAGTGGACGCGAATCGAGAAACACCGCCGACGGACAGCGAAACGTGATCGCGCCGCTACGTAGCACCGCGCCCTGTAGCACCGCGCTCGAGACGTCGCCAGAAGGCACGGCGCCACTGAGTGCAATGGCCGGCGTGATCGCGGCATCTCGCAGCGTGCGCAGCAGATCGCCAAGCGGCTTGCCTTCCGCGCGCTCCAACCGATCGCGCAACATGAATTGACCGGGGCCCTTTCGACGCGCCTCGAACGCGGCCCACTGAACCACCGCGGCTGCGCTATCGTCCGCGACACTGCTGTTCGCGGCACGACCATCGGTTGAACGCGGCGCGGCGCCAAGTCGCGGGAGCGCCGTGAGCACCAGATTGAGCGTTGAATCGGCACCCGCCGCAAGCGTGATCGCGGTATCCAGCGGCGCGAACCCAACGCGCCGCACACTCAGCACCACACGCCCGGCACTCACGCGCGGCATTCGCCACACACCCGAAATCTCGGTGACGGAGCGCCGCAGCAGCGAATCGATCGACACCAACGCCCCAGACACAAGACGCTGTTGTCCGTCGCGCACCACGCCGCGCAGGGCGCCTTCGCTGGCACTGCGCGGTTGTACGTCATGATGCTGCACACCGTACGGACTCGTGCCATTGAGCTGCACGCGCACGGGCGTCGACGTCCGCGCGCCGCGCTCGGCGTACAAATCCAACGGAATGTCGGGAGGCAACCCACACAGCCGATATTGTCCGCTCGGCTCCGCCGGCGTCGAGAATCGCATCGGCATACCGGTGTACGGATCCAACCACACGGCACGAACAAACGTCGGCTGCGAATCGCTCGCACTCGTGGTGTTCACCTTCGCGGTCTCCCGCTCGAGAGAGTCCGGCGCGCGGGCGGTGACCACTCCGTGAATGAGCGACGGTACGCCCGATGTCGGGAACGTCGCCTCGCGCACGCACATGCCGGCCAGTGCCTGTCGTAGCGATGGAACGGTCAGTCGCGAGGCCGACAGCGAATCGGCCACAAGCAGACGCTTGACGCTCGCGACCCCGAGCGAATCGAGCGAACTCGTGTTGATCTGCAACGTGTGAACGCCAGGGCGCACAGCACCGATCGTAAACGCGCCCACACTATCGGTGACTGCAACGCGCCCAGACTCAAGCAGAAGGAGTTGCGCGTTGGGCACAGGCCGAGCTGTTACGGAATCGCGAAGCACACCACTCAGCGTTGGAAACGGTTGCACAAACACCGTGTCATCGCCGCGCCGCGCTTCGAAGACACGCCCACCCACTTGCTCAGCGTACACAATCGCGCGGGCTTTCCGATCCGGCCGACGCGGCGAGCTATCGACGACCGGGACGCGGATGAACCATTCGGTGACGAGCCAGGAACCGTCGCGTGCGCGCGCGAACTGCATGCGCCCACCGGCGCCGGCGTTCACGGCGGCCGAGTCGACATTGGTGTAACGGAACGACAGTTCGCGCAGTTCGGCGGTATGACGGTCTACGGCGATACGGCCGGTGATGTCGATGATCGCCCGGCGCTTGCGGCGTGGCTCGAACGCCAGCACGACCAACGACGGATCGCTAGCATCGTCGAGTCGCGCGCAATGCTCGGCCGAGAACTCGCTCGAGCCAAGGACCTCGAGACTGGGCGCCCAGAACTGCATGGTGGTTGGTGTGAGCCAGCGCGCGTAGCCTTTGTCGCGCATCACGCGCGGTGACGGGGCGTACCACGGCGCGCTGCCGGAGTCGGCGTCCTGCACGTCAACGGTGCGCACGGTGACCGTGCCAGCGCGATCGATCCGCTGATAGCGCATGAGCAATGTCGATAGCGGCCGCGACGACGTGGTGGCATCGGTGGCGAGCAGCGCGGTCTTGGTCTGCTCCCACACCGCCGCGACCGGCGAGTCGGTTCGCGACAGCGCGACACACGCGGCCGCGCGAATGCGAATCGTATCGAGCGCGACGGCGAGACTTGAGAGTTCGATGGGGACATCGCGCACGATGCCCGTCGCCAGTACGAACGTGGGCGTGCGATGCGGCGCAAACCCGATGCGGCGCGCGAGCACGCGAAACGTGCCGGCGCGTGGCGCGATGATGCGATAGACACCGCGCTCGTCGGAGATACTCGCGCCGGACGGGGCGTCGGTGCTGTCCAGCAACTGGACGACGACCCCGGGAATCGGCGCGCCGGCTCTGGTGACGATCCCGCGCACCGTCTGCGCGTGCGCCGCACTGCCCGCGAAGCCCGCGAGCAGTGCAAACAGCGCGAGGACGCGCTGCCTAACGCCGTGATTACTTGGGCGCGCGCGTGAAGATGAGATAATCGGCGCGATCAGCGTGTTCCTCCGGTAACTGCGCCTGCCAGAATCCTGCATAACGCGGGCTTCTGCAGCGGGCGATCAAATCAGATGCGAGTGAAGCGAGCTACCATACTGCCCGCCTGCAGCAAGCATCGTTAGCGCGCCCGGCGGCGATCAGTCGACCATAACACATCGACGAGCGCCGTCAAGAAATGCTGCACGACGCTCCGCTAAGCGCTCGCGGACACGCTCGTTCGATGGATCCGTCAGCAGCTCAAGCTCAAGAACTCGAACATCTAGCTGCTCGAGCAGCACTCGAATGCGGCTCCGAAGCGTGCCGATCCCAAGGTTGATCCACTCCCAGTTCCAGTTGTGCGTCGGGTTTTCGGGTCCGATCAGCCCGTCCCACGTTCCAAGCTCGTATCCTGCCTTTACCAATGCATCACGTACTTCCTGAGGGAGGCGATCCGCTGAGCGAGCGAGCTCGTCGAGCTCAAGGTCGAGCCTATCGAGTTCAGCCCAAAGGCTCCTAATGAGGCTTTGGGCCGTGGCATCAGCATCAATTTCAATTCTTATCTCTGGAACAATATGCTCACTTGAGTTGGCATGGTCGACGTTCCTCCAGTACTCAGCGACCTCTCGGGCAATACTCTCCACGACACTAGCGTCTGGAGTAAACGGTGTGGCAGCGAATTGGGCCTCGTGAGCTCTTTTGATGTCGCGCAATACTTCGACCGTATACTGCCCCGTGTCATTGCTCTCTACGTGATGTCGGTAGCAAAGCACTAGCAGGTTGGAGGACGCTCGACGGGCCTCATCACTCATTGAAGGGTTATAACGCGGACCACCGGGCGCCGCCGCTTCGATGTGGCAGATCTGGGCGATAAACTGATTCCGCTCGTTCACGAGTGGATGACTACAGCCCGGGTGAGCACACTGATTCCCAGTTCTAATCAGAAGCGCGCGTATGTCGCTGTTCCGAGGATCAGGCGCTCGTCCTTTTGATCGCGTAGTGTCCTGGCTAGCCGGCATCTGGCGGGTGCAAGTCAAATACGAAGATGGCTGAACGCATGTGCGTCATGCACGCTAACGAGGCTGTAGGATAAGTCCGACTTCCGTTGCGCAGCCCGATTGAGCCCATACTGGAATCATTGCCGAGGCGGCGATCGTCGATTCTGGCGCAAATCTGAAGCCCGATTTCCCCACATGGAGACAAGTGAATACCGCACGCGACTTATTCTACATCCTCAACGCCTGCTTCTGCTGCGAGTGGTCAGATCATTGCGAGCGCAGCGAGCCTCCGCAGTCCACTCGTCGGCAGCAAGCAACGTTAGGATGCTTTCTCGGTCGCCGCTAGTCGAAGTAGAAGTACCGCCAGTGCGCATGCCCCGTCTCGCCGGAAGCGTACCAGCCCTGACTTGGTTCCGCCACGTCTGGAGGTGGCAATAACCATGTCGTGTGGCTGTACACTCGATGAACATCGCGTGGATTGTAGACAACCCACTCCCGCGTGCCGAAGCGATCAAGGAGGAACCGTGGCTGCTCGAAGGAGAGGTTGTATGAATCGCCCTGTGGGACGTAAATGTACCGTTCGATCCCGACGACGTTGGGGTGGTAGTCCCGATTCTGCGCTTGGAGCGAGACGGGATATCGACCGTGCCTGGCGTGGTATTGCTCGATGTCGCCGATGAACTGGCTCGCACTCGCGATGGCGCGATCTCTACTCGCCTTCATCAGCGGCGCGCGAAGCACCATCTGGGCGGCGAAAGTGATCACTGGCAGACACACCAGATACATCGCCGCTGGGTGCCGCGTTGAGTACTCGGCGTTCTTGAGAGACTTCAGCCGCGGCACGAACCGAATAGCAGCGAAGACCCAAGCCGCACAGGTCAGCGCCCCGAACGCATTGCCGACACTCAATGTCGCGAACAGCGCCAGGAGCAGCGCCACACCGGTACCGACGGCCGTGCCAACAATTGACAGGCCGAACCCGTGCTTTGGCATCGCCAGCCACAGCAAGCCCACCGGTACCAGCGCCAGCCCGGCCACTCCGAACACCTGCGCCATCGTCGAGAGCGGAACGGCCAGACGGTCATATCCGCCCGAGAAGTACGGATAAACCATGCACAGCACGAGCAGAACTGCCGTGACAAGGAGGAACGCGAGGTGAGTCGCAATGCGGTGGCTTGCTGGCTCCACAGGGAAGGTCGCTGTGGCAGATAGCACATGAAGAAGGTAACTTGTCGGCCTAACGCTCAGGCTGATCCGCGGGCGTCTCGCCCGTCGGGTCGAGCCTGAAGTTAGGAGGTCATTTGGCGAGTGCTGAAGGTGCCACATCCGTACGCCGCAAGCCAGCCTGCGCGATGGCATCTCGAACCGTACCGTCGCGTTTGGATTGGTCGACGAACTCCTTC
>CANGXD010000165.1 GCA_947457545.1 Gemmatimonadaceae bacterium
GCTTCATGGCGCAGATCGTGAGTCCGCCCGTAAGGAACCCACTGGCGGGTTCGTCTTCGGCCAACGTGTCGGCTACCCAATCGCGCACCACGTCGAACGACACGGGATACGCTGCTTCCGAGCGGGTCCCTTGCACGCTTACGCGAGCTTCGGTGAGTTCGGCCAAACGCCCGAGGTCACGCGACATCCGGTCGATCACCGCGCGCTCGTCCACGTCGTCGGAGCGAACGAGCCAGTCGAGTGTGTCCTGCAACACGCGGGTCCATTCGTCGAGCGTGCGCTCCGTCCGCAAGAGATCGAGGCGCGTACACAGGCCTTCCACCCACTCCACGAACTGCCCCAGCAGCTCGGCGTTGCCCATGAGATCACCAGCCACCGGAAGCACACCGCCAGACAATGCCTCCACACGCCCCGTGGCGTAGCCGGCAAGCAAGCGGTCGAGCCCGCGGCGCCAGCTGTTCTCTTCGAAACCGGGGACGTCCTGCAACGCGGCGCGGGCGGCACCGTCGTAGCCCCAGCGAATGGCGGCGTCTTCGATCCAGGTGGTGATCTGATCGACATCCGAAGGGGCAATCCCCACCGCCTGACGCACGAGTGGCTGTGTCAGCAGCTCGAGCACCTCGCTCGCGGTCAATCGAGACGAAACCAACCCGAGCATGGTGCTCAGGGCGCGCGCCGGAGCCGACTCGCGCGACATGGTGCGATCCGCCACGCGATACGGAATATGCGGACGCTGCTCGTCGCCCCGGGTGCGCGCGTGCCCGAAAATCGCTTCCGCCAGCGGCGCGTACTGCTCCACATCGGGCGCCATGACGAGCACGTCGTGGGGGCGCAGCGAAGGGTCGGCGGCAAACGCGTCGAGCAGCTGATCGCGCAAGACCTCGAGCTCGCGCATGGGGGAGTGACACACCTGCACCGAGAGCGAGCGGTCACCACCCGTCACCGTACGCGGCGCGACCGCGCCCATGCGCAGCGACTGCTGCAACTGCGCGAGCACGCTGTTGGCGCCGCCCGCGGCGGTCGTCGCGACGTGCTCGATGGCGGGAAGTGCACCATGCACATCGGGATGCATGAGCAGCCCGAGAAAATCGCGCGACGATTGACCGAAGGCTTCGAAGAACGGATGCCGCACTGCGCCCGGCCGCCAGCTGTCTGCGTTGGGGAGCAGCACGTGAAACGTGACAGGCACGAATCGGCTTACCGCGCGCAGCAACCGGATGAAGAGTGGCGGCAACGTGGACACACCGAACACCGAGACCCGCTCCGGCAGCCCTTCGGGGCGCTCTGTAACCGACTCGAGCCGCTCAACCGTCTGCAGGAACCAGCGGGCAAAGTGCGCCGGCCGCTCATCGGCGAGCAGCGTGCGCCAGAGCGCGGCCTGCCACGCCTCGTGCGCGTTGGTCGTGAGTGGGTCGCGCCCTTCCTCCCACCCCACGAGCAGCTCGGGACGATAGAGACGGTACTCGTCGAAGCGCGCGGCAATCTGCCGCGCCAGCCCGTAGCGCTTGGCATCGGTGCCCCCCTGCAGGAACGCACGCAGCGGCTCGCAAACGTCCTGTGCGAGCAGCGCGTCGTCGTGCAGCAGCGCAAAGAGCCGCCAGACGAGCGCCTGCTCCTCGAAGCGCGCATCGATGGTGACGCCGTCGCCGGTGGCGAAGTGCGGATCGCGCTGCAGTCCCGCCGCCAATCGCCGGCAGAACGCGGCCGGAAACGGGAGCGCCAGCGAGGCCGCGCACCCATGCCGGAGTGCCAGCTGCTGACGGACCCACCGCTCCATGCCGAGCGATTGCACGATGATGCACTCGTCGAGCAACGGCGGTAGCGGGGTGGCGGTGAGTTCCTGCGCCATTCGGGAGAGCAGCGCCGCCGGCGAGTCGCCCGTGATGATCCTCAATTGCGTCATGGCTGTAATGTGCCGCGTTGGTCCGACAATCGGGATATGTTGCGGCGTGACGAACGCCGCCCCGCCCTCCGCCCTTCACGTGTACCGTTTCCAGCGCGACGACGACGTGCTGGTGTTCGACCCGTCCCACCCGGGGAGCGGGTATGTGCAGTTCTTCTCCCTCGATCGCGACGACGTCCGCAAATTCGTCCGCGATGCCGTGCGCCCGCAGTTGGTCCGGATCACCGATCCGACGCACCGGGACGCGGCTCTGGCCCAGTATGCGCGCTGGCGCGCTGCGCAGCCGGTCGCGCCGGCCACCGCCCCGCCGACGGCGCGGCCGCAGACCGCGCGCCGTACGGTCACCCGCCAGGTGCGCGAAGCGCCCGCCACCCCCACGCGTGACATACGCCCCAGTCCCGAGCTCGATGCCCTGCTCGCGTACGTGGCGCGCGGACGCACTCGCCCCCTCTTCGTGACCGGACGCGCCGGCACCGGCAAGAGCACCGCCCTGCGAGCACTCGCCGCCCAGTATCAAGGGCGCGCCGCTGTGCTCGCCCCTACCGGACTCGCCGCCCTCAACGCCGGCGGGCAGACCATTCACAGCTTCTTCAAGTTCCCGCTCAAGGCGCTCACCGAACTCGACATCCGTCGCGGGCCGTGGATGCGCGTGGCCCGCCAGCTCGAGCTGTTGATCATCGACGAAGTAAGCATGGTGCGCGCTGACGTGATGGATGCCATCGACGTCGCGCTCCAACTCGCGCGCGGTACACGTGCCGCCTTCGGGGGCGTGCAAGTGGTGCTCTTTGGCGACCCGTATCAGTTGCCGCCCATTGTGACGCGCGAGCAGGACGAGGAGTTCAGCGCGCTCGGCTACCTCAGCCCCTTCTTCTTCGACGCCCGCGTCTTTCGCACCGCGCCGCTCGGTGCCTTCGAGTTCACGACGGTGTACCGGCAGCGCGATCCGGTGTGGATTGCGATGCTCGACCGGCTGCGATTGGGAGGCGCCACCGCCGCCGACACATCGCGACTGCGCACGCGTGTGGACGCCGTCGATACCGGCGAACTCGACGACCGAATCGTGCTCACCGCCTATCGCAAATCGGCTGACGCGCTCAATACGCGACGACTCTCGGCGCTCGACGATCGCCCGGTCACCTTTAGCGCCCAACGGAGCGGCGTGTTTCTGCGCGATGGGTGGGAGCGCAATGAGCCGGCGCCAGACCCACTCGTGCTCAAGCGAGGTGCCCGTGTCATGTTCGTGAAGAATGACGCCGAACAGGCGTGGGTGAACGGGACGCTGGGCGACGTCGAAGCCATTGCCGCCGACGACGTGCGCGTGCGGCTGGACGACGGCTCACGCGTGACGGTGACGCCGCAGGAGTGGGTGCAACAGGAGTACTCGATTGACGATGACGGCGAGCTGTGCACTCGGCCCGTGGGCCGGTATCGCCAGCTGCCACTACAGCTGGCGTGGGCCGTCACCATTCACAAGTCGCAGGGACTCACCTTCGATCACGTGCATGTCGACTTGGGACGCGGCGCCTTTGCCGCGGGGCAGAGCTACGTGGCACTCAGCCGGTGTCGCACCCTCGAGGGACTCACGCTGCAGCGCGCACTCACGCGCGCCGACGTGATTGTGGATGCGCGCGTGACGGCGTTTTGTGCGTCGACAGCGGGGCAATTGCCCGCCGGTTAAGGAAGCACCTTGTCGGCCGCAATGACCGCGTTGAGCAGTACGTTGGCCCCGTTGGTGATATCGACCGTACGCGAGAACTCGCGCGGCGAATGACTGATACCGCCCACACTGGGCACGAAGATCATCGCCATCGGGGCAATGTGCGCGACTTCCTGCGCGTCGTGCCCTGCACCGCTGGGCATACGCTGGTGCGTGAGGCCGAGGACCCCCGCACTCGACTCCACCACCTGCGTGAGTCGCGTATCGCTGAGCGCCGGCGTGCTGTTCACCATCTGCGTGAAGGCGAACGTCGTGCTGGTGGCTTTGCCGATGTCACGGCCGAGCTGCTCGAAGCGCGCCGTGAAGCGGTCGATGGTGGCTTGACTGAGATCGCGCAGATCGACGGTGAGCGTGACCTGCCCCGGAATGACATTGGTGGTGTTGGGGAGCACGTTGAGGCGTCCCACGGTAGCGACCTGTCGGCCCGCTTCGCCGCGAATCGCTTCGTTCACCGCGACGGTGAACTTGGCCGCCGCCAGCATGGCGTCCTGGCGCTGGTCCATGGGTGTGGCGCCCGCATGGTTGGCAAAGCCCGTGATGGTGATTTCGAACCAGCGAAGCCCCACGATGCCCTCGACCACACCAATCTGCCGGTTGTTCTTCTCCAGCTGCCCGCCCTGCTCGATGTGCAGTTCGAGGTAGCCCGCAAGATCGCCCTTCTTGCGCACGCTCTCGGCGAGGCGCGACACGTCGCCACCAATGATGCCGATGCCTTCACGTACGGTTTTGCCACTGCGCGCGACCTTGTCGAGATCGGCGGGCGTGAGCAGGCCCACGGCAATCTTGCTACCAATCGTCCCGCCCTCTTCGTTCTGCCACACCACGACTTCCAGCGGATGGCGCAGGCGGACCTTCTGCTCGAGTAGCGAGCGTGCCACTTCGATGGCGCCGAACGATCCCACCGGCCCGTCGTAGTTGCCGCCATCGGTTACCGAGTCGACGTGCGAGCCAATGAGAATGGGCTTGAGCGCCGCATCGGTGCCAGGGAGCCGGGCCAGCATGTTGCCGGCGGTGTCGAGACGCATGGTGAGGCCGCTCTGGGCGAACAGCTGCTTCGTGAAGGCACGACCGGCGAGATCGGCTTCGCTGTACGCCACACGGTTGATCCCCGACGCGGTACGCCCGATGGCATCGAACTGTGCCAGCCACCCGTTGAGCCGCTCGCCGTTGACGACGCGCGCGGCCTGCGTGGCCGTCTCCGGCCACGGCCCCGTCTTTGCGAGGCCTCCGAAGGCAGGGAGCGCCGCAAGGGCGGCGGCGTGCTGGACGAACTGGCGACGGTGCATGGCAGGAAGCATGGAGGGACACTCGGGAACAACGCGCATTGGCGCCTTTAGAGACTACCCTCGCGTGAACGTAAACGCGAGGTAGCTTGAGCCAGTATCGCTGCGCCGACCCAAGCCCCATCACCATGCTCCGCCGTCTGCTTCTCGCGTCTCTCGTTGCCACGCCGGCCGCCGCCCAGACGGCCAACTGGCCCGTGTATCACGGCAATGACGATCACACGCACTACACCACGCTGTCGCAGATCTCACCCGCCAATGTGAAGCAGCTCAAGGTGGCGTGGACCTTCGACACGAAGGACGCCTTTGCCGGCTCGGAAATGCAGGCGAATCCCATCGTGATCGACGGCGTGTTGTACGCGACGACGCCCAAGATGCAGGTCATTGCCCTCAATGCGGCGTCGGGCCAGCAGATCTGGCGCTTCGATCCGCTCAACGGCGCGCCGCCGACGTCGCGCATTCGGCATCGCGGGGTGGTCGTCACCGGTGACCGCGTGCTCTTCAACTATCGCAACCGGCTCTACGCGCTCGACCGCAACACGGGGCGCCCCATTCGCACGTTTGGCGACAGTGGCTGGATCGATCTGCGCCAGGGGCTTGGACGACCGGTGGAAGGCCTGTCGGTGAGTGCCTCTACTCCGGGTGTCGTGTTCGGCGATCTGCTCATCATGGGCAGTACGGTCCCCGAGCAGCTGCCGAGTGCGCCAGGCGACATCCGCGCTTTCGACATCAACACGGGCGCGTTGCGCTGGAGCTTCCACACCATTCCGCATCCGGGTGAGCCCGGGTACGAGACATGGCCCACCGATGCCTGGAAGATTGCCGGCGGCGCCAATGCCTGGAGTGGCGTGACGCTCGATGCGGCGCGCGGTATGGTCTTCGCCGCCACGGGCTCGGCGAGCTACGACTTCTACGGCGCCAACCGGTTGGGAGATAATCTCTACGCGAACAGCGTGATTGCGCTCGATGCCAAGACGGGACAGCGGCTGTGGCATTATCAGGTGCTCAAGCACGACTTGTGGGATCGCGATCTGCCTGCGGCCCCCATGCTCGTCACGGTGCAGCGCGACGGACGCCCCATCGATGCGCTCGCGCAGATCACCAAGACCGGACACACGTTTCTCTTTGATCGCGTTACGGGCGCGCCGCTCTTTCCCATCGAGCCGCAGCCCATGCCGAAACAAACGCTGCCCGGCGATCAGACGTCGCCCACGCAGAGCTTTCCCGTGAGCCCGCCGCCATTCGCGCGGCAGCGTCTTACGCGCGCCGACCTCACGCGGCGCACACCGGCGGCGTATCGCGCGGCGCTCAAGACCTTCACCGAATACAACACGCCGCATCCGTTCACGGCGCCGAACGGCAAGGGCATCATCATTTATCCCGGCGTCGACGGCGGCGGTGAGTGGGGCGGGCCGGCGTTCGATCCCAAGACGGGGCTGATGTACGTCAACTCCAACGAAATGGCCTGGCTGCTCAAGCTCGTGCCGCGCAGCGATGCGTCGCTGTACAGCGCCAACTGCGCAGGCTGCCACGGCGACGCGCGCAAGGGGACAGCCATTGGCCCGTCGCTGCTCGATATTGCGTCGCGCCGTTCACGCGAGCAGATCGCGCAGATGGTGCGCGAAGGGACAGGCCGCATGCCGGGCTTCGGCGGGGCCATGGATGGCACGGCCATCAACGACATCGTCAACTATCTCGTCACCGGCAAAGACGAGACGAAGGCGAAGACCGCAGCGTCGCCGAACCCGTATGCGCTGCCGTATCGCACGGCGTACTTCGATATCTTTCTCGATCACGAAGGATATCCCGGGGTAAAGACGCCGTGGGGTACCCTCAACGCCATCGACCTCAACAAGGGCACGATCGCGTGGTCGATTCCGTTTGGTGAGTATCCCAAGCTCGCCGCGAAGGGTATTCGCCATACCGGCACCGACAGCTACGGCGGAGCAATCGTTACAGAGAACGGACTGCTCATCATTGCCGCCACGACGTACGACAACAATATCCGCGCCTACGACAAATCCAACGGCAAGCAGCTGTGGGAAGCCACGCTGCCCTTTGCCGGCAATGCCACACCAAGTACCTACATGGTAGACGGCAAGCAGTACATCGTCATTGCCTGCGGCGGCGGCAAGAACGGCGCGCCGAGTGGTGGTGTGTACGTGGCCTTCGCGCTTCCCTGAGTTTTTGAAATATGCCTACCGATAATTCGCCATCCCGTATTGCCGCCAAGTCGTTCGCGACCGCTACGCCGGAAGAATCCGATCTTGGCTTTGGTCGCGTTGCCGCGCAGGCCGTGCGCGGCCGGTTTCTTTCGCCCGACGGACACTCGACGGCGCGTAAGCTCGGCCTCAAGGGACAGCGCACTGAACAGTTGTATCTGCGCGCCCTCAGCATGCCGTGGCCGTCGTTTCTGCTATGGCTGGTGAGCGGTGTGTTGTTGCTCAACGGCATTTTTGCGTTGGGGTATCGCTCACTCGGTGCTGGCGCCCTCCTCGGCACCGATTCCCTGGGCATCGATGATCCATTCATGCAGGCGTTCGCCTATAGTGTGGGCATCTTCACCACGACGGGCACCGACGGCGTCCATGCCGTGGGTGCCACCGCGCACGCCCTCACCATCACCCAGTCGATGCTGGGGCCGCTTATCGGTATGATCACCCTCGCGCTCATTGTCGCACGGCTCACGCGTCCCCGCGCCGCCATCCGCTTCAGTGAGTCGGCCGTCATTGCCCCGTACGAAGACGGCCGCGCGCTCATGTTCCGCATCGTCAACGAGTTGCCCAGCGAACTCACCGAAGTCACGGCCAGCGTAAGTATCACGTGGTTCGAAAACATCGAGGGGCAACGCGAGCGCAATTTCCATCAGCTGCGCCTCGAACGGAACAACGTCACGTTCTTCCCGCTGCACTGGACCATCGTGCACCCCATCGACGAACGCAGTCCGTTGCGTGGCGTCACCCCCGAACGGCTGCGGCGCGGTGAGGCGGAGATTCTCATTCTCATCAGCGCACACGAAGAAACGTTCTCCACGCAGGTCTCGGTGCGGCACTCCTACGCCTGGGACGAAGTCACGTGGGACGCGAAGTTCACCAACATCTTCATCAATTCCATCGACGACGCCCTCGCCATCGACATCGAGCGCCTCAGTCGTTTTGATCGCCTGCCGGAGAACAGCACGAGAGTTCCTCCCGAACACGAAGGGGCTGCCCGACCCTGAATTGCCGCGGCGACGTCACTGCGCGTGCGTCAGTGCGCATGGGCGATCGCGCTGTCGCCCCGCATGGCGTCGAGGTCCAGCTCGTGCTCGAGCTCGCGCAGCACTTCGTCGGAAATTGCGCCTTCGTTGCGCAACCGGATGAGCATGCGGCGCTCGGCGTGCCGCATGCGCGCGCGGAGTTCATGGCGCGTGGAGGCCCGCTCCGGGTCGCGGTGACTGTCCAGCCGGTCCTGGAGTTCGGCGCGCAACCACGACACATCTTCGTCGTTCGCCCACCCTTCGCGCGCGGCATCTTCGAGCGCGTCGGCCGCGCGCCGCAGCGCCTCGATACGCGCAAACCGCTCCTCCTGCTGGTGGTGCGTTTCGGGCGCGA
>CANGXD010000166.1 GCA_947457545.1 Gemmatimonadaceae bacterium
GTGCAGTACGATCCTGGTCGCTATCCCGACCGCAACCGCGAGCGTCGCAACACGGTGCTCGCGCTCATGGCGGAGCAGGGGTACATCACGGCCGCGCAGGCAGCCGCCGCGCAGAAGGAACCGGTGCGCACCATCGCCCGCACGGAGAAACTGGCCCCGTGGGTCACCGATGTCGTGCGCGTGCAGGCGGAACGCGGTGGAGTGCCCGTGATGAACGGCGGGTATCGTATTCAGACGTCGATCGACCCCGCCCTGCAGCGTGCAGCGCAACAGGCGCTCACGAGCGGCATTGCCGACATCGAAACCCGCCCGGGTTTTCGCGGACAGCGGTGCGCTACCGAGCAGGCCAATGCACCGGCGCCCAGCGCGGCCAACGCGCGCAAGCCGCGCGTCGACGCCTGTCTCGAAGGCGCCGTGGTGGTCATCGACCCCACCAGCGGCGAAGTGCGCGCGCTCGTGGGCGGCCGCGACTACGCCCGTTCCAGCTTCAATCGTGCCATTGATGGCAATCGTCAGCCGGGCTCGAGCTTCAAGGCGTTTGTCTACGCGCAGGCGTTGTCACAGGGGCTCACGGCCAATGCCATGGTCGCCGACACCGCACTGCGCGTTCGCCTCGACAACGGTCAGATCTACTCTCCAGACAACGCCGACAACGACTTCCTCGGCGCGCTCACCGTCCGTGAAGCACTCACGCGTTCGCGCAATCCCGTCGCGGTGCAACTCGCGCTCTCCGTGGGGATGGACAGTGTGACCGCGCTCGCGCGACGGGCCGGATTGCGCGCGCCTATTGCTCCGTATCCGTCGAGTGCGTTGGGTGCGAGTGTCGTGCAGCCGCTCGACTTCGTCGCCGCGTATGCCGCGTTCGACAACGGCGGGGTATCGGTCGATCCGCGGTTCATCATCAAGGTCGAGGACCGCACGGGGCGGACGGTCTTTGCGCCGCAGGGCAGTGCCATGCGCCCAGCCATGGACCCGCGCGTGGCGTTCATCATGCGGGATATGCTGCGCGATGTGGTGGAACGCGGCACCGCAACGGCGCTGCGTCGCATCGTACCAGCGCGAGTCCCCGTGGCCGGCAAGACCGGTACGACCAACGACAACACCGACGTTTGGTTCGTGGGCATGACGCCCGAGCTCGTGACGGGGGTGTGGCTGGGTTTCGACCGTCCGGCGATGATTGCGCCGGGGGCGGCCGGTGGCACGCTCGCCGCACCTATTGCCGGGCAGATCATCGCGGCCGCCTACGCCTCGCGCACGGCCGGTGCATGGACGCCACCACCGGGCGTGGTGTCGGTCGACATCGATCGTTCCACTGGTAAGCCCGCAGACGCCAGCACGCCCGCCGATCGCCGCTATGGAGAATGGTTCATCATGGGTACCGAACCCGGCGCACTCACGTGGACGATGAATCTCTTCCGCGTGGGACCAATCGGATACTGAGCGTGGGCTGGTGTGCTGCACACCATCACGCCTCGTTATGCACCATCACGCACCCGCGCGACGGCGGCGGCCAGTATACGCGGTATGGCTCGTAACGCGGTAGCATGGTACTCGCCCATGAGGCAGATCTGCAGCCAGTTCCGCTCGCGGAGATAGCCACTTTCGAACGCCACCAGCCATCCTGTCTGGCGCAGTGCTTCGCCCACTTGCTGCGCATCGATGTCGACCGGCAACGGAATGGTGTGCACGATAGGCGAGGCGACCGACTCCGGCGCGAGTTCGGGAAGTCCCGCGCGCTCGAGTGCGCCGCGCAACCACCGGCCATCACGCGCCCGCTGCGCCATGCGTGCATGCCAGTTGGTATACGCCAGACTCGCATGCAGCGCCTCGATGAGGTTGGACGACTGCGTGAACGGGATGCCGCCATGCGCGTCTGCCAGCTGCAGATCGAGATAGCGTGGTACACGCACCGTCGGTGCGTGTGGCAATGCTTCGTGAAAAACGATGGCGACGCCGGGAAACGCCGCCAGCGATTTGCCACTGACCCCGCTCGCACACCATACGCCGTCGAGAGTGAGGGGAAGCGCTCCCACCGTGCTGATGGCATCGAGCGCCAGCTTCGCGTCGTGTCGCTGCGCGAGCGCGCGTAGCACGCCCACATCGTTCACGACGCCGGTACTGGTGTCGGAGTGCACGCACCAGAGCCAGCGCGCTCGCGTGCGGCGCATGGCGCTATCGATGGCGTCGTAGTCGAGCGGTGCCCCCCACGGCGCACGCACGACGGTGTGCGGAAGGCCGAGTCTTTCAGCGTGGTCGGCCAGACGTTCGCCGAACTCGCCATTGATGGCCACGATGCCCGGACCACCGAGCTGCTGCAGTTGCGTGCCCACCACATCGTTGGCGAGGGTACCGGAGCCCAGCAGCAGCGTGGCGTGTGGCGCGCCCGTGAGTGCACACAGCCGCTGTTGTACGTCGCGGTAGCGCGTCAGAAACGCCGAGCTCCGGTGTGACACGGCGTCTTGGTTGAACGCTGCCCGTACGTACGGCGCAACGGATACCGGGCCGGTGAGAAAATTGCCACCGTCCGCTGGGGCGCTCTCAGCCGCACCGATGACATCGGGCCACGCATCAACGGCCGAGCGTGTGATGTACATGGGTTGATACTCCGCGTCCGGCGTCCCGATGCGATGCGCAAAGGGGACACACCCGAGGTGTTCATACAGCGCCAGCTGGCGGGTAGTGCCGGAAAGCACACCCACGTCGTAGCCGGCGTCCATGAAGTGGCGCGTGATACAGCGCATGAGCCGGGCGAAAACGCGCGTAGCGCGAAAGGCCGGTTCGACCGCCAGCAGCCGGATTTCGACGGGATTGCTGCCCGGCGGGAGCCACTGGTCTACCGGGCCCAGTTTCTGGTCGAGCGAGAACGGTCGCTGGGCGCGCCCACAGATTATGCCCACGACAGCGCCATCGACCTCGTAGACGGCGTACACGTTGTCGTCGTGAAACCGGTCTACCAGCCGCCGCTCCGCGTTCGCCGGATGCTGCGGAATCTCCTCGACGAACGTGCGGTAGTTGAGGCGGTGAATGGCATCGTGGTCGGCCGCGGTGGCGAGGCGAATGCGATGTCCACGCTGGTGTGGTACGAGCTGATCGACGGGAGCTGGCGACATCCCCTCAAGATGTCGGCGCGGCAGACGACGTGGAGAATCCTCCCAATAGTAGTATCCTTAATGATATTGACATCCCAGTATGGCAGGATTAGCCTTGCCCTTATCTTGATAGTCCATAATCAATAACAGCCTGAGGATTCGCATGGTCACTCCCCGATTCCGTCGCACTGCTGCCCCCCGTCTCCTGCTGGCCATGTCGAGTGCCGCCGTGCTCGCAGCCTGCGGCGACGACACGCCCACCGAGGCGGCGGCCACCGCGCCGTCCACGGAGTTCCGCCGGCTCGTGGTGTCCGACACGGCGCCCTTTGCGCGCGTCTTTGAGGCCGGTACCGGGGTGCGGGTCGATTCCATGGGCGGCCTGCCGTCGAGGATTACGTACCTCTACACCGCCAAGGGGCGCATTGCGTTCGCCCATTTCCAAACGCGCAACCAGGTGTCGTTCATCGATGGCGGCGTCTTCGAGCAGAACGGCCGTGGCGTCCGACAGGCCCCCCGGTTGCTCGGCAGCTTCTCCGATCAGACGCCCATCCATGGCAACTACAATGGCGACATGGTGTCGGTGCACTTCGACGGCAGCGGCAATGTGCGCTTCTGGAGTGAAGCGCAGGTGGCGGCGGGCAATACGCAGCCGGTGCTGACCGTTCGCACGGGCAACGCGCATCATGGCGCGGGCATGTCCAATGGCGACGGCGGCCTGGTGTCGGCGTCCATCCAGGATCCCGCCAATCCGGTGCTCCCCAATGGGGTCGTCGTGTACAACCGTCAGGGACAGGAGGTGGGGCGCAACACCTCGTGCCCCGGCCTCCATGGGCTGGCCGGCAACGCGGTGGGCAAGCTGTACGGGTGTGCCGACGGGGCCCTCTTCG
Organism: Gemmatimonadaceae bacterium; assembly: GCA_947457545.1. Taxonomy (GTDB): domain Bacteria; phylum Gemmatimonadota; class Gemmatimonadetes; order Gemmatimonadales; family Gemmatimonadaceae; genus Gemmatimonas. The sequence goes on from CANGXD010000166.1 coordinate 3,977, forward strand.
TGCGCACGAGCGGTACCACGGCCACGTTCCAGAAGTTCGTGCACGGCACCGATCCGCGCTTCGGCGTAGGTACCGTCTGGGCGCGTGAGGGGCAGGACAACTTCCTCGTGCGCATGGCCATCCGCGGCCAGCCGGTCAGCCCCGCCACGCGCGCCATCGGTGTTGCCCAGGTGTCGACGCAGACGATGTTGCCGGTGACCATTCCGGGCAATGAGCTCGATTGGACGGCCGAACTCGATCACACGGGACGCTACGCGATCATCCTCGGTCGTTTGGGCAACCTGCATGTCGTCAACATGGCCACGCGTCAGGTCACGGGAACACTCAGCGGAGCGGTGCCGCCCATGCCGACGAGTGGCGCAGTCCTCACGCCGTTCTTTGCCTTCGCCGATGGCGTGGCGTACATGACCAGCCCCACGCAGGGGCGCATTCTCGAAATCAACATCAGCAGCAGTGGCATCCCGACGCTCGCCCGCACGATGAACGTGGGTGGCACCCCCGAGCGTATCGCGCTGCTCGGTGTCCGTGAGACCCGTTCGCTGCAGCGGTAATCGTGGCGATTCGCCGATGGGCGTGGTGTTGGCTGGTGTGCACGGTGGCCGGGAAGCTCTTCCCGGCCACTGTCGGCGCGCAGGCAATACCTGCACCCGCGGACTCCCAGCGTTTGGCGCGTGTGCGCGAGGATTCGCTGCGACGAGCCGCCCGTGCACAGACCCTCGGCGTCGTTCGCGTGACAGCCGTGCAGGGAAGTGGCCTGACGCTCGCGCGTCCGGTCACTGTTCTTGAGGGGCGCGCGCTCGATCGGCGGCTCGCACCATCCATTGCCGCGACGCTAGCCGGGGAGCCAGGCGTAACGGCTCGCAGCAATGGGCCGATGGCCACGCAACCCGTCATCCGCGGCTTAAGTGGGGACCGCGTGTTGGTCCTCGAAGACGGACAACGCACGGGCGATATTGCGACCACCGCGCCGGATCATGCGGTCACCATCGATCCGATGACGGCGCGCCGCGTCGAAGTCATCCGCGGGCCCGCCGGATTGCTCTATGGCAGCAACAGTCTGGGTGGCGTGGTCAATGTGGTGCGCGACGATGTTCCTGCCGAACGAGCACAGCGCCGTCTGAGTGGCGTGGTGAGCGGGCAGGGGGAATCCGTGAATAACGGCGGTGTCGCGCAGGCAACGCTGCGCGGCGGCGCCGGCGCGCTGGCGTGGCGCATCGGTGGCTCATGGCGCACGGCCGGCGACACGCGGGCGCCTGCGGGCCGACTCCCCTTCTCCGATCTGCGCGGCTACGACGTTGGCGCCGGCGCATCGCTGGTTGACGTCACCACTGGGTGGGGCGTGTGGCGTATCGGTGCCGCGGTGCGTGACGTGGCCAGCAGCTATGGTGTGCCGGGGAGTTTTGGCGGCGTGGTGTTACCCGGAGCGCACGACGGTGGTGTGTACGTCGATCTGTCACGCCGAGCGGGGCGACTCGACGCGGCGTGGCGAGCGCCAGTGGCGGCCAGCGGTCGCACCTGGTGGCCCCGGGTCACGCAAGCCAATCTGTCGGCGCAGATGGTCCGCTTCGAACAATCGGAACTCGAACGCGGGGGCTTTGTGGGCACGCGCTTCGGCCAGCTCATGGCCAATGGCGATGCGCTCGTGCAGTACGTGAGACATGCGGGGGTGCCGGTGCGAGGAAGCGCCGGAAGCTGGTTGCAGTGGCGGGATTTTCGCGCCGAAGGAAGCTTCACCGGAACACGTCCGGGGGTGCTGCGCGGCGGTGCGGTCTTCGCCATGGAAGAATGGGAACTCGACGAATTGTTTGGCGGCCGCGCCGTTCGGTTGCAGTGGGGCGCACGATGGGACGCGACACGCATTGTCCCGCTGGACAGTACCGAGACGGCGTTGGTGCGCGATGTCCGCACCCGTGCATTTTCTGCGCCGACCGGCAGCGTTGGGGTATCGGCCGCGGTTGGTGCTGGCATCGTGGTTGGCGCCAGCGTGGCGCGCGCCTTCCGGCCGCCAGCCATCGAGGAGCTGTTTTCCGCTGGGCCGCACCTCGCCACATACGCGTACGAAGTCGGCAACCCGCAGCTGCGCGCCGAACGTGGCAACGGCGTGGATCTCTTCGCACGACTGACGCGACCGAAATGGAAGGGCGAGGTGGCACTCTTCACGATGACGCTGAACGATTTCATCTACCAACGTCCGCTGGTTGATCGCGAAACCGGGCAGCCGGTGCGCGACCGTCGTTTGCGGCGATACAACGTGTATCAGGCCGATCAGGCGAACGCGCGCATGCACGGCGCAGAAGGTCGTGTAGAATGGCGCGTGGTGTCGCGACTGACGTTCGATGCCACCGCGTCGTGGGTGCGCGGTGTGCAGCAGCAGCCCGATGCGGCACAAATGGCAACGGGCATTGCGGCGATGTCACCCCTGGCAACGAGCGCGAGTGGGTGGGGGCCGTTGCCCGCCATGCCGCCGCTCCGTACGCGTTGGCAAGTCCGCCACGAGGGTGCGCGGTGGAGTGCCACCCTCGCCGCCGATGCGGCGGCGCGACAAGGGCGGGTGCCGCCTGCGCCGAACACCGTGGGGGCCACCACGTGCGCGCTCGATCAATCGCAGGCGGTGCGTGGCGACAACGCACCGGCGCTGCTGCCTGCCGAGTTCTGTGCCACGCCGGGGTGGGTGTTGGTCAACGCGAGCCTCGCGCGTCGTTGGATGACCGGTACACGGTTGCATGACGTCACGTTGTCCGTGGACAATCTCTTCAATGCGGACTGGCGTGATCACCTGTGGCGTGCGAAGCAGGTGGCGCCGCAGCCGGGACGGAATCTGCGCGTGCTTTATCGGTGGAGCTGGTGATGCGCCGACACGTTTCGTTGTGTTTCGCGCTGTGTGCGTTCGTCTTGCTCGGCTGTGAACATCCCATTGCCGTGGTGACCCCACACGCCGAAGTGGCGGATCTCGTGTTCACGGACTCGCTCACTGCCGCCGTGGTGATGCGGACGACCGACAATCGCACGTGGAGCGGCGCACCGGTGCAGCTGTGTGTCGATGAAGTACGGACGCTGGTTCCGAAGCCGCTCGATTTCCGAGGCGTTCCGGTGGATCTCGTCTCGCGCCGTGATCTCGAAATTCGCGGCGAAAGCGCGGATCCCATCGTGCTGTGGGAGCCGCTGCGTGGTCGCGGTCGACTGACGGCGCTGGCGCCCGGTACGACGCGCGTGCGCTTCCTCGTTTGGCATCTCACCCACGCGGATCTTGTCTCGCCATGGCTGGATGTCGTCGTCCATCCTGCGGCGTCCTGTCCCATCAACAGATCATCCGGAGCTTCGTCATGAGCATCGTTCGCCGCGTTCCCACCTCCAGCGGGCGCACTCGTCCGACGGTCCACCGCTGGCTCATGCTGTTCGGAGTCATGGGCTTGGCGGCGTGCGGCGGTGGCGGCGACATTGCCGCGCCACCGCCCACGGCGCCCCGCCTGGAAATAGCCAGTATCGTCGTGGAGGATCCGGCCACTGGCGACATCATGTTTTCGCATGACGATCATTGGCACGGGTTTCCGGTGGTGCGCGTAGGACAGCCGCGAACCTTGCGCGTCCATTTCGTGAAACAGGGGCGCGCGCCGGATGATCATGACATGCCGCCGCGTAACGAATGGTTCACACTGCAGCCGCATCCCGATCACGCCTTGCCCGTGGTGATCGAAGACCCTGCGCGGGCACAATGGTCGGGTGATCGACTCGGCGGTTCCGTCGTAGGGCAGAGCGCAGGCGCGTCGCGCATGAGCTTCCGCGTGCTTCGCAACACCACGACGGTGTGGGAGGCGCCGCCATTGAATCTGGTCGTGCGCTGAAGCCCGGACGGGGCCTCACGGTGTTGCGGTGGTGAGGGGCGGGTGGCATGGTGAATGAAGCACCTGCCGACGGTCCGCCCCTTTCACCCTGCTGCCCATGACGCTCCGCATTGCGCAGATCTGCAAGACCTACCCGAATGGGGTCCGCGCCTTGCGAGACATATCGCTCACGATTGCCCCAGGCATGTTCGGGCTGCTTGGCCCCAACGGGGCAGGCAAGTCGTCGCTCATGCGCACCATTGCCACGCTGCAGCCCCCCGATAGCGGTAGCATTCACTTTCGCGATATCGACGTGGTGCGCGAGCCGGAGACGCTGCGCGCGCAACTGGGGTACTTGCCGCAGGAGTTCGGCCTATATCCCAACATGCCGGCCGACGCCATTCTCGATCACTTCGCGACGCTCAAGGGTGTCGTGAACCCCGGAGAGCGCAAGGAGCTCGTTGGCGCCCTGTTGCAGCAGGTGAATTTGTATGACGTGCGCAAGAAGAGCGTTGGTGGCTACTCCGGAGGCATGAAGCAGCGACTGGGTATCGCCATCGCGCTCGCGGGGAGCCCCACGTTACTCATCGTCGACGAGCCCACCGCGGGACTCGATCCCACGGAGCGGAACCGGTTTCTCAATCTGCTCGCCGACATTGGCCACGACGTGGTGGTCATTCTATCCAC
>CANGXD010000167.1 GCA_947457545.1 Gemmatimonadaceae bacterium
ATCTCGATGACGGTCGGGCCATTGAGCCCGGGCAGGACTTCGCGCACCTGGTCGAGTGCGGCGCGCGGCACGTTGGCCATGAGGTAGCGTTGCCCACGCGCACGAATGACCGACGCGAGCGCGGTGACGAGATCGTCGAGCTCCTGCCGGCGCGCGGGATCACCGTTCCGCGGACCGCCCTCGGCGGTGATGAGGTGCGCGCTCGACCGCAGCACCGTGTCGATTTCGCGCAGGCCGTTCACGCGCAGGGTGGAGCCGGTGGAGGTGAGGTCGACGACCACATCGGCGATCCCCAAATGCGGGGCGATTTCGGCGGCTCCGGAGACCGGCACGACATCGACCGGGCAGCCGCGCGCTTCGAAGAACTTGCGCGTGATGTTGGGGAAGACCGTCGCGACGCGCATGCGGGTGGGCGTGCGTGCGAGGTCTTCGACGGCACGGATGCCGGACTCTTCGCGGGCGGCAACGACCAGGCGGCACTTGCCGAAGCCGAGGTCGAGATGCGAGGTGAGTGGCCGTCCCGATTCATTGACGAGGTCCCAGCCGGTGACGCCCACGTCGGCGGCGCCATCGGCGACGAACTCGGGGATGTCCTGGGCGCGGACGAAGATGGCCTCGAACTCGCCGCCCAGGGAGGCGGTGAGGGCGCGCTCCCCCGACGAACGGACTTCGAGTCCGGCCTCGTTGAAGAGTTCTCGGGTGTCTTCGCTCAGGCGACCCTTATTGGGGAGGGCGATTCTCAGCATCGGTTTCTATGGATTGGAAAGCGAAAGCGCTTGTAACGCGGGCAACAAAAAAGGCCCGTCCGGAGAGGACGGGCCGCAGGTCGCTGTGGTGCAGGGAATCGGTGCTGCTGTTACCCCATCACGCACGAAGCGCCCCGACCCGTCGGGCCGTGGCCATGATGCGCATGATGGTGGGTGGGGCGGGAGCAATTCATAGAAGTGGACGGTAGCCAAGCAGGACGGGGTCGTCAAGTGCGGAAATCCCTAGCTGGGGCCTTGGCGCTGGGCCCTTTTGTGAATAGTTTCACAAGGTTCGCAGGGCCCTGCGAACTCAGCGCTACCTTGCGCTGATTGAAAGGAATTTTCCGAATAGGCTCTGGAGGCCTACAACATGCGGTTTCTCGGCTTTGCGGTAGTGACTGGCGCGGCGATCCTGCTCGGCGCTTGCGGTGGGGACAAGGCGGCTACGGCCGATACGGCGGCGGCGGGCGCTTCGGCGGCTGCGGCGGCTGCGGCGGCCCCGGCTGCTCCGGCGGCTGGCGCGATGGCCCCGATCACGGGCACCACGCACACGGTCAACATGGTCGGCGACGGTCAGGGCTATCGTTTTGAGCCCGCCGATCTCACGATCGCGGCCGGCGACGGCGTGAAGTTCGTGATGGTCTCGGGCGGCCCGCACAACGTGGCGTTCGACCCCGCCACGCTTTCGGCCGAAGCGAAGACGGCCCTCACGGCGAACATGCCGGAGCAGGCTGGTGAGCTTTCGGGCAAGATGCTCCTCAACGCGAACGAAGAGTACACGATCTCGTTCGCCGGCGTTCCGGCTGGCTCGTACGATTTCCATTGCACGCCGCACCTCGCCATGAACATGAAGGGCAAGATCACCATCAAGTAAGTCTTGATGTGATATGCAGGACGGCGGGGGCTGGCGCGATGCGCTGGCCCCCGTGTTCGTTTGTAGCACAATGATTTCTCCGCGCGCCCGTTGGCTCGCCGCCCGCACTCGCAATGCCGCGCGGCACGGTCTCCTCATTGCCGGGTCCGGCGCGATCGTCATGATCGCGACTCTCCTGGCGTTCGTGCTGTTGCCACGACAGGCCGATCGCGCGATCTCAGCTGCCATCGCCGACCTGCCGCCGCTCCGCGATACGCTCGAGTTGCGTTCGCAACGCGAACGCGCCGACACGGCCAGGCTACGTGCCGAGGAGCAGCGTCGTTCGGCGCGGCAGGCGCTTGCCGCCGGCCTCGGGATTACCGACTCCATTGCCGATCGCACGGTCGCCGCGGCGGTCTCGCGTGATTCACTGCTGCGTGACCTGTTGCAGCAGGTGGTGCGGGCGCGGCAAACGCCGCTCGCCGAGAGTTATCTCGCGTTGGCCGTCGCACCGGCGCTCCAGCGCGACGAAACGGCGCGCACGGCGGCGCTGGCGCTCCGAGACAGTATCGAGCGGCTCAATCGCGAACGCGAAACGTACGCCGCACTGAGCGGCCCCGATGCCCTCTACGCGCTCATGACGTCGCGTCTCACGCGCATGGGGGAGCGGCTGGTGTCGGTGGCCGAGCGCGCGCTGTCCGGCGCGGCAGCCGCGGCGGCGGCGCGGCCGTCGACGGATAGCGCGTCGTTGTCGCGTCCCGATAGCGGGACCATGCCGCTGCTGACGAGTGCGCTGCTTGCCGATACGCTCCTCGAAAATGCGGTGCGGCTCGCCACGGACTCGCTCGTTCGACTCGATACAGTGCTGGCGGAGGCACGACGGTACAACGATTCCTTGGAGTTGGGAAAGGCGTCGCTGCGTGCCCGCATGCAGGTGAGTATCCCGCCGGTCGCGATGCTGCTCGCCTCGCTGGTGTTGGGGTTGAGCGTGGGCTTCAGTGTGGCCCTCGTTCGCGAACTGCGTCGTCCCACGGTTGGTGATGCGCAAGAGCTCGAAGCGGTCACGCGCGCGCGCGTGATCGTGCATGCGCGCAACGAAGCACGCCGCTTTGGTCGGCGCGCGCGCAGTGGCGAGGCACCCGTGCCCGTCCTTTCGTTCACGGATGATGCGTGGCCGCTTTTGCACCTGACGTTGTCGAACATCGGCGACATGGCGCGCGAGGTGCAGCTGCTGGCCGATCAGCCGATGGTGGCGGGCGCGGTGGGGCTCAACCTCGCATCGGTGGCGGCTCGGGAATCGCGTGCCACGGTGCTGGTGGATGCCGCGCAGCGTGCCGGTGCGGTGGTGCCGCTCGTGCCCGCCACCTCGCTGGTGCCGGCAACGTCGCACAGCGACGCCGCGCTCGATGACCGCTGGGATAGCAGTCGGGCGCTGCCGTTAGGGCGCGACGCGGCGGTCGACCTCCTGCTGCCGCGCCGCGCACGCCAGCAAACGCGCCGCGAGGCGCTCACCGCGACCGCGGTGGATACGGCGGCACAAGCGGGGCTCGCCAGCCATGTGGCGCAGTACGATTTCGTCGTCTACGTCACCGACGTAGCGGCGCCGGAGGCGGTGCCGGCCACTATGGATCTGGTCCTGTGCGCGCGACTGGGCGCGACGCCACTGGCGTGGGTCACGCGGGCGGTAAAGACGGCCGAGGCGGGTGGCCGACGGGTACGCGCGGTCGTGCTCTGGGCCGACGACCTCCCGCTGGCCGGTTAGCGCGCACTCGGCTAGTCTCCGCGTATGTGGGCAGATACGCTGTACGCGCTCGAGCAGGGCCATCTTCTCCGCCTCGGCGTGTGGGCCGCAGCGAGCATCGTGGGAGGCACCGCGCTGCTGGCGTGGTTGACACTCCGCCAGGTCGCCGCACCGCTGGTGCGGCACTTCGCCATTCAGACCGCTGCGTGGGGAGCCGTGAACGCGGCCATCGCGTTGTGGGCGTGGCGCGGGCTCACCATGCGCGACTTCGCCGGCACGCAGAAGTTGCTCAGCATCCTGTGGCTCAACACCGGCCTCGATCTGGGGTATGCGGCGGTAGGGCTGACGCTGGTGATCGTCGGGTGGCAATGGGAGCGCCGGATGGGAGCCGTTGGGGCAGGGTTGGGCGTTGTCCTGCAGGGGCTGGCGCTGGCGCTGCTCGATCTCCGCCTCATTCTGCTCATCGGTCCGCTTCGCTGACCATTCGTTTTCGCCTCGCTTCATCCTGACCAGTCATGGAACCCGTCATTCCCGACCTGCGCGACGTCCCGCGCGCCGACGCGTACGCCCGTCTTCTGGAAATGCAGGAGCTGCTGCTGCATGACAGCACCGACGCCATCGCCGGGATGGCCACGTTGAGTGCGATGCTGCATCACGCGTTCGGGCATCTGTGGACGGGGTTCTACCGGGTGGTGCAACCGGACACGCTGCTCCGCGTCGGTCCCTACCAGGGCTCGCTTGGTTGTCAGGATATCGCCTTCGGCCGCGGGGTGTGCGGGACGGCGGCGGCCGAGCGGCGGACGGTCGTGGTGCCCGACGTGCATGCGTTTCCGGGGCACATTGCGTGTGACGCGCGTTCCCAAAGCGAGATCGTGGTGCCGGTCTTCGACGCGCAGGGTGCGCTGATGGCGGTACTCGATATCGATTCGCCCGTGCTGGATGCCTTTGGCGACGCCGATGTGGCGGGACTCGAGCAGTTGGTAGCTTGGTTCACCCGGACGACGTATGTTCCCGTCCCTGCCTGACGCCTGCGCTCCCCGTCAGATCCGCCATTGCCCGTCGCCGCCTTGCCGACCATGACCGGATACTCCGATCGGATCAATCATGCCTTCGCCTTCGCCGCGAAGCATCACGACCAGCAGGTTCGTAAGGGTACGCGGTTGCCGTACCTTACTCACCCGGCCAACGTCGCGATCATTCTCACGCGGTACGGGTGCAACGAGGAGACGATCGTCGCCGGCATCCTGCACGACGTCATCGAAGATTGCGTCCGCGAAGGGATGACACGCGAGATGCTCGAAGAGCGCATCGGCCGCAAGTTCGGCAACAGCGTGCTTGCGACGGTGCTGGCGGTGACGCATCGCAAGGTGGATGACGATGGCATCGAGATGTCGTCGGACGAACGCAAGGAGGATTACCTCCAGCGATTGTCACTCGCCACCGAAGACGCGCTGTGGGTGTGCGCGGCGGACAAGGTGCACAACGCGAACTCCATTCTGTCCGACCTGCGCCGTACGGCGTTTCCAGAGACGGTGTGGGGACGGTTCTCGGTAGGGCGCGACGGGACCGTGCGCTGGTACACGCGCGTGGCGGAACGGCTGCGTGAACTCAAGTTCGACGCGCCCATCGTGGCGGAGCTCGAAGCGGCGGCGACGGAGTTGGCGTCGGCGTGAGCGGGCGTAAGTAGGCGTAAGTAGGCGTGGGTCTTCACCTCTAACGGTTATTGTCATGTTGCTGTCTCTCTTCACTGCAGCGACGGTAACGTCGTTGCAGGCCCAGCCGCCGCGCGCGGCCACTCTCGAAATCTCGCCGGCCAATCCGGTCGTCGTTGCCGAAGACACTCTTCGCCTGTCGGCGCGCGTGCTCGATGCGAACGGGCAAGTCGTGCCGGGCGCAACGATTCGGTTTCTCGCGGCCGGCGGCCGCTTTGAAGGATCGGTAGAGCCCTCCGGCCTCGTCCGCTCCGGCAGCACCGGTACACTGCCGGTGACGGTCGTGGCGCAGATGCCCGGTCAGCCTACGCTCACGCAGCGAGTCGAAGTGCGCATGGTGGCGGGGCCCGCCGCCAGCATCACGATCGACGGCGCCCCCACGCGTCTCGTGGGCGGTCAGCGCATCGTGCTCGTCCCCACGGTCAAGAGCGGCGCCGGCGATCTGCGCGACGATCGCGTGCAGTGGAGCAGCAGCAACCCCGCCGTAGCGACCGTGAATGCCGACGGTCTGCTGACCGCCAAGGCCGTAGGTCGTGCCGTGCTCACCGGCCGCGTCGATCGCGCGACGGTGACGCACACGGTGCAGGTGGTCGCCGCCCGCGTGGGTGCGCTGAGTCTCACGCCAAGCGCGACGAGCGCGCGCACTGGTGACGTGATTCGCTTTGCCGTGAATGCGAAGGATGCCGCCGGCAAAACGATCGCGGGGCTGACGCCGAGTTGGAGCTTCAGCCCTGGTCAGGGTGTCATCGACGCCGACGGCGCGTTCACGGGCTACGAAGGGGGCACCTACGTGGTGACTGCCACGCTCGGAACGCAGAGCGCGCAGGCGATCGTGCGGCTCGCGCCGCGTGATGTGCGCCGCCCCGCCACGGTGGTTGGGCGGTTGCCGCGGACGGGCTTCACGACGGAAGAAGTGTGGCTCCACCCTACGCGTGAAATCGCGTACCTCGGCACGGGCTCCGGCGGCGATCGCATGTTCACCATCGACATCACCGACAAGAGCAAGCCGGTGGTGACCGACAGCATCGTCGAGAACACGCGTCGTGTGAACGACATCATGACGTCGCCCGATGGCAAGCATCTGGTGTTCACGCGCGAAGGCGCGAGTGATCGCAAGAACGGCATCGTGATCGCCTCGCTCGAAGACGCGTTGCACCCCAAGAAGTGCGCCGACTTTACTGAAGGACTCACCGGTGGCGTGCACAGCACCTTCGTGTACAAGCAGGAGAAGTACGGCACGCACATCTATCTCACGAACGATGGTACGGGTGCCATTCACATCATCGACTGGAACGACCCGTGCAAGCCCAAGACGGCCGCGGTGTGGAAGACGCCGCGTCCTGATGCCGGCCGGTCGTTGCACGACATCGATGTGCAGGATGGCCTCGCGTATTTGAGCTACTGGAACGATGGGCTCGTCATTCTCGACATCGGCAAGGGCATCAAGGGCGGAAGCCCCAGCAACCCGCAGGTGGTGAGCCAGTACAAGTACGACTTGAACGACATGTACCGACAGGTGGAAGCCGCAGGTGGCCCGGGCTTCATTCGTGGTACGCACACGGCGTGGCGTCACAAGAACTACGTGTTCATCGCCGACGAAGTGTTTCCGGCCGCACCGGTAAAGGGTGCCAAGGATGCGTCGGCCGGTCGCGCGTATGGTCGCTTGCAGGTGATCGATGTGAGCGACATCGCGAAGCCGAAGAGCGTGGCCTTCTACGAGCCGGAGTACGGCGGTGTGCATAACGTGTATGTGGCGGGCGATACGCTGTACATGGGTGCGTACAACGCGGGCTTCCGCACCTTCGACATTTCGGGTGAACTGCGCGGCGACCTGCGCGCGCAGCAGCGCGAGATGGTGCACGTGAACACCGCCGATATGGATGGCTTCGTGAAGAACGCAGCCATGACGTGGGGTGTGGTGGTGCGCAATGGTTTGGCGTACGTGAACGACATGTACAACGGGCTGTGGATCGTGCGTATGGATCCCAAGCCCGAGCCCAAGAAGAACGCGATCGTTCCGTGATGCCGATGCGTGCGTTGATCGCTGGAGTGCTGGTGTCGACAGCGGCGGCTCTGCCGCTGTCGGCGCAGTTTCCGTCGCGCACGTACACCGCGCTGGTCGCAAGTGAGAGCGTGGATCGCGTGGCGGTCATCGAGCTGGGGCCGCAGGGGGCACGCGTGGTGCGACAGCACGACGTGGGCGTGATGATCGCCGACCCCGATGGCCCGCACGGTCTGGCGGTATCGCCAGACGGCAAGTCGTACTACGTGAGCACCGCGCATGGTACGCCGTACGGTGTGCTCTGGAAGTTCGATACGCGCAGCAACACGTATGCGGGGCAGGTCATGCTCGGCAACTTCCCGGCGACGGCGCAGGTGACCCCCGACGGCAGCAAGGTCGTGGTGGTCAACTTCAACCTGCACGGCGACATGGTGGCGAGCGACATCAGTGTGGTGCGCACCGACAGCATGCAGGAGATTGCGCGCATCACCACCTGCGCCATGCCGCACGGGTCGCGCGTGAACGGCGCCGGCACGCGTCACTACAGTGTGTGCATGATGGACGAGCAGCTCGTCGAGATCGATCTCGACGGGCTGCAGGTGTCACGTCACTTTGCGCTCACCAAGGGCGCCGAGCAGGGCATGAACGGGGCGCCGCCGGTGCGCGGTGCCATGTCGGCTTCCGCCGATGCCGCGCACGCGGGGCACGACATGAGCGGCCACGGTCTCGCGCAGCCGGCGGCGGGGAGCACGCAGTGCTCACCCACGTGGGCACAGCCGAGCCCCGATGACAAGACGGTGTGGGTGGCGTGCAACGGCACGAGCGATCTGGTGGAGATCGATGTCCCCTCGTGGACGATGCGTCGCCGCATTGCGGCGGGGAACGGCGTATACAACCTGGCGGTAACGCGCGATGGCACGAAGCTCGTGGCCACCAACAAGCGTGCGCAAAGTGTGTCGATCATCGATACGCGCACGGGCGCGACGCTGGCCGTGCTGCCGACGCAGCGTCGCGTGGTGCACGGCGTCGCGATCACGCACGACGATCGCTATGCGTTCGTGTCGGTCGAGGGGATTGGCAGTGAGCCCGGGACGGTAGAGATCATCGACTTGGTGTTGTTGCGTACCATTGCGCGCGTCGATGTTGGTCAGCAGGCGGGCGGTATTGATGTGGTGCCGCCGTTGCTCTGAGCTGGCATGGTTGCGGCGTTGGTGTGTTCGACCCGCGATCGGCTGACGCGCCCCGGGTTCGCGCCACTTCGGGGCGGCCGGGCGCGACAAGCGCGCCGGCGTCGCCCCTGCCAGATGC
>CANGXD010000168.1 GCA_947457545.1 Gemmatimonadaceae bacterium
CCACTCTGGCAGTGGATGCGTGATGCCGAACCCGGCGTGTTGGGGACGACGGCCGTGAAGTGGAACTTCACGAAGTTCCTCGTGGGGCGTAACGGACAGGTGATTGCGCGCTATGCGCCGACGGCCACACCGGAGTCGATGGCGAAGGACATCGAGGCGGCGCTCGCGGCGTCGTGAGGTTTTTTCGCATGAGGCGTACCGTGGGCGGAATTCGAGTGCTGCGCTGCTGGCTGACGCTGGCGCTCTTGTCGTGGCTGCCTGTGCAGCGCAGTGCGGCGCAGGAGGCCACGTCTGGGGCGACGGGCGCGATCACCGGCCGTGTCATTGCGGCGGTCACCGAGGCGCCGGTGGTAGGCGCGACGATACGCGTTGTTGGTCAAGCGCCCGGTGCACAGAGTGACTCGACGGGGCGCTTCGTGCTGCGCGGAGTCCGCGTGGGCATTGCGACGATCGAAGTGCGACGGTTGGGATATGCCCCCGTGTTGCGCGGGGACATTGCCGTATCGCCCGCCAAGCCGGCGGAGGTTCTGGTGGTACTCCGCGACGTGGGCGTTCAACTGGAGAACGTGACGGTGCGTCCCGAAGCGTTTCCGGCGCAGATGCCGACGTCGACGCCTGTCTCCACGCAGCGCTACGACGCCGAAGAGGTGCGCCGGCAGCCCGGTGCTCAGGAAGACGTGCTGCGCGCCATCTCGATTGCGCCCGGTGTCGGTGTGACGAGTGCGGCCCGCAACGATATCGTCGTACGCGGCGGCGCGCCGTTCGAGAATCTGTTCGTGGTGGACAACATCGAAGTGCCGAACATCAATCACTTCGGTTCGCAGGGATCGACCGGCGGTCCCATCTCGCTGATCAACATCCGGTTCATCGAGAGCGCACAGCTTTCGGCCGGCGGGTTCGGCGCACGACTCGGTGATCGCACGTCATCGGCGACCACGCTCACGCTGCGCGAGGGGAATCGCGAGCGCATTGCGGGAGAACTCAATGTCGCCGCGACGCAGGTGGGCGCGGTGCTCGAGGGGCCCATCGGCAAGAACGCCTCGTTCTTCGCGAATGTGCGACAGAGCTATCTCGACCTGTTGTTCAAGGCGATCGGCTTGAGCTTCATCCCGAGCTACACCGACGCCACCGTAAAGGCGACGTGGCGCCCCACGCGCCGCGACGCCTTCAGCGCGCTCACCATCGCCGCGCGCGGCACCATCTCCTTCGACAACACGACGGATTCGGCGCGCGTGAACAACTCGCAGGTGCTGGCACCCACGCAGGATCAGTACTTCAGCGGACTCACGTGGAAGCGCCTGCTGACGCGTGGCGTGGTGACAACCACGCTTGGGCGTACGTGGACCCGCTATGTGACCGAGCAGCGCGACAGCCTGCTCGCGCCGGTTTTTGCGAGCCGCTCCACCGAAGGGGAGAACTCCCTCCGGACTGACGTGACCCTATTGGCCGGGCGCGGCGTGGAAATCGAAACGGGAACGATCTTCAAGTACGCCAGTAGTCTGCGCTACGACGCCACGCTCGCGGGCTTCGCGCGTCGCGATGCCAGCGGTGTTCCACGCCCGCTGCAGGTCGACACCAACTTCACAGCGCTGCGGAATGGCAGCTATGTGCAAGCCACGTGGCAGTGGCAGCCTCGTATTCGCGTGTCGGGTGGACTGCGGAGCGACTGGTACGGCTTCTTGAACAACGCCGTGCGTCTGGCACCGCGCGCGAGCGTGAGTGCGCAGCTCACCCCATCGACGACGTTGTCGCTCGCCGGAGGGCGTTACTGGCAGGCGCCAAGCTATATCTGGCTGGTAGGCGATGCGGGGAATGCCGATCGTCTCACGCCATTCCGTGCCGATCAGCTGGTTGGCGGGATCACGCGACTGCTCGGCAGCGACATCAAGGTGCAGTTTGAAGTGTACGGCAAACGCTACGCGAACTACCCGGCGCGCATGTTCCGTCCACGCGCTGTGTTGAGCCCCAGCGGGTTCGATGACGTTACGACCGACATTCCGTTCGGTCTCGAGCCGCTGCAGAGCACCGGCACCGGTAGTGCGTACGGCGCTGAACTGTTCGTGCAGAAGAAACTTGGCGCGTCTCCGTGGTATGGGCAGTTGAGCGCGAGCCTCAATCGGACACGATTCGCAGGGCTCGACGGTACGTCGACGCGAGGCGCCTTTGACACGCCGCTGCTGACGAACGGCGTGATTGGCTGGCGCCCGAATGCGAAGTGGGAGTTGGCGCTCCGCGTGCGGGGGGCGTCGGGACTGCCATTCACGCCATTCGTACTCAACGGCGCCTTGGCCGGGACGCTCGATTTTGCGCAATACAACGCGGAGCGCACCTCGGTCTTTTTCGCGGCAGATGTCAGGGCCGACCGCCGGTTCCTGCTCTGGAACCGGCAGCTGATTGCCTTTGTGGATCTGCAGAACGTGACCAACCGGGCAAACAACAGTGCGCCGCAATGGAATCCGCGGTTGCGCAGGCCCGACACGAACACCGGTATTGGCCTGTTGCCCTCTATCGGTTTGAATTTCGAGTTCTGACCGGGAGAACGTATGTGCCGGTCGCGTTGTTCGCGTAAGGCGCACCACGGTTCATGGCATCATGCAAAACGCCGCCGGATGCAGATGCATCCGGCGGCGTTTTGTTCAGCGCGCGAATCTCACGGGCGGAGATTCGGATTCGTTTCGAGTTCCGACAGAGGAATCGGGAAGCAAAGCGCGCGACCGGTCATGTCGTCGGACACGCCCGGACGATTGAGTGCCGCCCACCGCCGCTGATCACCCATGCGGCGACCTTCAAGCCACAACTCGATACCGCGCTCACGCTTGAGCGCTTCCCACGCTTCGGTCGCATTGCTCGCCGTCAGCTGCGGCAGGCTGAGTGCGGTCCGACGGATGTTCATCTTGGCGAGTGCGCCCGCGATGTCGTTGCCGACCAGCAGCGCCTCGGCTTCGATGAGACGCATCTCCCAACCGCTCGACAGGTTGATCGACGATTCACGAACGGGATACTTGGTCTGGAAGTACCACCGCACCTGTCCACCGAGGCTCGTAACGGCGGCGTCGCCGAAGCGAATGGTGAGGCTCGAGTCGAACGGCACCCGCGGGTCGCGCGTCGTGCGGCGATAGTTCTCGTAGAACGTCCCCCACACCGTGTGCGCCCGGTACGGCTGGTTGGCCGACGCCCAGTAAATGCGATTGTACTGATCGACCGTGTTCACGAAATACGGCATCCGGTACACGAACGTATTGCTGGGAATGAGCGCCGCGTCGGCCGATGCACCGGCGAGGTTGCCGCGGAGCAGACGCACCGACGCCCGACCGGCCGTGGCCGCGTCGCGGATGCCGGCGTTGTTGGCTGCCGTGGCTACCGTGATGGCTTCCGTAAACGCGGCTTCCGCCCGTTCGAGATAGACCGTGTACGGCTGCTTGGCCCCTCCGTTGATCACCGCATCGCAGAAATGCTCTGCCAGGTGACGGTTGGAGTAGCCAACCCAGACCAGCGCCTGAGCAAGGGTGGCGCTGTTCGTGGCGCTGGTGCCGAGCACTTCCTTGATGCGGCGGACGCCGTCTTCCGCCGTCCAACGAGCGCGTTGTGCCTGGTTCCACCAATCGCCGCCGTCATCGTTCGACAGGACGCCGATTTGCTGACGCACGGAGATGCCGAACGCCGCGGTTGAGCCGCTTGGCAGCACTTCCTTGGTGACGGCAGCACCCGTGTACGCCGTCCAGTTGAGTGCTTCGCCAAGGTCGCGGCCGGCGCCGTTCACCACGGCGGTAAGAGCAGCGGTGTTGTCGAGAAAGGTGGCCTGAATGGGGCCGGGGTTGGTGACCTTCAAATCGCAGCCGGCTGCAAGCGCCAGAGCCGCGACGGGAGCCGTGCGCGCGAAGGCGCGAAGATTCATCGTCATGGTCGTGGGCCTCAGAACGTGATGCGCAGGGAGGTCAGGAACAACGCGGGGGCAGGGATGTGCTCCGAGATGTACCGGACACCAACGTTGAAGCCGTCGTTACCCGACATTTCGGGGTCGAAGAGCGGCATGCCGATGTTCTTGCGGAAGACGTTCTGAGCCGAGAGCACGAGCGAGCTGCTCGCCGTGTTCGGGATGAGCTTGCCGAGCGGCACCGTGACGGTGATGTCGCGGATCTTGAAGAAGTCGGCGGGGAAAATGAACATGTCCTGACGCGCATTGGCGGGCACGCAGGTGAGGCGTTCACGCGGCGTGAGCGGCTGCGCGGCGGCAATGGCCGCATAGGCACGCGTGCACGTGGGCCAGAGCACCGAGCGCGAAAGCGCCTGGAAGGACGCGTCTTCGTTGATGAACGCGCCGCCCTGATACTCGCCACGAGCCGAGATGCTGATGCCCTTCCACGTCGTGATGTTGAGCATCGGCGACAGGATGAGCGTCGGCTGCGCGGGGCCAAAGGTGTGGTTAACCGTCGTGTCGATCGCCGCACCAATCTCGTCTTCGTTCTTGATCAGTCGGCCACGGAGCACGGGCGCCGGCTGGCCGGGAATGACCCAGCCGAAGTTGCCGATGCTGAACTCCGGCGCGCCGCCGAGGCTGAGCACCTTGCTCTGATTGGTGCTGACGTTCAGGCCGACCTTGACGCCAAGGTTTTCCTTTTCGAGCAGCGTCGCGTTAATCGCCGCTTCGATGCCGCTCTTTTCGATCTTGCCGGCGTTGCCGAGTGAGCTGGCGAGGAAGCCCTGCGACGGCACGTTACGTACGAAGAAGAGTGCGTCGGAGGTCACCGCTTTGAACCAGGTGAAATCGACGGTAAAACGATCCTTGAACAGTGACTGGTCGAAGCCGAACTCCGTTTCGACAGTGCGCTCGGGGCCAAGGTTCGGGTCACCGAGGTTGAGCGGGCGGACGGCGGGCGCCGTACCCCAGCCCACCGGGTTCCACGTCTGAACGGCGGCGAAGGCCGTCGGTGCGCGACCGGCGGCGCCGTATGCGGCGCGAGCCTTGAGCGTACCAAGCTTCTCCGACCAGAAGCCTTCGTCGGAGACGACCCACGACGCGCTGGCCTTGGGGTAGGTCTGGAAGCCGAAGTCTTCACCGAAGGCGCTGTTGCCGTCGACGCGCGCGCCTACGGTAACGAAGTACTTGTCCTTGAAGCCGAAGAGCGCCTGGCTGAACGCGCCGCCCGTGATGTTCTTGAGGCGGTTTTCGTCGGCGTTGCGGAGCGAGCCCGAGGCCACCGTGGGGTTGGTAGGCGCCGGGTAGTTTTCGGAGTAGGCGACGACGTCACCCACCATGGAGTTGATGTACTGCGAGCCGGCGGAGAGCGTGGCCTTGAAGTCGCCCTTCGTGATCTCGTAGTTGTTGGCCCAGTCGAGGCTGATGATCTTGTTCGACCAGACCTGGTTCTGAATGATGCCGAGGACGGCGCCCGGGAAGCCGTACGGACGCACGTTGCGGTTTTCAATCGCCGAGCGGTCGAAGCCTACGACGAGGCGGCTCGAGAAGCGCTCGAACGGCGTCCAGGTCGTGGTGGCACCGAGCAGCAGGCGATCGATGTTGCTGGTGAGCTGCTGACCGTACACGAGCTTGATCGTGTCGGAGTTCGCGTTGCCGAAGTAATTGCGGTTCTGGCGGAACGCGTTCAGCGTGACACCCTGCGCATTGTTGCCGGCGGGCGTCTGCGTGATGAGCGAGTTGTTGTAGGCCGTGTTCCAGCTGAACTGCATGTTCTTCATTGGGCTGAAATCGACGTTCGCGCGCAGCTGATACTTGCGTTCGTTGTCGAGTTCGAGCACGCCGTCGCTGTTGTCGGCGCCGAAGGAGAACAGGTAGCGCACGTTGTTGTTGGTGCCACCGGCCACCTGCGCCTGCATGCCGAGTCGGCCACCGTCACGCACGAACGGATCCATGTTGAGCAGCGGCACCGAGTCGGTGCCGAACTTCTGCAACCGCTGGAAGCCGGAGTTGATCTGCGTATTCCACTTGGCCGCGCCTTGCGAGCCGCGCTTCGTGAAGATCTGAATGACGCCGGCGGCGGCGTCCGTGCCGAAGAGCGTGGTCGCGGCCGCGCCCTTCACGACTTCGATGCGCTCGATGTCGTCGGGGTTGATGTCGTTGAGCGGGCTGCCATACGAGTTGGCTCCACGCTGCGTGGCGCCCTGGAAGATGCCGTTGCGCGGATATTCGTCGGAGCGCGTACGGACACCGTCCACATAGATGAGCGGCTGATTGCTGAGGGCAATGGAGGTGGCGCCGCGCAAGCGAATGGCGGAGCCGCTACCGGCGTTGCCCGTGCCGCCCGAGATCTGCACACCCGCCACGCGGCCGGCGAGCAGGTTCGAGACGTTCGTCGGGACTTCCGGAAGATTGGCCGTGGACACCTGGCCGATCGAGTTGCCGACTTCGCGCTTACGTGCCGAACCGGCGGTACCCGTCACGACGACCTGGTCGAGGGAGACCGCCGACGTCTTGAGGACGAAGTCCACCGTGGCCGTGCCGTTGGCCGTCACCGTGGCGGCCTTTTCCGTGGGCTCGTAGCCGATCATACGGACGCGAACGGTTGCCGTGCCGGCCGTCACGCGCGTGATGGTGAAGCTGCCGTCGGGGCCCGACTGTCCGCCGTTCTGCGTTCCGGCGATGAAGACCTGCGCGTTGGGCACCGGCGCACCGGCGGTGTTCGTCACCTTGCCACGGACCGTACCAGTACCGGCCTGGGCGTGGAGCGGGCCCTGCGGCCCGAGCGGGGTAACGAGCAGGCTGGCAACGACGGCACACGCCGACATTGCCCGACTCCACGTTTGTGAACCAATCATCCGTACTCTCCTGGGGGTCGTTCGTACAGCTGCACGGACCCGTCCGGACGGACGGGGAGAATCCAACGACACGGGTCAGAGAGGGGACAGGCTCGACGCCTCCCTGCTGTCGCCGTGGGGCAACAGCGCCCGACATGACGTCCACGAAATGCGGAGGAGTGGGACGGGACGTTCACGGACGGGACTGACGGGAAAGACAATGCACCCCGAAATGTGCGGAGGCAAGTTTATGTCATTTTCCGGCAATCGACCGGGGACATTCGGTAGCCGCCGCCTGCGTGTCGGCTGTTTTCCTTGCCGCGCCCCGCTCCGGCACGCAGAATCAGCCGGGTCTGGTACGCCCACCCCTCCGGAGATCTCGTGCGTCTGCGCTCCCTCCCCCTCCTCGCCGTCGGTCTCGCGGCGCTTCCCTTGGGTGCGCAAGCGCCCACGACCCGCGCCGGCGGTCCCGCGGCGCGGCCGCTCCCGCTCGAAGCCACTCGGCGGTACGCGCTCGACACCCGCGAAGGCACGTGGCTCTCGCTCGATGTCAGCCCCGACGGCAAGTCGCTCGTATTCGATATGCTGGGCGACCTCTACCTCATGCCAATCGCGGGCGGCGATGCCGTGCAGCTGACGAGCGGACTCGCGTACGACACCCAGCCGCGATACAGCCCCGACGGCAAAACGATCGTGTTCATCTCCGATCGTCAGGGCGCGGACAACGTGCACACGCTGGACCTGGCGACTAAAGAGGTAAAGGAGGTCACGCGCGGCCGCACGAACGTGTACCTGTCGCCCGAGTACTCACCCGATGGGAAGTACATCGTGGCGAGCAAGGGCGGGTTCCGCGGCGGCTTGCCGACGTTGTGGATGTATCACGTACAAGGTGGGAACGGCGTCGCGCTGTACACCGCCCCTGCGGCGGCGGCCCCCGGGACCGCGGTGCAGCAGGCCGGCGCGGCGTTCACGAGTGACGGACGCTTCGTGTACTACACGCAGCGCACCGGCGCGTGGAACTACAACGCGCAGTTTCCGCAGTACCAGATCTGGTCGTACGATCGCGAATCTGGTGACCGCGAGCCGCTGTCGTCGCGCTATGGATCGGCGGTGCGCCCCACGCTGAGCCCCGATGGCAAGTGGCTCGTGTATGGCTCGCGCTACGAGAACAAGACCGGCTTGCGCGTGCGCGAGCTCGCCACGGGCGACGAACGGTGGCTCGCGTATCCCACGCAGCGCGACGAAATGGAATCGCGCGCGCCCATGGACGCGCTGCCGGGGATGAGCTTCACCCCCGACTCGAAGGAGTTGGTGGCGAGCTACGGCAACAAGATCTGGCGTGTGGCCATCGATGGCAGCGGCCAACAGGAAATTCCGTTCCGAGTGCAGGCGCAGGTGGATGTCGCCCCCGCGCTCGCGTTCACGTATCCCATCAGCGACAGCACGACGTTCAACGCGCGACAGATTCGCGACGCGGTGCCGAGCCCTGATGGCAAGCAGTTGGCGTTCGTCGCGATGGACAAGTTGTACGTGATGGACTGGCCG
>CANGXD010000169.1 GCA_947457545.1 Gemmatimonadaceae bacterium
ACCTCACTGCCACTGCGGTGGCGGTTACATCAACCACCAGAGACCGCGCCCGTGAGGCGCAGCCCACGGGCGCTTCCGACTAAACCCGAACTGCCGTGTTCCTCAACCGCAGGTGCAGTCCAGAACCGCAGGGGCAGTCCATCAACTGCGGTGGCAGTTCCAAACCCGAACCGCAGTTGCCGTCCCGCCGTTCAGGATAGACGGGCCCAAAGTGCCGCACCAACGCAGGCCCCGAGGATTGGCCCGAGCACCGGGATCCAGGCGTAGCTCCAATCGCTGCCGCCTTTGCCGGCGATGGGCAATAGCGCGTGTGCGATACGCGGCCCCAGATCACGCGCGGGGTTGATAGCGTATCCCGTCGGGCCGCCCAGTGAGAGGCCGATGCCCCACACCAGACAGCCCACGAGGAATGAGCCGACGTTCGTGGCGGGGGTGGCGCCAAGGACGCCTCGTGCGCCGATGGCGCCGGCGACGATCACCAGCACCGCGGTTCCGATCACTTCGGCGAGGAGATTGGGAAGCGTCGACCGAACGGCCGGCGCGTTGCAATAGCACGCCAGAATGAGTCCCTGATCCGTTGTGCGGGTCCAGTGTGGCAGATAGTGCAGCCACACCAGTGTCGCCCCGAGCATCGCCCCGAGCATTTGCGCGCCTACGTGAGCGAGCCCGGTGGCGAGCGGGTAGACGCCGGTCACCACGTTCGCGATCGAGACGGCCGGGTTGAGTTCACCGGGGGCGCCAAGCGCCACCGCCACCATACCGCCGGACATCACGGCAAAGGCCCATCCGGCGGTAATCACGATCCACCCGCCGCCGTGCCCTTTGGTATCGGTGAGGAGCACGTTGGCGACGACCCCGTTGCCAAGGAGCAGCAGGATCATCGTACCCAGGAATTCACCGACGACAGTCGATGGCATGGCGGGAGGAGTCAGGGTGGGGACACACGGTGGGAGCAACCATGACGCGGCTGCGACAGACATTGTAGGTCGCGGCGCCCCGTCGCGCGAGACAGCGTGTGTCACGACTCGCCCCGGCCGCGCCGGTGGGCGGGGCCCGCGCACGTTTGCCCTGCCGCCGTACACGCCGCATAATCGGGGATGACCTTTCCCCGTGTCCGCGTCCGCACGCTGGCGACCGCGCTCCTCATCGCGACGACCGCCGCCGCGCTGCTCCCGTCCGCTGCGAGTGCTCAGGTGCGCACCGCCGATCCCGCCGTGCGCGGCCTGCCCCTCACGGCCTTCCCGCGCCTCGTCAAGCTCACCAAGCACGTGTACGGCTACGAGGAAATCCGCCAACCCGGGTTCACGACGGTCAGCCTCATCGTGCTCGGCAAAGACGGTGTGCTGATTGCCGATGCACAAGGTTCAGCGGCCGCGACGCAGACGATGCTCGATCGCATCCGCACCATTACGCCACTGCCCATCAAGTGGTACGTCGTGGGAAGCGACCACGGTGATCACACCGCCGGTAACAACGTGTTACCCACGGGACTCACGTGGGTCGTGCACCCCACATCACTCGCGCAACTCAAGCGCGACTCCGCCGCCGCCACCGCGGGCCGTGCGGTCATCGTACCACCCTCCGCCATGACCGGCACCGAGCAGACCATCGACCTCGGCACCACACAGGTGGTCGTGCGCTTCATGGGACGCGCCCACACCGGCGGTGACCTCATGGTGCACCTCCCCAAGGAACAGATCCTGTTCATGAGCGAGGCGTATCTCAACCGCGTCTTCCCGGCCATGCGCTCGGCGTACCCCACCGAATGGGCGCGCGCGATAGACGCAGCGCTTGCCCTGCCACGCGTGAAGCGCTACGTGCCGGGACACGGCTTCATCGAGAAGGACAAGCGCTCACGCGAAGAACTCGTCACGTTCCGCGACGCCATTACCTCGGTCATCGCCGAAGTGAAGCGACTACGCGCGCTCGGGCTTTCGCAAGACGACGCCGCCAAGCGCGCCAACTGGGGCGACGTCGGCACGTGGTTCCTCGCCGATCAGCAGGGCCCCATTGCCGTACGCCGCGTGTGGGCGGAGCTGGACGGGACGCTGAAGTAACGACACTGCGCTCCTGCTGTCTGTGTGGCTGCCGTCTGCCGTCTCGGCGCGATGCCGCGGAGTCGCGCCGAGACGGCAGACGGCAGAAACTACAGACGGCAGGTGCGGGGGAACGGCGGCGCTACGCGCGGCGCCCGCTCTGCAGCAGCGCACTCACGCCGCCCGCCAAGCCGCCCGCCTGGATCGCCGGCAGCAAGAGCGTCGCCAGCAGCACGCCCCATCCGGGAATGCTGAAGTTGCCGCCGAGCATGGGCGCGAAGCCCAGCACGTTGCCACCGCGGAGCGCGATCATCGTCAGCAACAGCGCGCACGCCAATGCCGCCGCGCCAAAGCCGATCGTAAACGCGCCCTTTCGGCGGAGTGCAGCGCCAATGAGCACACCGCCAATCGCTGCACCCCACACGCCGCCAAGTGCCTGCGCCGCGACCTGGAGCACGAGCGCCGTAATGAACAAAGGAGTCTTGGACATCGCGCGCCTCAGCGGGTGAGTGTGAGCGTCGCGCGCGTGTCGCGCGCCGGAAGATCTGTCGCCGTGCGCGGGGTGCGCACGCTGTCGAGCTGTCCGTTGGTCCACATGGCGAAGCGATCGAGATAGCGCGGGCTCGCCGGATTCCCGCTCTGTCCGCCGGGATACACTGCGCGAATGCGCGGCTGCGCGTCGAGCTCGACCACCATGCGCCAGCTCGCACCGAAGTTGGCATACTGCGATCCCACCGACGGGTTCAATGTCCCTCGCCCGCCATCGATGGGCGTGGGCGGCGCACTGAAGCCAGGGAGGCGCAACACATGACGCGGCTGCGCCGGTGACACAGTGCCCCACGTCCACGGCGTGGTCGAGGGATCACCATACTGCTTCACGAGGCCGTCGTAGGCGGCCACCAGCGCGCGCGCCATTAACGCGTCGCGATCTTCGACGACGCCGCTGGTGCGACGGTCATCCCACCAGCGGCTCGATGAATCGGTGACCAGCTGCAACAGACGCGATTCCGACGGACGCACTTCGGGCGCGTCCTTCCCCTTGGGAATGAACTCGTCCCAGAGAAGCGCACTCAGTTGCCCAACCGCGCTTTCAAAGAGTCGCGCCCCCGTGTTGTCACGCGTGTACCGACGATCCCACGCGCCGAGCATCTTGAGCGCCGACGCCAGCGCGCGCGACGTGTCGCCCTTCGCCACACGCGCCGTCGCTGCCGCCACGAAGGCCGGCGCCAATTTGTCGGCGCGCACGCTGCCGGGATCGGTGTGGAACGCACGCATCTTGTCGGGCGTCATGCTGCTCTCGGCGCGCAACAGGCGGTTGATCTGCAACGCGCGCCAGATTTCGTAGTGCGGGTCGGTACCCAGATACAACGAATCGAGCTGCGGATCGATGGGCTCCTGATTGGCCGACGCCAGATAGCCCTGTGCGGGTCGCACACTCTGCGGGTATTGCGCGATGCTGCGGAATCCGATCCAGTCGTTGGCGCGGGTATTCCCTTCGAGAATCTCCGTCCCGCGGCCGCGGCGCGCGCGAATGGGATGCAGTCCCGTGCTGCGAATGGCAATCGTGCCCGCCGTATCGGCCACGATCATGTTCTGCGACGGCGCGCGATAATACGCCGCCAGCGAATCGAGAAACGCTTCGGCGGTGGTCGCATGCAGGCCCTGGTAGAAGCCCAGCAGTTCGTTGCCCGCCTCCAGCACCGTCCACCGCATGGAGAGCCACTCACGCCCCTGTTTGTTCATGGGGCCGCGATGCGTGTAGTACACCGTGTCGGTGGCAATGAGACGGCCGCTCTTGTCGCGGTACTGCTCCACGCGCGACTCCAGCGGCTGCTGCGCGCCGTCCAGTTCGTAGCTCGTGGGACGCGCCGCATCGTTCACCGTCTCGCGCCAGAAGTCCATCACGTCGGCGCCGGTGTTCGTGAAGCTCCACGCGAACGCGCGCGTGTACCCGATCGTCACGCCGGGCAGGCCGGGAATCGTCACGCCACCCACATCCATCACGCCGGGCACCACCAGATGCACTTCGAACCAGATGCTCGGCAACGTCAATTCCAAATGCGGATCGCCGGCCAGCAGCGCCTTGCCACTGGCACTGCGCGACGGCGACACCGCCCAGTTGTTCGACGCGAACGCCCGCTCCTGCTGCATGGCCGCGCGGTCGCTACTCGGCAACGCGGCATCACGCGACCAGAGCAGTGGTCCGGCGCTACTCCCCAGCGACGCGACCATGCGCATGGCCGCGCTGTCGGGCGCGCCGGGCGCAGGGAGCGACGCCAACGCTTCACGCGGAGCCGAACGCGGCGCCGGCTGAATGGGCTCCTGCACCGGTGACGAGCTATCCCAGAACGCGCGCGCGGCGCTGTCGCCCACCATTGAGCGCGCCGTGAGCAAGTCGAGCTCGAGCGGCGAATGCGCGAGCGTGTATCCCATGCGATTGAGCAGATGCATGGAGTGAATGGGCAACCATTCGCGCGGCGTCTTCTGCAGCAGCTTGTACTCCATGGGGAGCTGCGCCGTGGAGAGCGACGTGCGATACGCGTTGATGCCGTCGGCATACGCGCGCAGAATCTTGTACAGCGTGCCCGTCGTATCCATGTCGCGCATGCGCAGCTCGGCCGCGCGCGGCATACCCAATCGGCGCGTCTCCTGGTCGGCCGGCAGTGCGACGTCGTTCACGAGTTCGGTGAGCGTGCCTTCGCCGGCGCGCGACTGCAACTCGAGCTGAAAAAGCCGGTCGCGCGCGACGACGTAGCCGAGGGCCCGCACGGCATCGAGATCGGTCTTCGCGAAGATGTGCGGCACACTGCGCGCATCGTAACGGATGTCCACGTTGTCGCCGAGCGCCGCGATCTTGGCGGTGGCAGTCTCCGGCAGATCATCGGCGGCGTTGATCCACAGGCCAACCGATGGAGAGAGCAGCGCGCCAAGCGGCGGGACCTCGCCGACACCGCGCGCGCCAAGCCAGGTGGCGCCGAGGCCGGCGGCGAGCGACAGCACCGCCAGCGGAGTGATACGAGCCATGGGAATTCCGGGGGAGAAAAGGAAGCCGAAGGATCCCCACGCGGCGCCCGGTGTGCAAGTTCCGGCGGGGGCGGCGTCCTATGGGTGACTGAGTCGAGACACCCGGGTCGCCTGTACGCCCCACCATTTCCCCATCATGGACTATCTCGAACGATTATTCCGCGAGTATCACGGGCCCGTCGTGCGCTATCTGACGCGACGACTGGGCGACCGTGATCTCGCCGAGGAGCTGGCGCAGGAGACGTTCGTGCGCGCCATGCGGCACGGCCCCGTGGCACGGGAGCGGGCCTGGCTCTTTGCCGTCGCCACGAACCTCGTGCGCGACGAAGCGCGCCGCGATTCCCGGGAGCGCAAGCGCCTGTCGCTGCTCTCCAGCGAGGCGACCGTCGCCGGCCCACAGGAGCCCGAGGCGTTCAGCGCCGAACGGCTGGCCGACGAGCTGCGGGAACGGGCGCTGGCCCGTGAGGCGGTCGATGCGCTCGCCGAGCGTGACCGCATGGCGCTGCTGCTGCGGGAAGAAGGGCTGGACTATCAGGAAATCGCTGCGGCCCTGGGGCTGAGCGTGGGGAGTGTCGGGACGACGCTGTCACGCGCCCGTCGCCGCCTGGTGGATGTCTACGAATCGCTGCAGCGGGCCCGTACGGGCGATCGCACAGCCAAGGAGGGGTCAGGTGTTGCCTAACGATTTTGTGGTCTCTCAGGAGCGTTTAGAGCCGCTCTTCGACGCTGCCGGGCACGTAGACGAAGGGACAGTGCACACGTGGCTCGACGGGGCGTTCGATGCGGACGCCGCCGACCGGGTGGCGCGCCATGTGGCCGGCTGCGACCGCTGCGGCGCGCTGGTGGCCGAAGCGCGCGGGCTGGTGGCCGCGAGCAGCCGCATTCTGGGCGGGCTCGATACCGTGCCGGCCGGCGTGGTGCCGGCGGCCGATGTGGCGCGGACTGCGGCGCGCATAGTGACTCCGACGTCGCGCATCAAGTGGAACCGGACGTGGATGCTGCGTGCGGCGGCGGCGCTGTTCGTCGTCGTGGGCGGCTCGGTGGTCCTGCGGGACCGGTCGTCCGGTCGTGTGCCGCCGACAGCTGGTCGTGTGCTTGCCGAAACCGCTGCCGTCCCTTCAGTACCAGCAACACCGGCGGCACCCGCTACGGCCGCAGCTCCAGCCGCACCCGCGCCGGCTGCCGCACCTGCCGTACCCGCACCTGCGGTATCCGTAACAGCGGCGGCGCCTGCTGAAGCAGCAGCACGCTCAGCGGCAAAAGCGGTGGCGGCGCCGTCCCCCATGCAGGTCGCCGAGGCCGCACCGGCCGCGCCGGCCCCGCTCAGCGCACCCGTTACGGCCGCGGTCATGCAGCCGGTGGCCGACGTCGCCTCGCGAGAGGCGGAAGCGGCCCCGCGCACCGTCGTGGTCACCGGCATCGTGCGCGACGCCGGCACGCAGCGACCCATTGCCGATGTCAACGTCATGGTCTCGCGCGACGGCGTGTTCAACACCATGGTTTCCGGAGCGCAGACGTCGACGACGGGGGCATTCACCATCACGCTACCCGCGGTCTCCGGCCGCTCGCTGTATCTGCAGGTGCGTCGCATCGGGTACAACCCGTACCGGCAAACGCTCGCGGTGCGCGGCGATACCGTCACGGTCGACGTCGCGCTGACGGCGTCGCTTTTGGGCCTGCAGTCGATCGTCGTGGCGAGCGACGCCAGCCAGCCCGCGCGGCGCGTGCTGGGTATCGCCGGCGGCAAAGCGATGGCCGCTCTCAGCGCATCGCCCGCTGCCAACGTCACCCGCTCCGCGCCAGCCGGCGAAATGCCACCGCGCGGCGTGCGCCCCATCAGCCGCGAGCAATACGATCGCATCGAGGACAATCCGTTCCTCGGCGTGCGCAACAACCCGCTCAGCACCTTCTCCATCGATGTCGATCGTGCGTCGTACACCAACGTGCGCCGCTTTCTCACCAGCGGTCAGCGTCCACCCAAGGACGCCGTGCGCATCGAAGAATTCATCAACTACTTCCCGTACACGTTGCCGGCGCCGCGGGGCAACGATCCGGTGTCGATCAGCAGCGATGTCATTGCTGCACCGTGGCAGCCCAGGCATCAGCTGGTGCGCGTCGCCCTGCAGGCCACGCGCATCGAAACGGCCAATCTGCCGCCCAACAATCTGGTCTTCCTCATCGACGTGTCGGGGTCGATGAACGACTGGAACAAGCTCCCGCTGGTGAAGCAGGCCCTGCGTCTGCTCGTCGATCAGCTGCGGCCGCAGGATCGCGTGGCCATCGTGGCGTACGCTGGGGCCGCGGGGCTCGTATTGCCCAGCACCAGCGGCGATGAAAAGGTGCGCATTCTCGAGGCGCTCGACCGGCTCGAAGCCGGCGGCTCGACGGCCGGTGGCGCCGGTATCGAGCTCGCCTATCGCACGGCGCGTGAACACTTCCTGGATAAGGGCAACAACCGCGTCATTCTCGCGACCGACGGCGACTTCAACGTCGGCCCCAGCAGCGACGGCGAACTCGAACGCCTGGTGGAGATGCGCCGGCGCGAAGGCACCTACCTCACCGTCCTCGGCTTCGGCACCGGCAACTACCAGGCGTCGAAGATGGAAAAGCTCGCCAAGGTGGGGAACGGCAACGCGGCCTACGTGGACAACCTCTCCGAAGCGCGCAAAGTGCTCGTCGAAGAGATGGGCGCCACGCTGCTCACGGTGGCGAACGATGTGAAACTGCAGGTGGAGTTCAATCCGGCTACCGTGCAGGCGTACCGCTTGATTGGCTACGAGAACCGTCTGCTCGCCACCGAAGACTTCAACGACGACACCAAGGACGCCGGCGATATCGGCGCAGGGCATCAGGTAACGGCGCTGTACGAAGTCGTCCCGGTGGGGGTACAGGGGACCGTCACCATTCGCGGCCGGGATTCGCTGCGCTATATCGCGCCTGACCGCAGTATGCCGAGCGGTGCGACCGGAAGCGGCGAACTGCTCTTCGTGAAGCTGCGCTACAAGCAGCCCGGGCAGTCCACGAGCCGTCTCATGACGCACGCCGTGGCGGCACGCGTGAACGAGCGGCCCAACGCCGACACCCGGTTTGCGGCGGCGGTGGCGAGCTTCGGCATGCTGCTGCGCGACAGCGAGTACAAGGGAAACAGCAGCGCCGCGCAAATCCTGGAGCAGATCCGCGCGGCGCTGGGAGACGATGTCGGCGGCTATCGCGCCGAGTTCGTGCAGTTGGTGGAGCG
>CANGXD010000170.1 GCA_947457545.1 Gemmatimonadaceae bacterium
ACCCCCCGCCCCACCCCCCGACCAAGACCAAAATGTGGAAAACTCAAGCGTTCGCAGCGAGTTGTCCCTCCCCCGCGTAATTTAAAAAGGCGCGTATCTCTCCGATCTCCCCCCCGTCGGAGCTGGCGCCCCCAACGCACGTTCAGCAGGTCGCAGCGCGTTTTCGGTAGACGACGCATGACGCAGTGCACCGCCCCGCGATGCAGTGACCATGCGCAATCTGTGGAGTAGCTGGCATGAAGGTTCTGCTCGCGTGGTCCGGAGTCACTGCAGCGGCAACGATGATCTCCTCGTTGCTCGCCCATGATCCGCTTCCTGCAATTCGAGAACGCGCTACACCCGTCACGCCGCCGCGTGCACCGGTGTCAGCGACGCATCCGGTGCTTTCCCGGTCCATCACGCCCACGCGTGCGCCCGCCAAGTTCGGCGCGCGCGGCATGGCCGTCGCCGCGCTCGACAGCACGGTGCAGCGCTACTGCGGACAGTGCCACAACCCCACGATGCGTCGTGGCAATCTCAATCTCCGCGGCTACAGCATCACCAAGGCGACCGACAGCGACGCGACGGAGAAGATCATTCGCAAGCTGCGCGCGGAGATGATGCCGCCGCCGGGATCGAAGCGTCCCACCGGCGACACCCTCCTCGCGCTCGTGGAAACGCTCGAGCAGACGATGGACGCCGTGCCGGTCAATCCGGGCACGCGCTCCTTCCAGCGTCTCAATCGCCCCGAGTACGAGCGCGTGTTGCGCGATCTCATCGGACTCGAGGTGAACGCCGGCGACTGGCTGCCGCTCGACACCAAGAGCGCCAACTTCGACAATATCTCCGACGTGCAGGCGCTCTCCCCCACGTTGCTGGAGGGCTACCTCAACGCCGCCGCCGCCGTGAGCCGCATGGCCATCGGCGATACGAAGACGGGTGTCCAGCAGGTCCTCTATAAGACGTCGCCGTTCACGTCGCAGCATCCGTGGGATCGTGTCGAAGGCACGCCCTACGGCACGCGCGGCGGCATGGTCATCAAGCACACCTTCCCCGCCGACGGTGTCTACCAGATTCGCGTCAACGTCGGTGGTGGCGTGGGTCGCCCCACTGAAGACGTCGACGTGTCCATCGACGGCGAACGGGTGGCGCTGCTGCGCTACGACCGCGGCATCAACCGCAACAACGAATCGGCCGACCTGCCGCTCGGCGCCGACTACCTGCTCACCGAGCCCATCACCATCAAGGGTGGCCAGCGCACGGTGTCGATTGCGTTCGCCAAGAACATCGACGGCCCGTACGAAGATCTCATCAAGCCGCATGAGTGGTCGCGCGCCTCGCAGGGCAATGGCTCGGCCGGCACCACCGAGCCCGCGTATCTCATGGACGTGCTCGTGTCGGGACCGACCAAGGTGCTGGGCTTGTCCGACTCGCCGAGCCGCCGCACGATTTTCACCTGCGCCCCCAAGGCCGCTGCGGCGCAGCGCGTCTGTGCACAGAGCATTCTCGAGCGCCTCGCGACGCGCGCCTATCGCCGGCCGCTCACGAACACCGATCGCGACGCACTGATGAAGTTCTACGATCAGGGCGCGAAGTCGGGCACCACCGAAGGTTTCGAAGAAGGCGTGCGACTCGGCATGCAGGCCATGCTCGCGAGCCCGTACTTCATTTTCCGCTTCGAGAAGACGCCCGCTGGTGTCGCCGAAGGGAAGGACTTCCGCATCGATGATCTCGAGCTCGCCACGCGCCTCTCGTTCTTCATGTGGAGCACCATCCCCGACGAGCGCCTGCTCACACTCGCGCGCACGCGTCGCCTGTCGCAGCCGGCCGTGTTCAACGCGGAAGTCAAGCGCATGCTTGCCGACCCGCGTGCGGAAGCGTTGAGCACGCGCTTCGCGTCGCAGTGGCTCCGCCTGCAGGACCTCGACAAGGTGAAGCCCGACGCGTTCCTCTTCCCCGACTACGATTCGCAGCTCGGGGCCGCCATGCAGAAGGAGACCGAACTCTTCTTCGTGGATATGATTCGCAAGGATCGCAGCGTGCTCACCGCCTTCACCGCCGACTCGACGTACGTCAACGAGCGGCTGGCCAAGCACTACGGCATTCCCAACGTGTCGGGCCCGCACTTCCGCAAGGTCGCCTACGCCGACGATCAGCGTCGCGGCATCCTCGGCCAGGGCAGCGTGCTCGTGCAGACGTCGCTCGGCAACCGCACGAGCCCCGTGTTGCGCGGCAAGTGGGTCATGGAAGTGCTGCTCGGAGCGCCGCCGCCACCGCCGCCGCCCAATGTCCCCGACCTCGAGCAGACGGTGGGCGCCAAGGACGGCAAGCAGCTCACGACGCGGGAGCGCATGGAGATGCATCGTGCGAATCCCACCTGCAAGTCGTGCCACAACTTCATGGATCCCATCGGGCTCGCGCTCGACAACTTCGACGTGACCGGCAAGCTGCGGTACCGCGAGAACGGCGCGAAGCTCGACACGCGCGGCAACCTGTACGACGGCACGCCGATCACGACGACGGCGGATCTCACGAAGGCGCTGCTCAAGCGTCCGCTGCCCCTCATGCGGAACTTCACCGAAAATCTCATGGCGTATGCCCTCGGCCGTCGCGTCGAGGACTACGACATGCCCACCGTGCGCGCCATCGTGCGTGATGCGGGCAAGCAGAATTACAAGATGTCGGCGTTCGTCATGGGCGTCGTGAACAGCAAGGCCTTCCAGACCAAGCGCGCTGAGCCGATTGCGGCCGACGCCAACCAAAACTGAACCCGACAGGAGCTACGCCCATGCAATTTCTCACGCAGAAGACGCTGGAACGCCGGACGTTCCTGAAGGGATTGAGTGCCACGGTCGCCCTGCCGTATCTCGACGCCATGGAACCGGCGCGCCGCTTCATCAGTGGCAGCGGCGCGGCCGCGGCCGCGGCGGGGCATCAGCGCCTCGTGTGTATCGAGTCGGTGCACGGTGCGGCCGGCAGCAACAGCTGGGGCGCGTCGCGTCACCTCTGGGCGCCGGAAGGGGTGGGACGTCAGTTCGAGTTCTCCGCCGACAGCGCACTCGCACCGCTGCAGGACTGGCGCAATAATCTCACGATCGTGAGCAACACCGACGTGCGCATGGCCGAAGCGTTCGACGCGCCGGAAATCGGCGGCGATCACTTCCGTTCGAGCGCGGTGTTCCTCACGCAGTCGCACCCCAAGCAGACGCAGGGCTCCGATCTGTTCGTCGGGACGAGCTTCGATCAGATCGTCGCGCGCAAGATCGGGCAGGACACGCCGATCCCCTCCATGCAGCTGTGCATCGAGAATCTCGATCAGGCCGGTGGCTGCACGTACAACTATTCGTGCGCGTACACCGACACGATCAGCTGGGCGTCGCCCAACGATCCGCTCCCCATGATCCGCAACCCGCGGGCGGCGTTCGACCTGCTCTTCGGTGCGGGCTCGACCAACGCCGACCGCTCGTCGCGTCGCAAGGACAACGGCAGCATTCTCGACTGGGTGGTGGGTGAAATGAGCACGCTCAAGCGTCAGCTCGGCCCCACCGACCGTCGTCGCGTCGATCAGTATCTCGAGAACGTGCGCGAACTCGAGCGTCGCATCCAGAAGGTCGAAGCCAAGAACCAGAGTGGCGACGAGCGGTTGCTCCCCGAAGCGCCGGTGGGCGTGCCCGATTCGTTCGAAGAACATGTGAAGCTCATGTTCGACATTCAGGTGCTCGCCTTCCAGAGCGACATGACGCGCGTCTTCTCGTTCAAGACCGGTCGTGACGCGTCGAGCCGCACGTTCCCCGAGAGCGGGACGAACAAGGGCTTCCACCCCGCGTCGCACCACGGTGGACGCGAGTCGGCGATTCTCGAGTTCAACCTGATCAACAAGTACCACGTGTCCATGCTGCCGTACTTCCTGCAGCGTCTCAAGGAGACCAAGGAAGGCGACAGCAACCTGCTCGACAACACCACGATCGTATACGGTTCGCCGATGGCCGACGGCAACGTGCACAACCATCGTCGGTGCCCGCTCATTCTGCTGGGCGGCGACAACGCCATGCTTCCGACGAACACGCACCTCAAGGCGCCCGACGGCACCCCGATGGCCGACGTGTTCCTGTCGCTCCTGCACAAGTACAACATCGAAACGCCGAGCTTCGGCGACAGTGTGTCGCCGTTCGCGCTGTACACCAACGCCTGATCGAGGAGATTCCGCATGCGTAGTCCGTTGCGAGTTCATCTCCAGATGCACCTCCGCGCCGGCGTTGCCGGAGCGGCGGGTCTGGCGTTGCTATCGTCGCCGCTGCTGGCGCAGGCCACCCGCGCCGACGCCAAGCAGCCGGTTCGACTGTCGTCGGTGGGGGCGGCGCGCCCTACCAATGGTTCGCCGGCCATTGCCGAAGCCGCGCGGGAGGGCAACCTCGAGCGCGTGCGCGCGCTGCTCGCGCAACGGAACGATGTGAACATTCCGCTGGGCGACGGCATGACGGCGCTGCATTGGGCGGCCGAGCGTGGTGATGCCGCCATGGCGAGTGCGCTCATCAAGAGCGGCGCCAAGGTCACGCCCGTCACGCGCAATGGTGGCTACACGCCGTTGCACATTGCCGCCCGTGCCGGTAACGGCGCGGTGGTGCAGGCGCTGCTGACGGCCGGTGCCGACCCGCAGACCCTCACCACGACCGGCGTGACGGCGTTGCATCTCGCGGCCCAGGCAGGTGATGTGGCGTCGGTGAGCGCCCTCGTGGCCAAGAAGGCCGATGTGAATGCGCGCGAAAAAACCTCAGGGCAGACACCACTCATGTTTGCCGCGGCGGCTGATCGTCCGGCGGTAGTGACGGCGCTCGTGAAAGCGGGTGCGAATACGTCGGTGCGTACCAACACGGTGAACCTCACCGAAGAGTTGGCGCGTCAGCAGGCGGCCGCACGCAAGCGGAACGAAGTGCTTTTCTCGTTCCTCCCCGAAAAGGTGCGCGACTCGGCGCTCAAGGCCATCTCCAAGCAGGAAGCCGATCAGGAAGCGCTGCGTCGGCAGTTCGGGCTTGGTGTCGAGCCGGTGCCGGGTACGGATACGTCGAAGAAAGCGACGCCCGCTGTCGCGGGTGCTGCCGCTCCCGCCGCTCCCGCCGCTCCCGCCAAGGCGGACAGCGTCAAGAAGCCGAAGATCGGACTCATCGCGCCGCCGGTGAGTGCGCTCACCCCGTCGCAGGTGGAGCAGGCCATTCTCGCCGGCCGCGAGATGTACAACAAGAAGGACGTCGACAAGACGACCGAAACCGTCGTGCCGCGCGATACCACCAACGGCTTCAACGCGAACTACGAAGCGTCGGTCGGCAACATGGGTGGCCTCACGGCACTGCACCATGCGGTGCGTCAGGGCAACATCGGTTCGGCGTTGGCGCTCGTCGATGGCGGCGCGAACATCAACGAAGTGTCGGCGAGCGACAGCACGACGCCGCTGCTGCAGGCCACGATCAACGGCCACTTCGATCTGGCCATGGAGCTGGTGAAGCGTGGCGCCGATGTGAAGCTGTCCAGCATTCATGGGCTCACGCCGCTGTACGCCGCGATCAATACCTTCTGGCATCCGCGGTCGCGCTATCCGCAGCCGCAGGCGGTGCAGCTGCAGAAGACGACGCACTACGAGCTGATGAGTGCCCTCATCAAGTCGGGCGCGGATGTGAACGTGCGCATGAAGAAGAACATCTGGTTCTTCGGTTACAGCAATTGCGGCAACGCGAACTGCGGCCTCGAGCTGCTCGATGGCACGTCGCCGTTCTGGCGTGCGACGTACGCGGTGGACCTTGAAGCGATGAAGTTGCTCAAGGCGGCCGGCGCCGTCGATACGACGCCGTCATATCGTCCGCCGGCGCTTGGCCGTCGTCGTCCGCCTACGCAGGGTGAAGGTGGCGGCTTCAAGCCCGACGCGTGGCTCGACTCCGCGTCGAAGGCGGTGCCGGCTGGTATCGGTACGTATCCCATTCACGCGGCAGCCGGTGTGGGCTACGGCAATGGCTTCGCGGGCAACGCGCACCGTCATGCGCCAGACGGCTGGATGCCCGTCATGAAGTATCTCGTCGAAGAGCTGCACCACGATGTGAACAAGCGTGACCTCAATGGCTACACGCCGTTGCATCATGCGGCGTCACGCGGCGACAACGAGATGATTCTCTATCTCGTGAGCAAGGGTGCCGATCCCAAGGCCGTGGGACGCGACTTCCGCACGACGGTAGACCTCGCCAACGGTCCGGTGCAGCGTTTGCGCCCCTTCCCGGAAACGATTCTGCTGCTCGAGAAGCTCGGTGCCAAGAACAACAACCGCTGCGTCGGCTGCTGATTCTCCAGGTTGCATGAGCAAAATCAAACGGGGGCGATGCCAATGGCATCGCCCCCGTTTTGCACGAATCCAGCGCGCTACTTCTTTTCGCCGGCGATCAGCAGCTGCACATGTTCCTGCGCCTGCTGCAGTCCGCCTTCGCCGTTGCCCCAGTCGACTCGCCCATCGGCGTTCGTGTCGGCGCCGGCGGCGAGCTGGTTGCACAACGACGCCAGCTGCGAAATGAGCGACGATGCTTCCTTGGCGTCCGTGGCGCTCTGGATCTGCTTGATGAGCGCAATGGCGGCATCGACGCGCGTCAGCGTGCCGCGTGCAGAAGCGGCAATGTGCGTGGCGTGAATCTTCACGCCCCCTGACGCGCCGGTTTCCTTGGCCGCGAGCTCGATATGCTGCGCCACGCCACCGGCGGCCTTCTTGAGCCCGTAGCCCTTGCCCGGTCCCTCCTTCATGAGCGACGGGTCGAGCGCGTTGAGCACATGACCGGCGTGCATCTGCATCGCCGCCAGGTTCGTCGGCGTGCGCGTGGCGAGCGTGGCGTGCTGACTGGCCACGGCCGCCTCGGCGAACGCCATCGGAAGCAGCCCCATCTTCTCGGGCGTGTCCACGTACGACGTGGTGACGTGGCCGATGTGCGTGCCCACCAGGCCGGGCGGGAGTTGCGCGGCCGGCACGAAGCCGGGCGCCGCCGCCACCGCGACGCGTCCCGGGATGGGGACACCGGTGATCTTGGCGACGACACTGTCGAACTGCGTGCGCAATTCGAGGTTGGTGCTCACGGCAAAGCGGCGGCGCTGATACTCGTCTTCGGTGAGGCCGCGGGCGGTGAGCACCTGCGCGACCGCCTCACGCTTCTTCTGCGCGAGTTCGAGCTGGGCGTCCTTCGTCTTGTTCTTCGACTGCGCCGCGCGAGCGTCGGCGGAGTCGTGTACCAGACTGATGGCGATGTGAGTTTCCGCCAGCAGTTTGACGTCGGCTGGCGTGAGGGAGGACACTGGAGGCTTGGCGCCGGCCGTGCTGCTGCCGGTGCTTCCAGTGGACGATTGGGCGTGTGCCGCGACGGGGAGGGAGACCGTTAGGAGCGCGGCGACAACGTACGGCGGGAGGGAGTGCGTACGGTTCATACAGAATGCTCGTGCAAAGCCAGCTCCGGCGCAAATGTTCGGCAGGTATGAGCTTTACGCTCAGTGTCCCTGTCCCGTTGCTCTGGCGAACTGGCGCGCGGCGCCGCATCGTCTGTGATCCCACCGCGCTCCGTTCTTCCCCACCTTTCCGGGAGCCCCGCATGTCCCCGATGTGCCCGTCTTTCCTCCGCCGCGCGCTCTGTGCCGCCGGTCTGCTCACTATCGCCGGCGCCTCTGTACACGCGCAGCAGACGGCGCAGCGTCCGGCACGTGATCCCCGCAGCATGGGCGGCGGCAACTGCGCCGACAACGCCTACAACTGCAAGGACACCCCCAATCCGCTTCCTGCCCCCAATACGGTGTGGCTCGAAGAGATGACGTGGATGGACATCCGCGACGCCCTCAAGGCCGGAAAGACGACGGTCATCATTCCCACCGGCGGCATGGAGCCCAACGGACCGTGGCTCGCCTCCGGCAAGCACAACTTCGTGCTGCACACCAACTGCGACGCCATCGCCCGCAAGATGGGGAACGCGCTCTGCGCCCCCATCGTCAAGTTCGTCCCCGAAGGCAGCTACGATCCGCCAAGCGGACACATGACCTCGCCGGGCACCATCAGCATGCGCGAAGAAACGTTTCGCGCGCTCCTCACCGACATCACCGCCAGCCTCAAGGCGCACGGCTTCCAGACCATCATCTACATCGGTGACAGCGGCGGGAATCAGGGTGGTCAGCGTGCCGTTGCCGACTCGTTGACCGCCCTCTGGAAGGGGGCACCGATCGTGGCGCACGTGCAGGAGTACTACGACTACGCCAGTGTCTCCAAGCACATGGAAACCAAGGGTGTGCACCAGACCAAGGCCGATGG
>CANGXD010000171.1 GCA_947457545.1 Gemmatimonadaceae bacterium
CCGCGCAGACGGCCACCGGTTGGGCGGCTCAGGCCACGCATGCCAACGCTTCGGGGTCCACCTGCGTCATCGGCGTCGGCGCCTCGACGCCGGCCACGCTCGCCGAAGGCGAGCCGGGCGGCACGACCTGCCGCTAAGCGCCTCGCGCACACAGCACGTCAATGACGGAGGGGGTCGGGCGATTGCCCGGCCCTTTTCATTTCCGCTACCTGCCACTTCGGCGTGGAACGGTGTCACCTCTCGACACTCAGAGTTGCCGAATGGACGCGCCGACGGCATCCTCCACGCGTGCCTGAAATCAAGCGTCCCAGTATTCACGACCGCCTGCAGCGCGTTCTAATCGTCGCCAGTGCCGGATTGATCGTGGCGATCATCACCACCATGTGGTTTACCGAATCGCTCCCGGCGACGGTCCGGTGGCCGATCGTGGTGCTCCTGGTGTTCCTCATCGCTCTCTTCTCGGCGAGCGTGTTGCAGCGACAGGTCGCCGACCTGATCGAGGTGCCGCTACGGCATTGTGTCGCTGCCGCCGATGCCATCGCACGCGGCGACGTGACCAAGTCCGTCCCTCCCGCTCGTACCGAAGAATTCGATCAGTTGGCGTCGAGTATCAATCGGATGACGGAGCAGATGGCCGCGGCCTCGCAATCCCGCATGCGGGTCGAAAAGTTGGCCACGATGGGTCGGATTGCGGCGGGCATCTCGCACGAAATCGGGAATCCCGTATCCGCGATCGCGAACTACGCCCATGTGCTGCGCATGCGCACCAAGGATGTACCCGGGACCACCGAACCCATCGACGCTCTCGAGCGCGAAATCACGCGTATCGACCGCATCATGCGCGGTCTGCTCGATTATGCGCGTCCACGGCGCCTCACGCCGAAGCCGATCGTCGTCGACAACGTCATCGACGACGTGTTGCGGCTGCTCGGGGATCAAGGCATCACGCGACGTTTCAATGTCAGCCGGCAGCTCGAAGCACCCACGGGAGTGGTCTACGCGGAGCGGCATGATCTGGAGCAGGTGTTCGTCAACCTGATGCTCAACGCCGTTGACGCCATGGATCGTGACGGCGAAATCGTCATTCGCTCCCGGATCAACGACGCGACGGCATTTGGTGACACGATCGAGAAGCGCCGCACCGATCCACTACCGCAAAAGTGGGGGCATCGCCCGAGTAAGCGCGCACTCGCCTGGCTGGCGCGTCCCGAGTCGCCGCCAAAGTTTCTTCAGGTGGTCATGGCCGACTCCGGCACTGGCGTCGCGCCCGAAGACGCGGAACGCATTTTCGAACCGTTCTTCTCCACCAAGCTGCCGGGCAAGGGAACGGGCCTCGGGCTCGCCATCGTCGCCAGTACGATCGAGAATCTGGGGGGGACGATCTGGGTGCAACGCGCCCGCGAAGGTGGTGCGGCGTTTGTCATTTTACTGCCGCTTCATGCCAGTGGTCTGCGTCCGATCACACCGGAATCGACCGCTGCGGTCGATTGATACAACGCGAAAACTTTTGATGACATAGCGGAGCGGCTGGTGACGTAGGATGTCGCCATGCCTCGTCTTTCAAGCGCTTCCATCACCGCTCCACGCGCCGGTCGCGTGCTCGTGGAATGTTGTGTCTCACTCGTGCTGCTCTCCGGCGGGAGCACACTGGTCCTCCTGCTGGCGTCGACCACCGCGCAGGTCGTCGATGATGCGCGGCAACGCGAGCTCGTGCTTGGCGAGCAGCAGCGTATCGCATCACGGGTCTGGTGGGCACCGTGTCTCGCCGCCGCCGGGCACCGCACGCGCGTTTTCGGTCCGCGCACCCTCCTGCAGAGCGACGTCACCGTCAACGGTGACGTGCACGCCCTTCAGCTGCAGGCGCTTTGGCAGGCAAGTGGATTGGGGCCCGACAGCACGCGGCGTCGGCGTGCCGGTACCGCCGGATGGTGTGAATGAGACAGCCGCGTCCACGGCAGGGGAGTACACTCGTCGAGTTGCTCGTGGCGCTGCCGCTTGCGCTGCTCGCGGCGGCCGCTGCTGCCCTGCTACTCATTCACGTGGCCCGCGCCGCGCGCACGCAGTCGGCAGCACTCTCCACCTCACGAGAACTCCGGCACGCGCGCCTCCTGCTGACGGCCGAGTTGGAGCCGCTCGATGGGCGCGATCTCGTACTGGTCACCGATACGCTCCTCGAGGTGCGGAGCCACGTTGGCGTCCTGCTTGTCTGCGATGGACGCGACCCTGCCAATCTGCTCGTGTCGGTACCTGCGGGAACAGCCGACCAGTGGGTGAGCACGCTGCGCATCGGAGACGATGTCCGGGGGTGGCAACCCTCGTCTGCCGCAGGGGAAGCGCCGGAAGATCGTGCCTCGCGGCTTCGCGAGACACCAACGTCTGTCGCGCACGCACCATGCCTTGCCAACGAGCGCGTCGCTGTGCCTCGGTGGCGACTGTTGCTGGCCGATTCCACCCTCTCGCTGTTGCCGGGCGCGCCTATTCTCGTGCGCCGAGATACGCGCCTTCAGCACTATCGCAGTGCTGGTGCGTGGTGGCTGGGGCGCCGTCAGCGCGACGGCGCGCTGTGGGATGGACTGCAGCCGGCGGCCGGCCCGTTCGCGTCTCCGGCAGACCGCGGGATCCGCCTACGCGCGATGACCTCGGGCGAGATCCCGGTCGTGGTACTCGCCCCACTTGCCGACAGCACCGCCGAGCGTGTGGCGGGTATCGAGGTGGCGCTGCGCGCGCCGCGTCGCGTGCCTGGTGTGGGGGGAGCCCGTGTTGACAGCGCGTCGACGCTCGTGGCGTTCCGCGCGACGGCATCCGACCGGAGACAACCATGACTCCGCACCGTCGCGGATTTGTCCTGCCTTTCGTATTGCTCGCCGTCGCCACGGGCAGCTTG
Organism: Gemmatimonadaceae bacterium; assembly: GCA_947457545.1. Classification (GTDB taxonomy): domain Bacteria; phylum Gemmatimonadota; class Gemmatimonadetes; order Gemmatimonadales; family Gemmatimonadaceae; genus Gemmatimonas. Next base: position 2,885 of record CANGXD010000171.1, read on the forward strand.
CTGGCGTTCGCGCTCGTGAACGAGGGGTGGCAGAGCGCACGGGCGGTCCGCCTCGCGGAAACGGGGAGTGCGGCGCTCGACGCGGCAGAGGAGGGGCAGGCGCTCGCGTTGGCGCACTGGGACGTCGATTCCCTGTGGGCCACACCGCCAGGAGAAATCGCAACACGCCGCGTGGTCACCGCCGGCGGGCGACCAGTTGATGTCGAATGGCAGCGGACCCACCCCTTGGTGGCCATGCTTCGCACGCGCGCCGGTTTTCCAGGAACCGCTCGCCGCGGGCCGGTGGAGCGCGAACTGCTACGTGCCGTGTGGCTGCGCGCGCCCCACTGGCCCATACCCGCTGCGCTTACCGTGGCCGGGAACGTAACGGGCCAGCAAGGCACGCTGCTGTCAGGGCTCGATGTGCCCACCCCAGCAAGCCCGTGCGGGATGGTGCGGGACACCGCCAGTGTCGCGGCCGTTGCGGCACAGGCGGTCTCCGGTGACCCGGTGACGGCTTGGCCTGGGCAGCCACCACGCATTGCCGACCCGCCGGGGCTCGCGGATTCCGTGACGTCGTGGCTGCCGCGTGTTTCGCCGCGAGCTTCGATCGTTTCACTCACGGGGGCCGCTCCGTTTCCCGTGCGTCGCGGGTGGCAGGCGCTCATGCTGACCGGATCCCCGGCAATCATCGAGGGGCCGTCACTCTGGCGCGGGCTGGTGGTGGTCGAAGGGCCACTCACCATGCGTGGCAGTGTCACGATCGAGGGCTTACTGGTAGTACGCGGCCCCCTCGAGGTGCGGGCGGCGCAACTGCTCGTGCGTGGGGCGGTCGTAGTCGTCGACCCGAACGGCGGTGGCGCAGCGCTGGGGGCAGCGAGCCGCATCTTCTACGATCGGTGCGCCATTCAGATGGCGCTGGCGACGGTGGCGCGCCCGGCGTTACGCCCGTTTTCTCTGTGGCAGTCGCTCTCGCGATAGCCGCGAAGCAGTCAAAACAGCCGACTGAACATTCCGGTGACAAGGGCCGACACTGTCACGAAGTAGGCCCTCGGACCGGCCAGCCTCCCTGTGGGCAGCGTTACCTCGTGAGGCTCGGGTCGTTTCAAGGGTGACACGCCGGTTTTCGGCAGGTCAATCTGTCTCCTGATCCGCAGCGCGGCAGGGGGCGAAGAATGCAAACCACTGTGCAACCCCCCGTCCCATGGCGCTCTTCGGCCGGAAGAAAATCACTGTAGGGCTCGACGTTGGATCAGGGCTGATCAAGGCGGTGGTCATTGACCACAGCGGCCCGGTCCCCGAACTGGCAAAAGTGGTCATCACCCCACTGGCCGACACAGCGATCGTCGAAGGCGAAGTCATGGACCACGGTCTCGTGGCCGACGCCATCCGGCAAACCATCGCGGCGACTGGGCTCAAGTCCAAGAGCATCGTGGCCGCGGTCGGCGGTCGCGATGTCATCGTCAAGAAGATCCAGATGGAACGGGTCAAGGAACAGCAGGCGCGTGAGCTCATGCGGTGGGAAGCAGAGCAGCACGTGCCCTTCGACATGGACTCCGTCGAGCTGGACTTCCAGGTCCTCGATCCAGACGGCGATGGCCTCGACATGAGCGTCCTGCTCGTGGCCGCCAAGCGTGACCTGGTCGAAGCCAAGCAGGCGCTGCTCAACGAAGCGGGCGCCGCGCCGACGGTCATCGATGTGGATGCCTTTGCGCTCCACAACGCCTTCGAAGCCAACTATCCCGAAGCGCTGAACGGGACCATCGCGCTCCTCAACATCGGGAACGAAGCGACCAACCTGAACATCCTCGACGAGGGTGTACCGATTCTGACGCGCGATCTCGGCGTCGGCACGCGTCGGTTCCGCGAAGATCTGCAGCGCGAGAACGGGATCAGTGCCGAAGACGCCGAGGTGCTGCTGCGCGGTTTCGATCGCAATGCCATGCTCGACGCTGTCGTGTCGATGCGCGGCGAAGAAATCGCCATTGGCATGGAACGCGCCGCCACCTTCCTCTCCACGTCACAGCGCAACTTCGGCACCATCCGCGCCGTCTACGCCTGTGGCGGTGGATCCCGAGTGCCGGGATTGCTGCCGTGGCTTTCTGACCGTCTGCGTATTCCGGTGCAGCCCGCCAATCCGCTCGCCAAGCTCGCCGTGCGTGAAGGCGCGTTCGAGTTCCTGTCCACCGACGAAGTCGCACCGCTGCTGATGCTGCCGGTGGGACTCGCGTTGCGCACCGTCGCCTGAGCGCCCGAGGAAACGACCTATGATGTTGGAAATCAATCTCCTCCCCGGCACCAAAAAGGGCAGCAAGAACGTATCGAGCGGCTTCGCCTTGGGCGGCGCCCTCAGCGCGATCGGATCGAACATCCGTGATCCGTTCCTCGTCGGCGCCGCCGCGTCGGTGGTCGTCGCCGTCGCGGCGGTCGGGCTCCTGTTCAGCGCCCAGAGTGCCCGTGCGACGGAAGTCGAAGGGCGTATGGAACGCGCTGTGCGCGATTCGACCCGCTATGCCAAGGTGCTGTCCGCGCGGCGGAAGCTCACGGCCGAGCGCGACTCCGTCATCCGCCAGCTGCAGATCATCCGAACGATCGACGACAATCGCTACACGTGGGCGCACATCCTCGACGAAGTCAGTCGCGCGCTGCCGGCCTACACGTGGCTGACCACGTTGGAGCAGACCTCGAAGGCGCCTCTGCCACCGGGTGTCGATTCCGTGCAAACCGCCGAAGCTCCGGCCGCTGCCGGAGCGGCCGCCAAGAAGAAGGCCGCCGAGGAAGCCGCGAGCGACACGATCTATGTGAACCCGCCCCTCGGCTTCCGCCTCGTCGGGCAAACGGTCGACATCCAGGCGCTCACGATGTTCATGCGCCAGCTCGAAAGCTCGCCCTTCATCCAGAAGGTCACGCTCGCCAAGTCGGAAATCGTGATTGTCGAAGGTAAGGATGTCACGCAGTTCGAGTTGAGTGCCGAATTCGAAGTTCCTCCCCCGGGTGTCGTGCGTACGACGCCGCTTGTCGTCCCTGTTCGCTGAGTAAGCCATGGCTTCCCTACCCACTAACCAGCGCGACCAGGTCAAACTGGTGATCGGCTTCGCGGCGATCGCTCTCGCGGTGATGTACTGGATGTACCCGTACGCATCCAAGAACGAGCAGCTGGCGCTCGACGAGACGCATGTTGCAGAACTCGAGGATGCCAACCAGAAGGCAGCCCGCGAATTCGCGAGCGGCAGCATCGAGGTGTTGCGCTCGCAGGCCGCGCAGAATCGCTCGGCGTTGACCGTCATGCGCCGCCTCGTGCCAACCGGCAACGAAGTGCCGGCGCTGCTCGAAGAAGTGAGCACGGCCGCCCGCCGCGCCGGCCTCGACGTCGGTGGCGTGACGCCGGAAGCGGTCATTCCCGGCCAGCGTTTCGACACCTATCGCTACACCGTCTCCATCATCGGCGGCTATCACCAGTTCGGCGAGTTCCTCGCCAACGTGGGATCGCTCCCCCGCATCGTCGCGCCGGTGAACTTCAACATCACCGCGGGTTCGGCCAACGTGCAGCGCGGCCAGGCTCGCACCTCCGAAAAGGGTGCGCTCGCGGCCACGATCACGCTGCAGACGTACGTCGAGAAGACGACGCCGACGCGCGCAACCAAGGAGCGCTCCTCATGATTCGCCACGCTCTCCTCACGCTCCTGACGGCGGCCAGCGTTTCGCTCGGCACGACGCTTGGTGCACAGACGCCGGCCCGCACGGTCCGCGGCGAATCGGCCGGTACGGTTGGTGCGGCCGCCGCACCGTCGACGGCCACCGCGGCCAAGGCGGAGCCCAAAAAGGTGACGATGCCTTCGGAAATCACGATCCAGCGCGAAGCCTTCGCCTACAGCGGAGGCGGACGCCGGGATCCGTACAAGTCGCTCATGTCGAGCAGCGACGTGCGGCCGTTGCTCAGTGATTTGCGCCTGACGGCCGTCGCGTTCGATCCGGATGGGAACAACTCCGTCGCGATTCTCCGCGACTCGTATTCGAAGACGCAGTATCGCGTGCGAGTGGGGCAGCAGCTTGGCCGCTTGCGCGTCAGTGGGATCCGCCAGAAGGCGGTGCAGTTCACAATCGAGGAATTCGGATTCAATCGGCAGGAGACGCTGCCGCTGAGCAGCGACACGACGAAAGTGAGGACTCCATGATGGGACCGACGACCGTTGCGGTGATGGCCGCGATGCTGGTGGGCAGTGCGCTCACCCCTGCGGCACACACCGCCCCCTCGGCCGCCACGGCCATCACCAATGACGACGCGACGATTCGCGGACGCGTACGCGCCATCGAAGTGGCGCCCGCGCCCAACGGCACGGCGATCGTGCTCGATGTCGATGCCGCCGTCACGCTGAATCACTTCACGCTCAGCGGCCCGAGCCGCATTGTCGTGGATCTCGGCGGTGCCAACCTCGCCATCCCGTCCAACTACGACGGCAAGGCGCGTGGTGCCGTTCGCAATGTCCGTCTCTCGCAGTTCCGCACCGACACGGCGCGCCTGGTCATCGATCTCGATGCCACGCACAAGTACACCGTGGAACGTGACGGCAACAGCCTGCGCATCAATATCGAAGCGCCCGCCGGGCAGTTCGCCCGCTGGGGTACGTCGCGTCAGTCGTCGAACGTGACGGCGGTTGCGACGGGAAGCCTCGAATCTCCTGTGGCCGTGCCGGCATCATCGGCGCCCGCCGACTCGGCGCGCAAGAGCGAGAGCCACACGGTCGCGGTCAGCGCGCCCGTGGCGGCGCCCGCGACGGCGCCGGTCGTCACACCGGTGGTGACCAAGGTTGAAACGCCGGCGCTCGATGTGCGCTCTGAAGGGATGCTCACGGCCCGCACGCCGGCGTCGGAAGCGTCGATCAGCGCCGCCCGTCGCCAGCCGCAGAAGCCGCGCATCACGGTCTCGTACGACGGCACGAACATCCGCGACGTGATCGCCGCGTTCGCGACGTTCTCGGGACGCACGATTGTCGTCGGCAAGGACGTCGAAGGAACTGTGACGGCCGACATTGCCGACAAGCCGTGGGATGTGGCCCTCCAGGCCATCCTGCAGTCGCAGGGACTCGCGGCTACCGAAGATGCCAGCGGCATCATCTCCGTCGACAGCTATCGCAACCTGGCGTCGAACCAGGCGCTCGAGCCGCTCATCACGCAGATTGTCGACATCAACTACGCCAAGGCCGCGGTGCTCCGCAACACGGTGCAGGCGTTGCTCGCCCGTGATTGCACGGGACTCAGCACGATGGCCACCGGCCGCGATCTCGGCATGCCGATGAATCAGGGCGGCGGTGGTGGGGGACAGGGCAATCAGCAGATGGGCGGGCAGGGGTGCGTGGTTCG
>CANGXD010000172.1 GCA_947457545.1 Gemmatimonadaceae bacterium
GACCAACGCCTGCATGGGAAAGAGCGCTGTCGACGGATACTTCACCGTCCAGAAACGGCGCTGCTCGTCGTTGCGCGGCGTCCACTCGCGCGAAGGAATGACGCGCGGCAACAGCACATTGGCCCACGGTAGCGTGAGTATCTCTGCCTTGCGGTCACGCGGCCCGAAGTTGGGCGAGATAAGCACAAGCGCCCGCAGCTGGGCGCGATCCGCGCTCTTCTGCGTGGCGAGCCAGACGCCGAGTGTACCGCCGGTACTGGTGCCAATGACGAGCACGGAATCGCCGAGAACGCGACCGATCTCGAAGGCTTCCACAGCATCGGTAAGCCAGTCCCCGGCCGCTACGTTGCCGAGGGAGTCTCCGGGCAAGCCGTGGCCGCGTAGTCGCGTTTCGAAAAGATTGGCGCCGAGTGCGGCGGCCACTTCTGCCGAAAGGGGGGCGGTTTCCTGACGCGTGGCAGAGAACCCGTGTAGATACACGACGCTCCACGATGTCCGCGTCGGTGCGGCGGGAGTCGCGAAGTGCACGCGCTTGGCCACGGCGGTGTCGAGCTCGCCTGCTTGTTCCTCCCGGCGTTGCAGCCACGCAGGAATGGCGGCGAGGTCGCGCGGGATGGCATCGCGCACCACCGCGACGTCCGGCTCGCGCACACAGGTGCGCGGGCCGGACAACAAAACAATGACGACGAGCGCGGCGGTGACCAGCGGCCACCGCCGCCGCGAACGGGCGGGTGACATGCGTACCAATGTACCTGCCGTGGCGCTTACTGGGCGCCGGATGTGCGGGTCAGCAGTGAGTCGATCACCGCCCGCAGGGCTGGCAGCTGCCCATGCACGTTGCCGCTGATCTTGGCGCGCACCCGACCGCTTTGGTCCACGAGAATCGTTTCCGGGACCCCCACGATGCCGAACTGCTGCTGGACGGTACCCGCCGGATCATGCGCGACGGCAAAGCTCAACCGCTCGCCACGCGCGAAGCGCAACACCTTTTCCGGATTGCCCTGATCGACGCTCACGCCGATCACCCGGACGCCACGCGTCTTGTACTGCTCGTGCAGCGCTTGCAGATCGGCCATCTCCTCACGGCAGGATGTGCACCACGTCGCCCAGACATTGATCAGCGTGATGGCGCCCGGCTGCGCGACATTGAGGGATGTGCGACCATTGTCGCTGATGATCGCCGCGTTGTAGGCGGGAATACTGTCGCCCACCTGCAGCGGCGTGAATGCGTCGCTCACGGTTTGCGCGGCCGTGACGGTGCCACCCGTGCGCGCGTGGCGAACCATCACCCGCGTGTTACCGACGCTGGGCAGCGGCATCACGGCCTTCGGGTCCTTCATGTTGGGGCGGGCCTTCGCGGCGTTCGCGGCCGCGTCGGCAGACTGCTCGCTCCAGGCAATGGTGATGGCGCTCGCGTCGTACGCGGCGGCGAGTACCGGAAAAGACGCCGCGTTGCCAACGTCACTCACCGCGACGGCTTCGGCGAAGGTGGCGCCGCCGTCGTGCGACGTGCGCAACACCACCGACGGTACGCGCTTCGTGCCATCGTCCCACGTGGCGAACACGGTGCGACCACGCACGGCCAGCTGCACGTGCGCAGGCTGCGACGCCGACGCTACACCAAGCGGTACCGCGGCCGAAAACGACTGCGCCCGATCGCGAGACTGCGTGTAGAACACGCCGGCCGCGCCGGCCTTTCCGGTCCACCACGCGGCGTGCAGCGTGCCCGCACTGTCGAGCGCCAGCGACGGTCCGGCGTGCGGACAGCCGTCGAACACCCAGTTGTCGGCGTGCACACGCTGCGGTGCACCCCAGGTGGTGCCACCGTCGTCGCTGCGCGACACGACGATGTCACGAATGGTGGGGCCGCTCGCGCCGTGCATCTGATGACCGCCGGGTGCCGCGGCCGGCGCCGATGAGGGTGCCGGCGATGACGTATCAGGAATCACGGCCCGCCACGCCAGATACACGTGCCCGTCTGCATCCGCCGTGATGGCGGTGCGGCAGCACGGGCAGGCCTCCGTGAGCGGTGCGCCTACCGGCACCACGCGGACATTGCGTGCCCACGTGCGTCCGCCGTCGGTACTGTGTGTGGTGTACACGGCCGACTTGCCGGCACGCCCGTCGAGCCACGCCACATGAAAGGTGCCGTTGGGAGCGGCATACAACGCGTGGAAGTTGTGCGATCCGAAATCGGCGTCGAGCCCCTGCGTGGTGTCGTCGGTGACGGTAACGGCGTTGCTCCACGTGTTACCACCGTCGTCGCTGCGCACGAATCGCAGCGCGCTCGCCGGGAAACGCTTGCCGGGGACGAGCTTGCCCACCACGTAGAGCGCGCCGAGGGTGAGCCCGCCGTCGGCGCGGGCGCTCCAGGCGAGCTTGGGCGGTGCTTCACCGTGCGGCTCGATGGGCCCCAAGGCGTCGCGCAGCTCGTGCTGGACCACATCGGTTGCACGGCCGGGTACGTCGCGCGACACCTGGACATACAGGCGACCATCGGTGCCACCATCGGGCGCCGACACCCAGGCGGTCGCGTAGCGACCGTCTGGGGCGAGCGCGAGAATGGGGGCGGCCCCCACATTGCTCACCGCCGACAGCACGCGAGCGCTGTCGAACGTGAGCGGTGCGGGCTGCTGCGATGTCGCGGCGGTTTCCATCGACGGCGCCTTGTCGCCACACGACGCGACGAGTGCGCCCGCCACGAGTACCGCGCCCAACACTATGCCGCGTCGCATGTCAGCGTCCCCCGGTCGAAAGAGTCAGGCCAGCGTTCACGACGCGGCCGGCGCCCGGAAAGTAGAAGCGGCCGTTACCGCTGTTGGTCGCCATGGCGGCCACGTACCGACGGTCCAGGATGTTTTCGATGTTCACGAACAGCGAGGCACGCGACGCGCCCGTGCGCGCCCCACGTGTCTCGGGGAGGGTGTACGCGATGGTGGCGTGCGCCAAGGCGTAGCCAGGCACGGCACCGAACGCGACCGGCACAATGAGCGGCGCCTGACCCGTCCGGGTGACCTGCGTGAACACCGTGCCCCTGGTGGTGTTGGCATTGTCCACGAACGTGCGCCCCTGCGCCTCGCCCCAGACCGTGATGCCCAACGTATTCGTCGGGCGGAAGCGCATTTCCACCGCACCACGCTGTTGCGGTACGCCGGGAATGAGCTTGCCCGCATAGTTGGCGGCCACCGACTGTCCCTGCGCGTTGATTTCGGTGCCGGTGAACTGCGTCATCACGTACCGCGCGTACGTGTAACTCGTCACGACATCCACCCATGGCGCCACGAGCGTGGTGGCGCTGACTTCGAGCCCCGTGCGACGGGTGCGCCCCACATTCTCGAAGATCGTGCGCGGGAACTGCACGCCCGGAATGACTACGGTACGCGACAGAAACTCCCCGGTCACGTTCGTACGGTACACCGCCACATCGAGCAACACGCGGCTCTTGAGCAGGGCCTTCGCGCCGGCTTCGTAGTTCATGAGCGACGAGGGGCGAAGCGCGGTGTTGAGTCCGCTCAACGTGTCGGGGCTGGCGGTGAGTTCACTATTGGTGGGCACTTCGAAACCGCGTGCCACACTGCTGTACACGCTTACGCCGGGCTTCACGTCGTAGCGGACTGCCACGCGCGGCGAGACCTGATCGAACGACTGATTCACCGATTGCGACGGTCGGATGCGGTCTTCGATGTCGTACGTCACGCGGTCGTAGCGGGCGCCGGCGGTGAGCGTCGCCTTGCCCCGGGTGATGTCGGCACTGGTGTAGGTGCCGAGTCCGGGGAGCGTGACGAACTGGTTCACGCACGCCGTCGAGACGATGTTGCGCACGCGGTCATTCACACAGGGAGTACTCCGCCCCTGCGTACCGGCGACATTGGTCCACTGACGCGAATCGCCGTACCAGCGGTCCACGTCGAGGCCGGTGTTGAGCCGTACGGTCAGTGCACCAGGCGCGGCGAAGCTCACGGCATGACGCAGGCCGCTCTGTACGCGATGGGTGTTCTGATCGACGACGCGGAAGATGGGGTGATCGATGGTGCGCGCCGTGCCGAAGCTGAACGCTTCGATGGTCCCGAAACGTGTACCCAGCCCCTGCGAGGCACGCAGCCCGAAGCGCCACCGCTGCTCGCGGCGCGCGTAGGCGCCCGTCACGTTGAGCGGGTCGGCGGCCCACGGTTCGTTACGCCAGCTCGCGTCGGTGAGGGATCCGGGGATCTGCATGTCGAGATCGCTGTACGACACATCGAGTCCCACGCGCGTCGCCGTTGCCGCTGGTGCGGGTGCCGCGTTCTCCTGCCGGGTCCAGTTCACGCGCAGATTGGCGCGGTTCATGTCGTTCTTGTTCTGCACGCGCATGCCGACCATGCGCGTACCGCTGGCCTGCAGGTAGGCATCGAAGGCGCCGCGCGCACCGCCGGCCGACACGTCCACCTTGCGCAGGTTCACGCTGTCGAAGCCGAAGCCGCCGCCGGTCATGCGCACGCTCAGCCCCTGCAGCTCGCCGCCGCTACGCGTAATCACATTGATCACGCCGCCCGACGCGGTGCCGCCATACATGGCGCTGCCGGGACCCCGCACGATTTCGATGCTGCGCGCCGCGCCAAGGTCGAGCTGATCCAGACGCGTCTGTCCGTCGGGTTCGGTAATGGGGACGCCATCGAGCAGAATGCCAATACCACGTACGCCGAATCCGCCGCGGGCACCACTGCCGCGAATGGAGAGTCGCACGTCATCGCCGCCGAACAGGTTGCCGGCAATCACACCGGGGACGGTGCGCAGCGCTTCAGTGAGCGAGACCTGGCTGGTACGGGCGAGCGTGGTGGTATCGATGACCGTGACTGACACCGGGAGCTTGCGAAGCTCACGCGCATCGCGAGTGGCGGTGGTCACCACCGGGTTGAGCGCACGGGCGCGCGCGGCGGAATCGGCGGTGGCTTTCTGCGAGGTCGAGCTTTGGGCACCGGCCTGATTGGCCGTGGTGGCGAGAGTAACAAGTGCGACGCCGCACGCACCCCGAGAGAGGGATGCGCGCAGAACGCCCCGCGCCAATGGAAGCGGGAACGACATGGTTGTGTATTGCGAAAGAGTGATCGGTGCATCGACACCGCCGCATACGAGGCGGAGTGCTCGACGCAGTGCACGGCGCGCCCAACGGCGTCCGTGTCCACGGAGTGCGAAACGCGTTCGACTAGTGGAGGCGTGGCGCGCGGCCCGGGGTACACACGGGCCACATGCTCAGCCGACGATCACGACCGGCGGTGCCGTAGCGAAGGGAAGGACAAAGTCGGCCCACTCAGCGACCACTGCATGCGACGCGCGGCCGGGTTGCACGGCATCGACATGCACCACCGAGACCAGCGCGAACCTGTCTGGAGCACGTAGCACCGGCACGGTGGAGACACAGCAATGGCCAATGCAATGGCACTCGGCGTCGCCGGTCCCATGCTGGTGAGTGGGGGACGTGTCGGTCGCGGCTGCGGGTGCCTGGTGAGTGCCATGCTCGGCATGCGCACCATGCGCACGATGCGACGGCGGCGTGCTGGCCACGGCGCCGGCTTCGTAGGCGGCGACAGCGCCGTTTCCGTTGGAGCAGGCGTGGAACAGCCCGGCGTCGCTCTGTACGAGCGACAGCCAGACACCCATGACGAGCGCCAGCAGCCGGGCTATTCGGGACTTCCGCATAGAGAAATGTTAATGCTCCCGGCCAGCGGGGGCCATGGGAGGCACCTCGCCGGCGCTGGGATTACACCGCGTCCGACAAACTCGTGAAGTTGAAATCCCGGACCTTGATGGGCGGCATGGCCACCCCAGGTCCGCCTTCGCCGCCCGCTGTCCGTACCGCCTTGCCCACCCCTTCGAGGTTGTTGAGCATGAACAAGGGGGAATCGTTGAAGCGGAAGTTCTTGATGGCCCGCGCGATCTTGCCGTTCTCGATGAGAAACGTGCCATCGCGCGTCAGGCCGGTGTACATGAGCGTCCGCTGATCGAGCGGGCGTAAATACCACAGCCGCGTCACCAGCACGCCACGCGACGTGCCGGCAATGAGCGAGTCGAGAGAGTCCGGGCCGTCGGCCATGCGCAAGCCGGCAGAGCCGCCAGTAGGTGTCTTGCCCTGCTTGCTCGCCCAGTAGCGGTTGTACGCGAGCTGATTGAGCACGCCGTTCTTCACCCACGTCTGGCGCTGCAACGGCAATCCCTCACCATCGAATGGCGACGAAAGAATGAGGGTGTCGGCGGGATCGGAGTAGAGTGAAACGCGCTCGTCGACGATCTTTTCGCCGAGACGCGTACCGCCGGCCTTCGAAAACGCCGAGCGGCCCTCGTCGGCGGCGCGTGCCTGGAAGGCGTTCGACATGAGTCCAACGAGATTCGCGGTCGCCTCCGGTTCGAAGATGACCGTGTAGCGGCCGGGCTCGATCGCCACCGGGTTGCTCGAGCGTCGCGCCTTCTCGATGGCGCGGTCGGCGACGTTCTGGAAATCGATCTTCGCCCAGTCGGTATCTTCGGCCCCGACCCAGCCAGAGCCGGTGCCGTCGTTGGTGCGTGCGGTGAGCGTGTAGTTGGCCGTCGTGCCGCGATGATAGGCAAAGAGCCCGGCGTTCGTGCCGATAGCGCTCGCCGACGCGCTGCAGATGATGAAGCCCGCCACGGTGAGCTCCTTGCCGGCACGCGCAGGCGCAAGTGCCGAGAGCGCCGCTTTGGCACGGTCATCGGCGGTCAGTTCCGCCGTGCGATCGCTCCATGCGTTCACGCTGCCGTACTGTTGCGCGGGCAACTCGCCCAGATACTCGGGATCCTCCGGCGCGAGTCGCGCCAGCGCTTCGGACTGCTGCACCGCGCGACGCAACCCGTCGTCGCTGCGGTCGTTGGTCACCACACTCGCCTTGCGCTTGCCGAACACACTCTGCACACGAATAGTCGTGTTGGTCGTCGCGCCGCTCGTGGACATCTGGTTGTCGGCGAAGCGCAGGTTGGTTTCGCGGCTGCTGTTCACACTCACGCGCACGGCGTCGGCTTTGCTCAGCTTCACCGTGCGCTCCACCAGCGCCTGTGCCTCGTCGCGTGACAGGACGCCCGTCGGGGCTGCGGCTCGGCCGATGTTGAACAGCGACTTCGGCGCGTCGTTGTCAAAAAGAGTGCTCACAGCGCACGCCCCGTGTTGATGATGTTGGCGTTCTTGAAGCGCGACGGCACGCAGCCGTGGCTGACGGCGTTCGATTGCCCGGGTTGCCCCTTGCCGTCGTTGAACGTGCCGCCATGCATGTAGCTCTTCTGGCCGCCGAGCATGTCGAGCGTGTTCCAGAAGTCCGGGGTGCGCATTTGGTATGCGGCGTCCTTCACCTGACCCACGATCTTGCCCTTGCGCACTTCGTAGCAGAGTTGCGCGCCGAACTGCGCGTTATAGCGCTGCTGGTCGATGGAGTACGAAGCGCGCCCGATCATCGCGATCCCCTTGTCGGTTGCGGCAATGAGATCGTCCCAGCCAATGTCCTTGGGGCCGGGCTGCAGCGACACATTCGGCATGCGCAGGAACGCGACATCCGCCCAGCTCTGCGCGTACGAGCAGCCATGCGAGCGCACGGGCTTGCCGGTCTTCGCGTAATACTCGCGCAACCACGGCGCCTGTTCGCGATTCGTCTGGTAATCGACGAAGATGCCGTCTTTGATGATGTGGAACTCGTCCGGCACCACGCCGTCGTCATCGTAGCCGATGGTGGCAAGTGCGCCGGGTTCGCTACGATTACCGACGATCTGCATGATCGGCGAGCCGAACTTCAGTGAGCCGAGCACCTTCGCTGGCGGCGCCACGAACGAGGTGCCGGCGTAGTTGGCTTCATAGCCCATCGCGCGGTCGAGCTCCGTCGCGTGCGCCACGGATTCGTGAATGGTGAGGAACAGCTGCGACGGATGCAGAATGAGATCGTAGCGTCCCGGCTCAACCGGCTTGGCGGTGAGCTTCTCGGCGGCTTCGCCCGCCCACACCTTGGCGTTGTTCACGATGTCGGCTTCGAGCACGTACTCCCACCCGCGACCGGCGGGCTGCACGACCTCGGGGCCGCGCACGGCGCTGCCGGTGCGGTCGGGGGAGACGGCC
>CANGXD010000173.1 GCA_947457545.1 Gemmatimonadaceae bacterium
ATTGGCGAAGACGGTAGCCCGGTACCCGATGACGCCCATCCGGGACCAACAGCGGTACGGACCGGTCGTCCGGTGTCGGGGGTCGTACTCGGCGTCCGCCGCGGCGAAGCCTCAGAGCGGGTGTGGTTGCTGGTGCACGCGGTGCCAAAGCTCGCCGGCGATGGGATGGTGGAGCGTGTGGTCATCTCGTTCAGCGATGTCAGTATCTCGCACCGGTCGATCCGCGAGCACGAGGCGATGTACCAGTCGGTCTTCCGGTCGATGTCGGAAGGACTGGTGGTGCACAACATGGATGGCAGTATCAGGGAGGCGAACGCCGCGGCCGAACGCGTGTTGGGCTTGTCGGTCGAGCAGATGCGCGGCCGGCTCCCGCTCGATCCGCGGTGGCGTCTGGTTCGACCGGATCATTCGCCCGTCGGCAGTGACTTTATTCCGTCGGAGATTACGACGAGAACGGGAGAGCCAGCGCGGGCTGTTATCGGTGTGCACCGACCAACGGGCGAGCTCGCGTGGCTCGACGTGCAGGCCGATCCATTGCGGGAGCTGGGTGAGCCCCAGATGTCCGGTGTGGTCGCGACCTTTGCCGATATTACGGTTGAGCGCAACGCCACGATGGCGCTCGAGGCCAGTCGAGCGCAGCTGCAACGTGTGCTCGATGCCGTTCCGGGGGTGGTCTTCACTTTCCGCTATTCCGACACCGGTAGAGTGGAGTTCACGTTCGCCGCTGGTCGCATTCACGAAGTCACCGGTCTGGATGCCGAGGCCGTTCGCGATACGCCTTCGCTGTTGGTGAGTGGTATCGCGGCGGACGCGCTTGTGGAGGTCCGGGCGCTGGTCGCGCGCGCCGCGAGTGAGCGGGCGCCGTATGAGCATGTGGTCAAGCTGAAGACGCCGGCGGGCGAGATGCGCTGGGTACGCACCGTTGGCATTCCTACCGAGTCGGCCGACGGTCTGGTGTATACGGCGTTCAGTCTCGACGTGACCCGCGAACAGCAGATGGAAGACGCGTTGCGTCGCAGTCAGCGGCGTGAAGCGCTTGGCGATATGGCGGCGGGGATGGCGCACAACTTCAACAACATGTTGGCGGTGATTCTGCCCAACGTGCAGCTCGCGCGCGAGCAGGCGCACGGTGAAGTCGTGCAACATCTGTCAGATGCGGAGCGTGCTGCCGTCAGCGCCGGCGATCTTGTGAAACGTATGCTGGCGCTCGGACACGCCGACGTGCGTCCCGGGATGCAGGTGGACCTCGTGCCGTTGCTGCGTGACTCGCTGCGCATGTGCCGACAGACGTTCGACAAATCGATCATCATCACCGACGAGATCACGGTGGCCGATGCGCATGTGCGTGGCGCGTCGAGCGCGGTGCAGCAGGTGATCATCAACATGCTCCTCAATGCCCGCGATGCGGTGCAGGGAGTGGGCAGCCCCACTCTCCGCGTGGCGCTCATGGCGGGTGATCAGGAGAGCGTCGTGCTTACGATTGCCGACAACGGGGCGGGCATGTCGGCCGAAACACTGCGCCGTATCGGCGAACCGTTCTATACCACCAAGGGGCCGGGGAGTGGCACGGGGCTCGGACTCGCGAGTGCCTTTCACACGATCAATGAAGCGGGAGGGTCGTGGCGCGTGGAGTCCCTGCCTGGACAGGGGACGACATTCGTCATCACGCTTCCGCGCGTGGCGGCGGTGCGGTCGGTGCTTTCTCCGTCGACGCCGACGCCCAAGCCGGTCCTTACGGGGACGGTACTGATCATCGATGACGAAGCGATGGTACGCAGTGTACTCGCGCGACAGATGAGCCGGGCCGGCATGCGCAGCGTCTCTGTTGCCGGTGCGGAAGAGGCGCTCGCCATGTTGCGCGCCGGCACTGTGGCGGATCTCCGCGTTGTGCTGCTCGATCTGTCGATGCCGGAAATGTCTGGGGAAGCGGCGCTGCCACTGCTTCGTGAAGCGGTGCCGCATGTACCGGTCATTGCCTTGAGCGGACATGTCCCCGAATCGTTCGACCTGCCAGGGGCGGCGGCGGTCCTGCAGAAGCCAGTTGGTCAGCGCGAACTGGTTGCTGCGGTTGCGCAGGCGCTTGCTTGAGAGCAGTTCACCCGTCTGGCGCGCCCATCGACAGGTAGTTGACAGCACGGCCCAACCAGCCCAAGTAGCGTCTCGTGGATAACGTGACGCATGGACTCGCGGGGTTGCTCATTGCCGATGTGGCGGAGCAATCCCTGACACGACGCGGGCTGTCGGTGGGGACACGACTGCGCCGAGCGTTGAGTGTGCTGGGGATCGTGGCGGCGGAGTTTCCCGACAGCGATCTCATTTATTCGGGTCCCGTGCTCGACATGGGGGCGCTGGGCTATCTGCTGCACCATCGTGGACACACGCACACGATCGTCTGGGCGGTGGTGAGCGCGATGCTGCTCTGGCTGGTTGCTCGCTGGTGGGTCCAGCGTGCCGGTGAGCAACTCTCACGCGCCGCCTCGACGACGCTCCTGGTGGTGGCGCTGGTGGGGACGCTGTCGCACCTCTTGCTCGACTTTACCAACAGCTACGGCGTGCATCCGTTCTGGCCCTTCGACGGGCGCTGGTTCTACGGCGACGCGGTATTCATCGTGGAACCGTGGCTGTGGCTGGTGGCGATCCCGCCGCTCTGGTGGAACCGGCCGCGCGGGATTGGGCGATGGCTGTTGCCGTTCTTCCTGATCGTGATCGTGGCAGCCATCGTGTTCCTCGGGCAGGTGGCGCGTGACGTGTCGGTGGTGCTGGTGGTGTTTGCACTGCTGTGGACCGTGGGGCAGCGATTTGTGTCCGCGACGGGACGCACCATCTCCGGGGTAGTGGCGTGGGTACTGGTCACGGTGGGGTTCTTCGTGGCGTCGTCGCGGGCCGAGGCGCGGGTGCGCGAGGCGGTGGTGGTGGCGAGTGCGGCCGCTAGTGAGCGCGTGTACGATGTGTCGCTCAACCCGGGGCCGGGCGATTGGGGGTGCTGGTCGGCGGTGGTGGTCACGGGCACTGATACGACGTACCGGGTGACGACGGCTGTTGTGGCCCCGTTCAGTGGGGTGCGTTCGTTGGCGACCTGTCGCACGGCGTATCAGGGCGGCCGAATGGGGACCGACGTGTTGGGCGACCTGCCGGAGCGCGCGGTGGTGCCGTTTGTCGCCACGACGCAGGTGATGTGGCGATCCACGTGGCGGTCGTCGCGCCGGGCGCTGGCGGCACTGTACGCGACCTGTGAGGGGTACGCGGCGCTGCACTTCATGCGCGTACCGCTCTTCATTGCGACCGGGAGCGGGTTGTCACTGGATGACGCCCGTTTCGGCCTCGGCGGCGGGTTCAGCCATATGGACGTCCCGCAGCCAGGGTGCTCACGGGAGGGGTACTGGATTCCGGGGTGGGTGCCGCCGCGGGGGGATGTGCTGGGAGCAACCGATAACCCGTAACTCGCACCCATGCCTCGGAGCAGATCAGTTCCGGGGCATGGGTTCAGGTCGTGGGTCGTGAGTTTCCCTTAGTCGAGCTGCCGGCACACAGCGACCGGCCCGGGCTTGTACTCGGCCGGCACGGCGAAGACGCCGAACTCCTGCACGCGCGCGGGCTCGGTGGGCGCGAGGGTGATCCGTACGCGCAGCGCCCCAGTCGCACAGGAGAGCTTCCACTCGCCGCGTAGCGCATTTTCCGCCCACATGGGGCCGTCGGCGCGGCAGTTGCCGCCGGCATTCTGCACCAGCTTGCCGATCGCCGCGGCGCGACGCGGGGCGCTTTCGTCGAGATAGAGGTTCATCGCGGCAATGCTGTCGGCGAGTGGCTGCGTCCACGCGTTGGTGATGAGCCGCGTCACCTTGTCCTGCATGGCGGCGAGCACCGGCGACGGTTCGATGGCGCGGGGTGAGAGTCCGCCGCTCTTGGCCAACACCTCGTAGGCGGCGTCGATGGGCGCGCCCCAGCTGGTGTAGGTGAGGTTGCCGAGAGCGATGATGCCGACGCCGTATTCGGGGAGCCAGCGCATCTGCGAGCCGAAGCCCGGGAGTCCGCCGCTGTGCGCGACGATGTGGTTGAAGAGACAATTTTGCGACACACGGAGGCCGTAGGCATAGCCGCCACTGTTCATGCTGAGTGTGCCGTTGGCGAGTCGCGCGGCACTGCTGGGGGCAACGCGCCACACCTGCTGCATTTCGCGCAGCGACGAGCGCTTGAGCACGGGCGATTCTGCGCCGTCGCGCGGCGGCCATGCGCTGAGCATGAGCCCTACCCAGCGACTGAGGTCGGCACTCGAGGTGAGCATGCCACCCATGGCGCCGAAGGACCCGTCGGGGAGTTGCGCCTCTTCGAGCCACGCGCCGTCCTGCAGGCGATATCCATGCGCCAGGCGCGATGCCGGAACGTCACGGGCTTCGAGCGTGGTGCTCGTCATGCCCAGCGGACGCAGCACCTTCTGCTGGATGTACTGGGCGTACGGCATACCGCTCACGTTCGCGACGATGCGACCGAGAATGGCAAAGCCGAAGTTGCTGTACTCGTACGCGACGCCGGGCGTGTTCGAGAACGGAATGCCACGTTCGATCATGCGCGACAGGTCGTCATCGCTGGCCGACAGCTGCTGGTCACCCCACGGATTGTCTTCCGGAAATCCGGCGGCATGCGACAGCAGATGCCGCACCGTAATGCGGGGGGCATCGCTGGTGGCATAGCGCAGCTTCTTGAGCTGCGGGACGTACTGCTCCGCGGGGGTGTCGAGCGACAGCTTGCCGGCGTCGCGCAGCTGCAGAATGGCGAGCGCGGTGAAGCTCTTCGTCATGCTCGCAATGCGAAACACGCTGCTGGTGTCGACCGGCGCTTTGCTCGGCACGTCACGCACGCCGTGGGCGGCTACGTGCAGGAGCTTGCCGTCGACAATGATGCCGTACGCGATGCCGGGCACACGCGAGCGCTCCATGAAGCGGCGCATGACGCTGTCGACGGTGGGGATGGCGCGCGTGAGTTTGCCCAGGCGATCGGCGTCGCGGAAAGTCGGGACCGGGGCGATGCTCGATTGCGCGGCCGCGAAGGTGGGCGCGAGGGTCAGACCGAGGGCGGCGACAGCCGCGCGGGGGAGCGGGCGAGTAGGCATGGGGAGGAAGTGCACTCTGAACGTCCGTTCGTCAATGAACGGCGGGGGTGGGGCGGATTGGCTGGGTTCAGCCAGGCGCCGCCGGTAGCCCCGAGGCCGCGAACTCCGCATGATTCGGAGCGTGCGCCGTCGCCGATTGGGGTTGAATGCAGGGCATCGCCTTGTCTTCCTTGTGCCGAGCTCATGATGCCCCGAAAGAGTGCTCAGTCATCCGCATTAGTAACCACACGGTCGAATCCGTTGCCGAAAGCCCCGTCGCCCGACATGGTCGCCCGCATACAGCGTGTTGCCGCGTACATAGAGGCGCACGCTGACGCGTCGTTGTCGCTGACGGTGCTGGCCAAGGAGGCGGCCATGAGCCCGCACCACTTTCAGCGCACGTTCACGGCGGTGCTGGGGGTGAGTCCCAAGCAGTATCAGTCGGCGCGTCGGCTGGCGCAGTTCAAGGAGAAGCTGCGTGAAGGGGACACGGTGCTGTCGGCGACCTTCGATGCTGGTTATGGCTCGACCAGTCGCGTGTACGAGCAGGTGACCGGCGGCCTCGGGATGACGCCGTCGGCGTACCGTGCGGGTGGCGCGGGGGAAACGATTGTCTACGCCGTGCGCGACACGGCCTTTGGCGCGCTGCTGATGGCGGCCACGGCGCGCGGCGTCTGCCTGGTGGAGTTCGGTGATGACCGCGACCGGCTGGTGGCGCGTCTTCACGATGAGTATCCGCGGGCGAGTCTGGTGCCGTCGGGAGAGTCGGCGCGCGAGCCGCTCGACGCGTGGATGGACGCGCTCGACGCGCATGTGGTGCAGGGGGCTCCGCGTCCCGCGTTGCCACTCGATCTCCGCGGCACCGCGTTTCAGATCAAGGTGTGGCGCTTTCTGCTGAGCGTGAAGCCGGGGCAGGTGGTGAGCTACGGCGAGCTCGCCAAGGGCATCGGGCATCCGGATGCCGTGCGGGCCGTTGGGACGGCGTGCGGCGCGAACAGAGTGGCGGTGCTCATCCCTTGTCATCGCGCGCTGCGCGCAGACGGGTCATTGGGCGGCTATCGCTGGGGACTGGAGCGTAAGCGCGTGTTGCTGGACAACGAAAAGCGGGGAGCCTGACTTGGCCTCCCCGCTGTTCCCGCTGATGGCGGCCCTGTTCAGTTCCCGGCTTTCAGCTTGCGGC
This sequence comes from Gemmatimonadaceae bacterium, assembly GCA_947457545.1. GTDB lineage: Bacteria > Gemmatimonadota > Gemmatimonadetes > Gemmatimonadales > Gemmatimonadaceae > Gemmatimonas. The sequence continues at coordinate 6,267 of CANGXD010000173.1, forward strand.
TGGGGACGGTGTAGAGAAACCCGGTGTACTGCATCTCTTCCCACGTCTGATCGCCCCACTTCACGTTGATCTTGGCGTCGGGATTGCTGGGGTTCTCGGCGGAGTTGTCGTACCACGCCGTGGAGACGAGTTTGGCACCGGCCGGAATTTCGAGCGGCTGCTTGAAGAAGTAGTACGTCTGCCAGTTGAAGTCGTAGCGAGGCACATCGAGCACGATCTTGCGGGTGCCGTCGGCGAGTACGAGCTCGTACTTCCACTTCTTGCCGCGCAGGTGCGTATGCGGCAGGAGGCCGTGAATGACGACCGGCTCGGTGGGCTCGAGCGCCGATTCCACCGCGACACTGCTCTTGCCGGCGGGCAGCGTGAACGCGCCGTTGATGAACGCGCTCATGCGCATTTCTTCGGTGGGCGCTTCCGTGGCAAAGCGGAAGCCCACACTGGTGCGATCATGCATTTCGTGGCCGCTCGCCGTGTAGTGCATCTGGAAGGTGAGCACCGTGCCTTTGCGTACCCGAATAGCGGTGCCGGCGGGCATGTACATGGTGTTGGTGCCCGGTGCGGTGCCACCGATGAGCGTGCCCAACTGCCGCGGCGGCGGGTTCTTGTCGCCGGGCTGACGCGGCGGGTCGGGAGGCGTTTCGTAGAACGGTTGGTTGACGAAGAGCGGCTTGGGGCGTGCGGCGGGCGCCGCGCCGGGCGCCGGTGCCGCGGTGGCCGTGGCGGCGGTGGCCACCTGCGTCTGCTGCGGCTGGGGCACCTTGGCGTACACCAGCAAATGGTGCACCACTTCGCGGGCGCCCGGCATGAACTCAATGGCGGTCACCCATTTGTCTTCGGTGAAATTCGTGGGAATTTCGAAGTACTGATAATCCACCGTCCCCTTGGCGGGCACCGTGAAGTCCGAGGGCATCGTGACGATGGCATCGGGCGTGCCGAGCTCCCACCCGGTGGCGTACGTCGGCTTGGCCGGCGCCTTCTTGAGGTCGCCCGGCTTGGCGCCGCCGTCGATCCAGCGCAGAATCGTGCTCTTGTCGAACTCCGACAGTCGGCGGTCGTTGCTGAAGACGTCGTGCGGTCCTTCGGCGTGCCAGGGCGGCATATAGCCCGACTTCACGGCGTCGCGGATGTCCTTGACGTTGGCCTTGGCGCTGTCGTAGTCCATGAGCGAGAACGGCCCGAGCCCACCCTGTCGGTGGCAGCTGGTGCAGTTCTCGTACAGAATGGGCGCGACGTCTTTCGCAAAGGTGGGCGCGGCATCCTGGGCCACGAGCGGTGTGCGGTATTGCATGGACACGGCGCCGACGGTCACTGCGCCCACGAGGGCGAGCGCGGGGGCGCGTTTCACAAAAGACCTAACGGACTCCGAGGCTGAGGCATTGGGGGATGACAATGGCGAAGCTACCCCGAATTCGCCGGATCGCGAGTTAACTTTGCTGCATCCTGTACGCCGTCCGGGCACGCCCCCTCTCCGGAATCCCGCCGTGTCGCATCGATACCTGCTCCGCCTTCGCTCTGCCGTGCTGTTGTGTGGTGCCGTCGTGGCGGCGCTTGTCTCGGCGCCCTCGCTCGCTCACGCGCAGCCGTCGCTGGTCATTCTGGTGCGCCACGGCGAGAAGCAGCCGGCGCCGCTCGATGATCCGTCGCTCAGTGAAGCGGGGGTGGCGCGCGCCAAGGCGCTGGACGTGGCGTTGGCGCACAGCACGCC
>CANGXD010000174.1 GCA_947457545.1 Gemmatimonadaceae bacterium
CCGCGCCGAGACGGCGGACGGCAGGAGCCCAGACGGCAGGCGCGGGGGGACGGCGGAAAGTTCTGCGTCCCTGCGGTCTGTGTGGCTGCCGTCTGCAATACTCGGCGCGATGTGGCGGAACCGCGCCGAGACGGCGGACGGCAGGAGCCCAGACGGCAGGCGCGGGGGAACGGCGGAAAGTTCTGCGTCCCTGCGGTCTGTGTGGCTGCCGTCTGCAATACTCGGCGCGATGCGGCGGAACCGCGCCGAGACGGCGGACGGCAGGAGCCCCGACGGCAGGCGCGGGGGAACGGCATTCCCCTGTTCGATGCATTTACCTTGCGGTATGTCCGACCGCATTCTCTCCCCCGCCAGCGCCGCGCTCGAAGCCACCTTCGATGTGATTGTCGTGGGCGCCGGTCATGCCGGGACCGAAGCGGCGGTGGCCGCGGCGCGCAGTGGGGCGCAGGTGGCGCTCATTACCGGCGCGCTCGAGCAGATCGGGCAGCTGTCGTGCAACCCGGCCATTGGGGGCATCGCCAAGGGGACCGTCGTGCGCGAGGTCGATGCCCTGGGCGGGATCATGGCGCGCGCGACGGATATGGCGAGTGTGCAGTTCCGCATGCTCAACCGCGGCAAAGGTCCGGCAGTGTGGGCGCCGCGCGCGCAGTGCGATCGCGGTCTGTATCGACGCGCGGTGCGCACGCTGCTCGAGGAGCAGCCGTCGCTCGTGACGATGCAAGGCATGGTCGCGCGTTTGCTCTTCGACGAAAGCGATGGCGCGGGTGAGCGTCGTGTTGCCGGCGTCGAGACCGTAGAAGGTCGACGCTTTGGTGCGCGTGCCGTGGTGCTGACCACCGGGACGTTTGGTCGCGGCACGATGCACATCGGTACCGGCACACGCATCAGTGGTGGCCGCGCCGGTGAAGCCCCCAGTGTGCATCTGGGCGAACAACTCGATGCGGTGGGGCTCACGACAGACCGCTTCAAAACCGGCACGCCGCCGCGCATCGATGGACGCAGTGTGCGCTACGACGCGACCGAAGCGCAGCAGAGTGAGATCGATCAGTTCGACTACTCGTGGTCGCACTTCTGGACGACACCGCGCGTGCAACACACCGCGCACGGCATGCGCACGCGTCATCCGGCGCAGATGCCCTGCTGGATTACGTGGCTCGAAGCCGACGGCACACAAATCATTACCGACCATATCAACGAGTCGGCGATGTACGGTGGGGCGATCGCGTCGCGCGGGCCGCGCTATTGTCCGAGTGTCGAAGACAAAGTCGTGAAGTTCCCCGACAAGACGCGCCATCAGCTCTTCCTCGAACCCGAGGGGCACGACACGACCGAGCTCTATGTGAACGGCCTGTCGACGAGTTTGCCCGCGCCGGTGCAGCTCGAGATTTTGCGTTCGGTGCCCGGTCTCGAAGCGGTGCGCATGACGCGCGCGGGCTATGCCATCGAGTACGACTACTATCCGCCCACACAGCTCGACGCGTCGCTCGCCTCGCGCGCCATTCACGGGTTGTACTTCGCCGGACAGGTGAACGGCACGACGGGCTACGAAGAAGCCGCGGGCCAAGGCATCGTGGCAGGAATCAACGCGGCGCGCTACACGCAGTCCCGCGACGCGCTCGTGCTGGGACGCGAGACGAGCTACATCGGTGTGCTGGTGAACGATCTCGTCACGCGCGGCGTGGATGAGCCCTATCGCCTGTTCACGTCGCGCAGCGAATTCCGCCTCACAGTGCGTCAGGACAACGCGCTGTCGCGCCTCGCGCCGGTGGCCGAAGGCCTGGGGCTCTTCACCGAGGGGGAGCGCGAGGTGATGACGGCGCGACTGGACGCCGTCCGCGACGCGCTCGCGCTGGCCGACCGCACGAGCATGACCCCGGAGGTCGCCGACCCCGTGCTCATCGCCGCCGGGTCGCGCCCGCTGCAGCACGCTGTGCGCGCCGTGGAGCTGACCAAGCGGCAGGATATCTCGCTGCAGTCACTGTTCGACGCGGCCGGGGTGGGCGCCGATCTGCCACGGGACGCGGTCATTGGCGCCGAACTCGAGATCAAGTACGCCGGATACTTCGACAAAGAACGATCGCGCGCGGCTCGGCTTACCGCACAAGGCGCCATGACCCTGCCCACATCGCTCGATTACGATGGGATCCGAACCATCTCCATTGAGGCCCGTCAGAAGCTGGGCCGGTTACGCCCGGAAACACTGGCGCAGGCAAGCGCGATCCCGGGGATCAGCCCCGCCGATCTGCAGAATCTGATGTGGGAAGTACGCCGGCGCGGCGCATCTATATAGAAGTGGGTCGGCGGCGAACTTCTTGGTCGCGGCGACATGGTAGAACCGATCGGTGGAAGTACTCAGCATCGAGCCCAAGAACTACTGGCATTATACTGGCGCTATAGTGTCGCCTGTAGAGCCAGTCACCGAACGATGGTGACAGAGCGGGGTTTCATGAGGTAGAGTTGCCCAGTCCCGATCCATGAACAGGCCGATGGCCAGGAGTCCATATGCACCGTACGACGTCCGATGATGTGCGCCCCCGAACGATCGGGCAGCATTCGCTCACGCAGATGCTCGGTGCCTTTGCCCTGAGCACCGCCTTTGCCAGCATGGGCGGTGCACAGCAGGCTCCCGCCCCGCAGCCGCCCACGATCTTCGTGCAGGGTCGCGGCGAAGTCCAAATGGCCCCCGACCGCGCGCGCGTGCAGGTCGGCATGGAAACGCAGGCGCGTACCTCGCAGCAGGCAGCGCAGGAAAACAACAAGAAGCAGGCGGCGATCCTCGCCGCCATTCAGAAGCTCGGCGTTCCAGCTGCGAACATTCAGACGCTCAACTACAACGTGAGCCCGGTGCAGCGCTACGACGAGAAGCTCAAGCGCGTCGTGATCGACGGCTACCAGGTGAGCAACATCGTGCAGGTCGAAACCGACAAGCTCGAGCAGGCCGGGCAGATCATCGACGCCGGGCTCGCCAACGGCGCCAATCGGGTGGCCGGGCTCGACTTTCTCGTAAAGGACCGCGCCAAGGGTCAGGATTCCGCCCTCACCCTCGCGGTCGCCTCGGCGCGCCGCCAGGCAGAAGTGGCTGCCAAAGCCGCTGGCGGAGAAATCGCCGAGTTGCTGGAGCTCACCATCAACGAGTTCGAGCGCCCGGAGCCGCGCGCCATGATGGCCATGAAGGTGGAAATGGCCGACGCCGCGCCCACCCCCATCAGTGCCGGCATGAACACCATCAGCGTATCCGTCGGCACCCGGTGGCGGTTCGCCAAGCGGCCGTAACGCCGGCTGAGAGGGAGAGAACAGAGGGGCCCGGGCGCAGATCGCTCGGGCCCCTGTTGTTTTGTGTAAGGCGGGTTGGGTTGAACTGCTCTCACGGAGGCGAGGAGGGCCGGAGGTCTCGGAGAAAAACTATTTGAAGTGTTCTTCTCCGTGACCTCCATTCCTCCGTGCCTCCGTGAGAGCAGTTCCACCCCACCCAGCCGACACACCAACGGCGGCCCGTGTGCGAAACCGTTTCACGTGAAACGCCGTGATCTTCCGCCTCCCAGAACCGCAGACGTTCCTGCGCCCCTGCCGTCTGAGTGGCTGCCGTCTGCAAGACTCGGCGCGACGCGGCGGATTCACGCCGAGACGGCGGACAGCAGGAGCCCAGACCGCAGGCGCGGGGGAACCGCAGAGCATCCTGTGCCCCTGCCGTCTGAGTGGCTGCCGTCTGCAACACTCGGCGCGATGCGGCGGATTCACGCCGAGACGGCGGACGGCAGGAGCCCAGACCGCAGGCGCGGGGGACCGACAGCGCATCCTGCGCCCCTGCCATCTGAGTGGCTGCCGTCTGCAAGACTCGGCGCGACGCGGCGGATTCACGCCGAGACGGCGGACGGCAGGAGCCCAGACCGCAGGGGCGGGGAAACCGCAGGACCAGTTTCACGTGAAACGCCCCCACCGCGCCCAAAGTGCAGCGAATTGCGCGCGCGCCATGGTCCCCCGCCCCGTGGCGCCCTATACTTCGCCTCCCGCGAACATCCCTCTCAGACAAGACCGTGGGACGCATCCTCGCTATCGCCAACCAGAAAGGTGGAGTCGGTAAGACCACCACCGCCGTGAACCTCGCCGCCTCCCTCGCGGTCGCGGAGCAGCGGACGCTGCTCATCGACGCCGATCCGCAGGGAAACGCGACTTCCGGGTGCGGCATCAGCCGCGATGATTTCTCCGCCAACACCTACGACGTGTTGCTCGGCGAGGTCCCCATCGACCAGGCACTCATTCGCGGTGTCCAGTTCCGGCACCTCGATGTCCTCCCCACCACCCCGGATCTCGCGGCGGTGGAAGTGGAGCTCGTCGATGCCGAAGATCGCGTCTCGCGTATGCGCAACGCGCTGGCCGGCGTGCGCGACCGGTACGACTTCATTCTGATCGACTGCCCGCCGTCGTTGGGGCTGATCACCCTCAACATGCTCGTCGCCGCCGACGCCCTGCTCATTCCCCTCCAGTGCGAGTACTACGCGCTCGAAGGACTGTCGCAGCTCATGCAGACCGTGCAGCGCGTGCAGGATTCGCTCAATCCCGAGCTCGATGTCGATGGCGTGCTGCTCACCATGTACGACACCCGCCTCAATCTGAGTCGACAGGTGGCCGCCGACGCCCGAGGGTACTTCGGCGACAAGGTCTTTCAGACCGTGGTGCCGCGGAATATCCGGCTCGCCGAAGCGCCGAGCTTCGGGAAGCCGATCGTCGTGTACGACGTGGCCTCCGTTGGCGCGCAGGCGTACATGGCCGTCGCCCGTGAAATGATCGAACGGCGTGATGGCACTGCCGACTCGCAGAACAACCCGGCCGCTGCCGAAGGTGATGCCGTATGACCCCTGAACCACCGCGCCGCCTCGGTCGCGGCCTCGATGCGCTCCTTGCCCGCAAGGAGCCCGCGAAGACCGCGCCTGTGGCCGCGGCCGCGCCGAGTGCCGCCGCACCGGTAGCGGCACCCGAGGAGCCAAATGCCGCGGGGTCGCTCCGGACGCTCAAGCTCTCCGACATTCGTGCGAACCCGTATCAGCCGCGAAAGGAATTCCGCGCTGAGGAACTCGCCGATCTCGAGTCGAGCCTGCGCACCAATGGACTGCTGCAACCCATCACCGTGCGCCCCGCGCCGAATGGACAGGGCTACGAGCTGATCGCCGGCGAACGCCGCTTCCGGGCGGCCAGCCGGTTGGGGTGGACCGAGATCCCGGCACTCGTCAAGCCGGTCGACGATCGCATGCTCGCCACGCTGGCGATGATCGAAAATCTCCAGCGCGCCGACCTCGATCCCATCGAAGAAGCCGACGGCTACCAGCGCCTCATCGATGACTTCGCGCTCACCAACCAGGAAGTCGCGGATGTGGTGGGCAAGGACCGGTCGACCGTTGCCAATGCGCTGCGGCTCCGGCAGCTCCCCGCCAGCGTGCGGCGCATGCTGCAGGACAAGCAGCTCACAGCCGGACACGCGCGCGCCCTGCTCCCGCTGGGCACCGAGCGCGCCATTGTCGACCTGGCCCGCGAGGTCTCGGCCAACGGCCTCTCCGTGCGCGAAGTCGAGCGCCGCGTGCAAGCCGGTCGCCCCAAGCCGCCCGCGGCCGGGAAGAAGGCCGCCCCCGACGCGACCGCCGCGCTCCCCCCCGGCGCCTCCGGGGCCGTCGTCCGCCAGCTCGAAGAAAAGCTGCGCCGGAAACTGCAGACGGGGGTAAGCATTTCGTTGTCAGCGAAGGACAAGGGCGAACTCCGCATTGCCTTCTTCTCCAACGACGATCTCGAGCGCTTGCTCGAAATCCTTGGAGTCTCGCTGGACTGAACATCAAGGCGCCACACGAGCGCCACTATAGGATAATCGCGATGATCTCGACCACGTTCCGCGCGTTCACGCTCGCTGCTGTCGCTGCGATCGCCGTCGCCTGCGGCGGCAGCGGCGCCGACAAGACCGTCGACAGCACCGGCGCCAAAAAGATGCGGGTCGCCCTGCTCACACCGGGACCCGTCTCCGACAAGTCGTGGAACGGCATCGCCTACGAAGGGCTCCAGGCCGTTCGCGATTCGCTGGGCGCCGAGATCTCGCATATCCAGACCAAGACCCCGGCGGAATTCGAAGAGAACTTCCGGCAGTACGGCGTGCAGGGGTACGACCTCGTCATCGGTAACGGCTTCGAATATCAGGACGCCGCCGCACGGGTCGCGCCGAGCCACCCCAAGACCAACTACGCGATTACGTCGGGACGGACCACCGGCCCCAACCTGGCCGGCTTCGCCTTCGCCTTCGAGGAAGCGTCGTATCAGGCCGGCATGATCGCCGCCGCCATGACCAAGAGCAACAAGCTCGGGCTCATCGCCGGGCAGGAGCTCCCACCGGTCAAGGCCAGCTTCCTCGCGTTCGAGCGCGGCGCCAAGTCGGTGAACCCCGCGGTGCAGGTCATCACGTCGTACATCGGCAACTGGGATGACGTGAGCGCCGGCCGCGAGCAGGCACTCGCGCAGATCACGCAGGGCGTCGACATCATCTTCCAGAACGCCGACGCGGCCGGCCTGGGCATCTTCCAGGCTGCCAAGGAAAAGAACGTTTACGCGTTCGGCACCAACGCCGACCAGAACGCCGTCGCCCCCGAGATCATTCTCGCGAGCGTCGTCATCGATCTGCCCAAGGCGTTCCTCATTGCCGCCCGCGAAGTGCAGGCCGGCACTTTCAAGGGGCGCGTTTACTACCTCGGCGTGAAGGACGACGTGGTGCGCCTCGTGTACAATCCCGCGCTCGCCGCCAAAATTCCGGCCGCCGCCAAGGCCGCGTCGGACAGCGTGGGCACCCTGCTCCGCGCCGGAACGTTCGAAGGGCTGAAGGATCTCACTGCCGCCGGCGACAGCGCGAAGCCCATCGCTCCCGCCAAGTAACCCGGCCCCGTTCCCCGCGCATGCCCACTCCTGCTGTCGATCGCATTCTCGCTGACGCCACCGGTGACGGCACCGAGCGCAATCATGCCCCGCTGCGGGACATCGTGGCGGCACTCGACACGGAGCTGCGCACCTTCGATATCCCCGATTATGGCGGCGCGGTGAACGGCCTGCAGGTCGCCAATCGCGGGACCGTGACCAAGATCGCCGTGGCCGTCGACGCCTCGCGCGCCGCGATTACCGAAGCGGCCATCAGCGGCGCGAACCTGCTGGTCGTACACCACGGGCTCTTTTGGGGCGGGGCGCAGCCACTCACCGGCGTGCACTACGAAAAATTCCGCACGCTCCTCGGCGCCGACATCGCCGTCTACTCCACGCATCTGCCGCTCGACTGCCACCCCACGCTCGGCAACAACGTGCGTCTGGCCGAAGCGCTGGGGCTCACCCCCAGCGGTGGCTTCGCCCGCTACAAGAGCATTGATGTGGGCGTGATGGGGACCGGCAACGACGACACCGCGCAGCTGCTCGCGCGCGTCGAAGCGTTCAGTGCGCGATACGGTGGCACCGTGCGCACCTCCGTGCCCGTGGCGGGACGGCGCACCAAACGCTGGGCCATTTGCACGGGTGGCGGCGCGAGCACGGAAACGCTGCGCGAAGCCCGCGAACGTGGCATCGATACGCTCATTGTGGGTGAAGGGCCGCACCACACGACCGTCGAAGCGCTCGAACACGACTTCTGCGTCATCTACGCCGGTCACTACGCCACGGAAACACTCGGCGTACAGGCACTCGGCGCGTGGATCGAATCGCGCTTCAGTCTGCCCTGGACCTTCTTGCATCTCCCCACCGGCTCGTGAGCGACCCTCTCGGGACAGCCACTCCGGGTGGAGCAGCTCCCGATGGCGTCCCGATGCTCGTGCTCGACGACATCACGCGGCGCTTCGGGAGCGTGCGCGCGCTCGA
>CANGXD010000175.1 GCA_947457545.1 Gemmatimonadaceae bacterium
ATTGCGTCTACAAGCGGAGGCACACGACGCGGCGCACGGGCGCCACTGCCAGTGCCCAGACCACCCACGGATCCGACCCCATGAAGAACACTCTTCGCGTCATCGCCGCGGTTGCGGCCTTCGCCATTGCTACGCCCGCGTTCGCCCAGGGCGGCGGTGGCGGTGGCGGCGGCATGCGGATGTCCCCCGCCGAGCGCGCGGCGCGCCAGAAGGAGCAGCTGTTCGCCGGCATCACGCTCACGGCCGACCAGTCGACCAAGGTCGACACCATCATGGCGCAGGCGGGCCGCAAGCAGATGGAAGCCATGCAGGGCGCCATGGCCGGCGGCGACCGCGCCGCCATGCAGGAGACCATGCAGAAGATGAACGCCGAGCGGAACGACGCGCTCAAGGCCGTCCTCACCGACGAGCAGAAGAAGAAGTTCGAGGAGAACCTGGCCGCCATGCCACAGCGCCGCGGCGGCGTCTAAGGCTCCACCCGCCTGAAAACACGGGGGCACCGGCACGACAGCCGGTGCCCCCGTGTGCGTTGTGGCATTAGCGTTCGGTGGCATGCCGCACCGCACCACGCTCTTCTTCCGCCGACGCTGAATGCGCGGCGAGTTCGTGGACCTCAACGGGGTCCGGTTGTATTGCTATGCGTTCGGACAGCGCGGCGCCGGCCATCCCATCGTGCTGGTGCACGGGTCCTTCACGTCATCGCATCTGTGGCAGGATGTCCTGCCGCGACTCCCCAAGGGGCACCGCGTACTCGTGCTCGACCTGCTCGGCCACGGCCGCAGCGACCCGCCCGGTACGGCCGACATGTCCGTCGCGGGACACACCGCGCGGCTCGCGCAGCTGCTCGATGTCATGGGTGTGCCCTCCGCAATGCTCGTAGGCCACGGCATGGGCGCCGCGATCGCGGCCCGAGTGGCGCATGAACAGCCCGCGCGCATCGCACACCTCATGCTCGTCAACCCCACGCTGCTCGCCGCCACCGCACAGGAGGCACTGCTCAACCGACGTGTGCGGCGTCTCGCGATGCTCGTGCCGCTCTGGAAGCGCGTGGCACCCTCGTGGCTGGCGTCGGCGTTGCACGCCGCCCTGCTCCCCTGCTTCGCACATCGCGACGTTGGCGCGCGCTCGCTCGACGTGTATCTCAAGCCGTTCCGCTTGCGCGATGGGCGCGATGCCGCGTGCGCGCAGCTGGTGGCCCTCAAGCGATCACGTGGTGATACCGTTGACGCCCTCGCCCCCGGCGCGCTGCAATGCCCCACCGCGCTGGTCCTTGGCGATGCCGATCCCTTCCTGAACGCGGCGCGCAGCGCTCGTTTGGTGACGTGGATTGGCCAGGCGACCAACTCTCGTGCGACCATTCACCAGCTTCCCGGCGTCGCCCATGTGGCCCCCGAAGAAGCGCCCGACCGACTTGGTACGCTCGTCGGCGAACTCCTCACCCGCTGACGCCCTCACAAGGACATCGCTCTCAATGGACCGTCTCGACACCATGCGCGCCATGGCTGCCAAGCAGCCGCAGAATGCTCTCGTACGCTTTGGCTTGGCGAACGAACTGCTCAAGGCCAACCTGCTCGACGAAGCCGCCACCGAACTCGCCGCGTATCTCGGCATGTACGACGACGAAGGGAACGGGTGGCTGCGCTACGCCGACACGCTCACCGCGCTCGGCCGGCATGACGAAGTCGCGGCCGCTGTTGCCAAAGGCATTGATGCCGCGACGCGGTTTGGGCACGGCACGCTCGTCATGGAGTTCGAAGAGCGCTTCAGCTGACCGTCAGAGTCGCCGACTTTCTTCGGCGGCGTCGAGCACGTACCCCAATTCGCGCGACACCGCGCGCGCTTCCTGCGTGGCGTTGGTGAAGTCGTCGGCGCTGGCACTCACGCCCATGGTGCGCAGCTTCACGATATCGAAACGTAGCGAACGCAGTGCCATGGCCGCGCTGTCGAGCTGCCGCGCCATCGTGTCTCGGCGCGACTGCAGGTCGTCGAGGCTCGCCCGTTGCCGCGTGAGCAGCTGCAAGCGGCGCTCTTTGTCGGGCGCGTGCTCAGGCTCCGCCTCCACGGCGGCAATGCGCGTCTGCAATTCAACGAGCGCGTACCCCGGCAAATCGCGATCGAGTCGCTCCAGCCCCGTGGCCAGTGAGCCAATGCGTTCCATGAGCGCGTCGGCGGTGGGCGCCACGTCGGGCACGAGCTGGCGTTCGTCGGCCGTGAGCTTGCTGACCACGTCGTGAATCACGACCCGGTCATCGGCGGCGTTGCGCACTGCGGCGCCGTACTTCGACTGCAACACCACCGGCCCGGCATGGCGGTCGGTGAGTTCACGCGACAGCTCCGCGTGTGATCGCGTGTCGAGTCGTCCGGCGGTGCTCTGCCACTCGTCTCCCCACGCGGCCAACGGTGACACACCGGCTTTGCGCAGCTTGAAGAAGTCGATCATGAGGAGCTGCACGCTCACCATCGACGCGAGCAATCCACCAACCGCCGGGACAATGAACGGCTCCGCGTTGAGCGATGCCCCGATGACAAGACTCACCGTGCCGATACCCGCCGACGCGCCAAGCCACTTTACATGTTTGCGGAACTTTGCCACGCGGTCAGCGAGCTTCGCCGGTGTCGTCACCGGCTGATTGGCCAGCTGCTGGGCGCGCAGCTGGTCGACATAGGCCGCCGAGCTGGCGGTCCGATGTTCCTTGACCGACTGGCGCCAGCTCTTCACGGCTTCCTTCTGCGCCTGCTTCCATGCGCGGCGAGCCGAGCGATCGGCGCCGATGGGGAGTGGCGGCAGCTGCGGCACGGGCGGCAGCGCACCGATGGCCGGCAGCTGGCGCGGCGCCGGTTCAGGCTCGGCCACGCGGCGCGGCGCCCAGTCTTCGGCGCGATGCCCGAAGCGGTCATCGACCGCTTCACGCGAGAGCGATGGTGGCAACGGCGCCGGCGCGACGGCCGGGAGATACGATGCCTCCGCCGCGTGCGCATGCGGCGGGCGATGCCCGCCGTTGTCGAGCGAACCATCACGCTGCACGCGGCGCAACATGTCGCGCAGCTGCATGGCACTCTCCCACCGGTCGGCGGGACGCTTGGCGAGGCAGCGGTCGAGAATGTCGACCAGCACGCGCGGGGCATCCGGACGAAGCGTCCGCAGCGGCGGTGGTGTTTCGCTCACATGCTTGAGCAGCATGGACGGTGTCGTCGACGCCTCGAAGGGCAGCTTGCCGGCCAGCATGAGATAGCCGATGACGCCCACCGAGTAGACGTCACTGCGCCCGTCAACGTCCTTGTCGCCCATGGCCTGCTCGGGGCTCATGAACGCCGGGGTGCCCACGGCGATGCCGGTCTGCGTGAGACGGGTGCCACTCTCCGCTGCGCGCGCGATGCCGAAGTCGGTCACCATGGCGCGGCCCGTTTCGCGATCGAGCAGCACGTTGTCCGGCTTGATGTCGCGGTGCACCACGCCACTGGCGTGCGCGTACGCGAGCGCGTCGGACATTTGCTCGAGCATGTTCGCGATGAACGCAAACGGCGGCCGCGGCTCGCGAATGATGCGCGCCGCGAGGCTTTCGCCACGCACCAGTGCCATGGCGAAGCAGACCACACCCTGCTCTTCGTGCACCGAGTAGATGGGCACGATGTGCGGGTGATTGAGACGCGCCGCCGTCTGCGCCTCGCGCACGAACCGTTCACGCACCTCGGGACGGAAGGCGAGATCGGGAGGCAGCACCTTGAGTGCGACGTGCCGCTGTAGCCGGATATCTTCGGCGGCGTACACCACCGCCATGCCGCCGCGTCCGACCTCGTCGCCAATGAGATACGTGTCGCCGACCGCCGCGGTCACGCGATCGCGCAGCATGGCCGCATCGGCGCTGTGCCCGTCGTGGCGCCCCAGATTGCCGTGCACATTCGGCGGTCGGTGCCCCGGCAACTGCTCGGGGGCGACGTCGGGGGTATCGAACATGGCGTCAGCCGCTCAGCTGCGGCCCGACGCCGTACCGGAGCGTCGTGGCGACGTGAGATCGCGCACTTCGTTGGCCGCCTGCACGGCAATATCGACATCGCGCGCCATCTGCATGGCCTGTTCCGCCACCAGCGTCACGCTTTGCACCGAGCTGTTGCCCGTGCGCAGGCGCACGAGGTCGAGACGCACGTTCTCGAGCGCCAGTCGGCAGCTTTCCATTTGTGCACGACGCGATTGCAGCTTGGCCTGCCCGTCGAGCATGGCGCGACGTTCGCGCCGCAGCTGGGCCAACCGACGCACACGGGCTTCACTGCGTGTCGTGTCGAGCGGGTTCGCTTCTGCTTCGAGCGTCGCGATTTCCTGATCGGCGCGCGCCAACAACTCCGGCGAGAGCGTGAGCTCGAGGCGCACGAGGTCCTTGGCAATCGACTCGAGCTTGTTCACGAGTTCGACTGTCGTGGAGGCGACGTCCGGAATGCGCGAGCGTTCGTCGGCAGGCAGTGTGGAGAGCAGTCGGCCGATTTCTTCGCGATCAGCGCGCGCTCCACGCACCAACGGCAGGTACGCGCCAAGTTCGTCGTCGCGGGCCGGCGCCATGGGGGCGACGGCCACACCCTTGCTGTTGCGCGCCGCGCCGGCCGCCGCCGGGCCGCTCAGCGTGAGCGCCCCTTTGAGACGCCCAGTGAGCTTGCCCTGCGCCCGCAGTTCTTCGCGTTTCTTGCTGCTGAAGGTGGCCAACACACTGTTGGTCAGGTCTTCGATGACTTCACCGAACATCCGGTGCCGCGGCTGCCGCAACACATCGCGCCAGTCGTAGCCGTTGGTCCAGAGCTTGGCGTACTTCCACGCGAGAATGACCGACCAGATGGTCGTCACACCGGAGAAGCTGGAATCGCGCGAGACGGACAACACCACGAGTACGGCGTTCACGAACAGATACGGCACCAGCATGCGCCGGAACTTCTGCACCTCCGGCGCCTCCCATCGCACGTTGTCTTCGACGGTGGCGACGTAGCTGTCGTCAGACGGCGGGCGCATCCCGGGTGCGCCGTACGGCGACAACGGCCGTTCGGTGGGACGCGTGGGGTTGGCACTGCCGAAATCGGCAGGCGCCGTCGTGAGCGTGCGCGGCGAATACGACGGCGGCTGATACGGTGCCGGCGCGTACGGGGCGTTTGTATTCGTGGGCAACGGCATCCCGCCAATGGGGGCGCCGTTGAACGTCACCGGCGGCAACGGGGAAGCGGCGGACGCCGTGCCGTTCATCGCCCCAGGGTGCGCGGGCGGCAGCACACCGGTGCGCAGCGCCTGCGTGAGGTCGTTCGCCTGCTGAAAGCGATGCTCGGGGTTCTTTTCGAGCAGCCGCATGACGATGGCCGCCAGATCGGCGGGCACATCGGCGCGACGCTGCACAATGGGCACCGGCGCTTCGGCCAGATGCTTCACGAGCAGCGCCGGCGTGGTCCCCCCCACAAACGGCGGCTCGCCGCAGAGCATCTGGTACGCCACGATGCCGAGCGAATAGAGATCGCTGCGGGCATCGAGATCGCGATCACCCGACGCCTGCTCGGGGCTCATGTATGCCGGCGTCCCGATCGCCATGCCGGTGGCCGTCAGGCGCGACTGTTCTCCACTGTCGGTCGCGGCGCGTGCAATACCGAAGTCGGTCACGAGCGCGCGCCCGTCGATCCCGTCGAGCAGAATGTTGTCGGGCTTGATGTCCCGGTGCACGACCCCGCGCGAATGCGCGTAGGCCAGGGCATCCGACACTTCCAGCAACCAGCGGCGCACGTTGTCCACCGGCAGCGGCCCACGCTTCTGCACCAGCGTGGCGAGGTTGTCGCCATCGATGCACGCCATCACGAAGAACACGAGGTTCCCGACTTCGTCGACCGAATAGATGGGGACGATGTTCGGATGGCTCAGCTGCGCGGCGGTCTCCGCTTCGCGCAGAAAGCGCGAGCGCACATCGCGCCGGAAAGACAGCTCGGGTGGCAGCAGCTTGATGGCGACAAAGCGCTTGAGCCGGCGGTCCTTGGCGCGATACACGATTCCCATTCCGCCACGGCCGATTTCCTGGTCGAGCTCGTAGGCAGCGCTGAGCGCCTGCTCTACGTGTGCACGTAGCTCAGCGTCTTCGGCGTGATGGGCGGTGTTTTCGGACACTCGAAACGGATTTCGGGGAGTTGACGGTCTTCTCTAGTGTACCACGTCGGAGAAACGGGGTACAGCATCTGCTGGGGGCAAACCGTCCCGGCAGAGTAAGGGCGTACGAAATCCTCGCCGCGAAGTTGCAAAATGACTCACCTGCGGGTCGGGGTCGGGGTCGGGGTTGCGGGGGGTGGTCGGGGTACAGCCATTACGGTCGGGGCACTGCCACCACGGTCGGGGTACTGCCACCACAGTCGGGGTCGATAAACAGTCGGGGTCCCGGTCGGGTCGGGCGCGGCGCGGCGCTGGCGCGTCGGGGTCGGGGATAAAGTGTCGGGGCTGCCCCGACCCCGACCCCGACATTCGAGCCCCGACCCGACCGGGACCTCGACTGTTGGTAGACCCCGACTGTCGTGGCTGTGCCCCGACTGTCGTGGATGTACCCCGACCGTAGTGGCAGTACCCCGACCACCACCCGTAACCCCGACCCCGACCAAGGCCGATTTGGCAGCAGCGCGGGCCATCTCGGCACGACCCTTCCCCTTCGGCTTGCCATTTCTGCCGCGTTGGCGTAATCCGGACGGTGCGGATCGTGCCATTCAATGGGCGCTATTCCTCTTGCTCAGGATTCGATATGGGTCAGCGTCAGACACTTCCCGTCCTCCCGTTGCGTGGGACGGTCATGTTCCCCGGTATCACCGCCCCGATTGCGGCCGGCCGCCCCGGTACCCTTCGCGCCATCGAAACGGCGCTCAAGGGCGACCGGCTCGTCTTCGCCGTCGCGCAGCGGGACAACACCGAGGAGCCAACTTCGGACATTCTCTTCACCACCGGCGTCATCGCCCGCATCGGCCAGGTGCAGCGTGGCCTGGGTGGCGTGCAGCTGCTGCTGCAGGGTGAACAGCGCGCCACCGCGCTGCACTACGCCGAACAGGACGGCCATCTCACCGCCGTCATCGTGCCGGCGGAGGAGATGACCCCGCTCGATCTCAAGGATCCCGCGTTCACCGCCTTGCACAAGGAAGCGCGCGAACGCGCCGCCGAACTCGGCGAGAAGCGCGGGCTTCCGGAAGAGGTCGTGCATCAGGTGCTCGACTCCGTCGAAGACGCCGGGCGCTTCTCCGATCTCGTCGCCGGCTACATCGAACTCACCGTGCCCGAAAAGCAGGGGCTCCTCGAAACGCTCAGCGTCGAAGAGCGACTGCGCCGCGTGCTCGTGCACGTGCAGCGCCAGATCGGCCTGCTCGAAGCACAGGAAGACATCAAGAGTCAGGTGCAGGAAGAGCTGGGCGAACGGCAGCGCGAGATGTTCCTGCGCGAGCAGCTCAAGGCCATTCAGAAGGAGCTCGGCGACGACGACTCCAGCAAGGAGATCAGCGAACTGCGCGAGAAGCTCAGCAAGCTCGAGCTCCCCAAGGAAGCGCGCGCGGAAGTCGAGCGTGAACTGGGGCGCCTCGAGCGTGCCGGTCGCGAAAGCATGGAAGCGCAGGTCATCCGCACGTATCTCGAGTGGATCGCCGAGCTGCCGTGGAACACGCGCAGTGACGATCATCTCCAGCTCGCACGATCCGGCGAGATTCTGGACGAAGATCACTACGGTCTCAAGGATGTGAAGGACCGCGTGCTCGAGTTCCTGGCTGTGCGTCAGTTGCGCGCCCAGCAGGTGGCCGAAGAAGTCGCGACGACCGGAGAGTTTCCGGCGTCGAAGCTCAAGGGCGATGCCACCGATGCCAGCCCGGCGCTCGGCG
>CANGXD010000176.1 GCA_947457545.1 Gemmatimonadaceae bacterium
GCGTTAGGGCGCAACGGACATCGGGGTTCTCCACCGTACCAACATGACTGTCACTCCCCTCCTGGACCGGGTGTACCTCGCGAACGCCGCCGTGCTGCTCGTCCACCAGATGGACGCGGCGTACTGGCACGAGTGGCGGTTGTTCCACATGCCCGGCGGCCTCGCGCTCTACCTCGTGCTCAACGTGCCGATCGCCCTCGTGGTCCTCGCGGGGTACGGAGCGGTCGCGGCACGCCGGTCGTCCGCGATCGGGTACTCGTGGTTGCTCGTCGCTGCGGGGCTGTTCGCGACCGCGTTCCACGTGGCGTACCTGCTCCGCGGTGACCCGGCATTCCGCGCACCGGTCTCCCTGGCACTGCTAGCAGATACCGCCCTTCTCTCGGTCGCGCAGGCCGTGTTCCTCCTGCGGATTCGTCGGTTGCCGGTCGGCGCCTCGGTATCTACGCCCTAACGAATCGTTCAACCTGACAACGGCGGCCCTAGCATCTGCGTCAGTTCTGGCGTCGGTGTGGGCCGCCGTTGCAGGTTAACTCTGGCGTTGAGGGTGTCCAATAAGTCAGCCGCAGTATTCGGTTGTCTCCATGTGCAGAACTCGAGCTTCACATTGGCGCTAGGATCGACGAACGCCATCTCGGCAACGATTCCAGCAGGGTGAATCGGGGCGCACGATGGAAGTCGGACTTATCCTGCATCCTCGTTGATGGCACGAACAGCCACGACAGCGCATCTCGTCTCGTTCCGTGCGAAGCCTCGAAGCCTCGAAGCATCGAAAGCGGAGGCGTAGAGACCGGTCCTCATCGCCAACGTCGGGCCCGGACATGGACACCAGTCGGCGGCTTCGCGGTATTGGGGGCATCGCCGTCACGTGCGACATCTCACCGGCGGGTGCCTTGGTGAGCGTGGGGAAAATGCTGCGCAGCGTGGCGGTGATTTCGGGGGTGCCGCACGTGACCGTTTGGGTTTCGAGTGCCATGGCATCGTTGCCGGCGAGTGCCCCCACGGCCTGCAAGCTGGGCGCCGCGAGGCAAGCCGCTGCAGCGAAAGAGAAACAAAGGAGGGATATGTCCGTATGGGTCGTTCGCCAACGCGACACCAAGGCGGCAGGGTGTGCGTCGGAACGCGGACGGGAAGTTAGCAGGCAACCCTCAGGCCGCGTCCGGGTGTCCGAGCATCTGCCTGTGCCAATCTTTTCGAGGTGAACCGCATGTTGCATCGTTTTCGTCCGTCCGTCGCCCTGCCGCTCGTCATGTTCCTCGCCGGGACTGCCGCGTTTCCCGCTCGCGCCCTGCGGGCTCAGGCGCCGGCCAGTGGCACTCTCGCTGCCGACACCAAGGCGGTCATGGCGGTCATCACTCGGCTGTTCGATGGCATGCGGAAGGGTGATTCGAGCATGGTCCGGTCGGTCTTCGACAGCCGTGTGCGCATGATCACAGTGACCAGCCGTGGTGGGGGGCGACGCACGACGGTGGAGAACGGCGCCGACAACTTCGTGAAGGCAGTGGGGACGCCGCACGCCGATGTCTGGGATGAGCGCATCGCCAACCAGATGGTGTTTCTGGACGGCGATCTGGCGTCAGTGTGGGTGGACTACGCCTTCTTCGCCGGCGCAAAGTTCTCACACTGCGGCGTGGACCACTTTCTGCTCGTACGTGGCGAAGGCGGCGCCTGGTCCATCCTCGAACTCGCCGACACGCGCCGCACGACCGGATGCGAGCAATGGACGAAGCCGTCGTGACGGTCGGGGACGCCGCTGGTTGTCCAGCCGGTGAGCCACACCTCCCGAACTCGCACGCGCCACCCGACACCGAACGGTTCGGGGTTTCGAGTTAGGGTTTCGGGGCTTGGATTTTCGGCAATGGGCAATCGCACGGCTGAAACCTCCGAGACCCTCGCGCTGTAGTGTTGTTCACGGATTTTCTCTTCCTGTCACTTGGAGCGTACATGCGTCAGTTCGCATCGGCAGCGATCGCTGCCGTGATGATGGTTGGTGGGGCCGTTCGCGCGGAAGCACAACAGCCCTCGGTACAGCAGGTCTTTGACAAGTACGCGACGGCCGTTGGTGGCCGTGACGCGTGGAAACCAGTGACGGGGCGCTCCGAGAAAGGCACGGCGAACGTGACCTTTGCCGGTCTCACTGGTTCGTACGAGCGGCACAGCGCGCTGCCCAACAAGACGCGCCAGATCATCGATCTCGGCGTTGTGAAGATCGATCAGGGCTTCGACGGCGAGAAGGGGTGGGTCGATCAAGGGCAGGGCATTTCCCCAATGCCGGATGAGCAGGCCAAGGAAATGGCCGTGCCCAACGCTGATGGCGCGGCATTCCTCGATCCGTCGCGTTACGCCAAGTCGGCCGTCGTCGGCAAGGAAACGTTCGAAGGCGCGGAAGCCTGGAAGCTTGAGCTCACCAGCAAGGCCGGTCGCACCATCACCGAGTATTTCGATGTGAGCACGGGGCTGCGTTTGGGTACGGTGACCACGACCCCTATGGGCGCGCAGACGGCCATCTACAAGGACTACAAAACGTTCGATGGCAAGAAAGTCCCGACCACGCTGGTGCAGCGGAACGGACAAGGTGATGTAATCCTGACCAGCGAAACGGTCACCTTCGGCACACCCGACGCCGCGCTCTTCAAGCATCCCTAACGGGTAACCTTGCCGGCCGCGTGCAGCATCGTGTCCGCGATTACCAGTGCTGCACGTGGCAGCGGGGCGACCTGAGCACAGATCTCCTCGGGGGGCGCTCGAGATGCCGACGACTCCAGTCAGCAAAGGACTGGGCCACCCGCGCATCATACAGGCGCAGCTCCACATGCCGCAACTACTCGGCGGGCGCGCCGGTGCCCGGTAGCGCTGCCGTCAGCAGCGTCGCCCGGTACCCGACGCGCTACGATCCGGCCCTCGCAAGCTGTACAAGTACACGGACGAGTTTCAGCAGACGGCGGTTCGTCTGAGTCATCAGCCTGGCCTGCAGGTCAAGACCGTAGCGGCCGCGCTGGAGATCCATCCCTACATGTTCAGGAGCACGAACTCCTAAGCAAAGCCATTCGGTTCTGTTCCGCGCAACGGGCGAGACGTTCGCCTGCATCGCACATTGGTCGACGCCGGCTGGACCGTCAGTCGCCGTCGGGTCGCGCGACTCATGGCCGACGCTGGCCTGCGCGCCAAAGCCGTGCGCGGGTATCGCGCGAAGGCCGCCATGCATCAGCAGGTATGCGCGCCGCGGAACTCACGCGGGGCGTCGTCTTTCTCACTGATCACGCGCATCGCACAGCAGCGCCCGCTGCAGAAGCCAGCGTTCGCCGATGCTGCATCCTTTTGGGGGTTGCGCACCATCACAGCACCTTCGTGAACTCAGATCATCGGCAAAGGTCTCATGCCAGAGTGGGCTGCGCTCGTCCCTGAGCTACTTGTTGCCGACCTTGCTCGATCGGTCGACTTTTATCGTCACGTGTTCGGTGCTCAGGTGCGATTTCAGCGCTCGGGGCCGGCCTTCGCGTATCTCGACGTCGGACAGGCTCAGATCATGCTCGAGGAGGATCATGACGGCGCATGGATCACTCCGCCTGCAGAGTACCCGCGAGGGCGGGGGATCAACTTCCAAATCGAGGTCAGTTCGGTTGCGGAGCTCGTTGCTGCCGCCGATCGGCTCACAGTGCCGCTCTTTCGACCGGTAGCGGAGAGGTGGTATGCAACAGACGGCGAGATCGAAGAAGGGCAGCTTGAGGTGTTGGTTCTCGACCCTGACGGATACTTGCTCCGTGCGATCGAACCGCTTGGATCGCGCGAACGACGCCTCGGCTAACTCAGTTTCGTTAGGCTTGTTCATGGCAGCGTCAACCGCTCAGTCACAGCGAGTCCCGTTCACCGCGCCCGTGAGGCAAAATGTCGAGACGGATGATGACAAGTCTGCTCAGTATCGCGCTGAGCGCGGGCACATTCACCAGCTGCATACCGCTACCGGGCGGGCAGTCAATTGCCCAGCAAGAGGTAGCGGGAAAAACCGGTGAAGACACATTGGTGGCGCGAAGTGGCGATACCTGTCGCGTGTCAGCCGACGTGTTTGAACGCATTCGCGTTGGGGATGCGCATGTATGTACCTGGAAGTCGGTGCGAGGCACCGGTGAGGCCGTGTCCGGCGACCCGAGGCGTGGGGGCATCCCAGGATCCGTGGGGCGACCCAAGATTCCCCCTACGAAACACTGAGGCCAGAGTTGGACCTGTGTCACGGTCACGCAGTATTGTCACGACCGACGGCGGATAACCCTATCTCGGAGCATTCCAATGAGCGATCGCGAGCAATACATCGTCGAAGTCGATGGTTTCCAAGGCGAACACAGCAAAATCGCCGTGTGTGACGCATCGGGAGCCCCACTCCGCGCGATCTACTGCGTTGCCACCCGCAACCCCAAGTCCGGTGTCCTGCAGTTCGTCGACTACGGGTACGAAACGCTGGAAGAAGCCCGCCAAGCCTGGCCGAACGCGCGCTAGCGTTCCCCTGGCGTGAGCCCGTTCTCTTCGTCTAGCTTTTGGTATGACCGCTCCTAATGACAATGCCCGGCAATCGGCGTTCTACGCCGCGCCTATCGCGCAGTTTCTCGCTGCAGACGAGCATACCGTGCTCGGTCACCTCGCCGGCGGGAGTGGCCTTGCTATCGACGGTGCGCAAACTGAAGCGTGGAAAGAGCAGGTTCGTCTGCTCAAGCAAACACTTCCCGGTGTAGACGGATCGCTCTTCCTCGAATTCGAAGTCCCTCGACTCGGCAGTCGTATAGACGGAGTGGTGGTTGCCCATTCGGCGGTCGTACCAATCGAGTTCAAAGTAGGCGAGCATCGGTACGCCAAGACCGACTACAACCAAGCGTGGGACTACGCGCTCGACCTCAAGAACTTTCACCAGGCAAGTCAGGCGCTGCCCATCTTCCCGGTGCTCTGCGCGACGAACGGCGCGACGCCTGACGACAGTTGGCAACAACCGCACGCCGATGGCGTGTATCCGCCAATCAAGGCAAACGCCGCCACCGTCGGTGAGGCCGTACGTTCGGCCATTGCTCTCGCACCTGTCGCACCTGTCGCACCGGTCAATGCCGAGGCGTGGGGACGAGCACCGTATCGGCCGAGTCCCACGATCATCGAGGCGGCCAAGGCGCTCTACGCCCGACACTCGGTGCAGTCCATCGCGCGGTCGGACGCCGGCGCGCCCAATCTCCACGTTACCACGCAGTGTGTGGAGGAGATCATTGCCCACAGCCGCGCGAAGCGCGAGAAGGCGATTGTCTTTGTCACTGGTGTGCCGGGCGCAGGGAAGACGCTCGTGGGGCTGAACATCGCCACACAGCATCTCGGGCGCGACGAGACGCACGCCGTATTCCTCTCCGGCAATGGCCCGCTCGTTGCCGTCCTCCGTGAAGCGCTCGTGGAGGATGACATCCAGCGGCAGCGTAACCTCGGCAATACCCCCGAGCGCAAAGGCGTTGTTCGCCAGAAGGTGAAGCCGTTCATTCAGAACGTGCACCACTTCCGGGATGAAGGGCTACGCAGCGCCGCACCACCCATCGAGCATGTCGCCATCTTCGACGAATCACAGCGCGCATGGAACCGCGAGAAGACCGCGTTGTTCATGAAGCAGCGAAAGGGCGTCGCGGACTTCAGCATGTCCGAGCCGGAGTTTCTCATCTCGTACATGGATCGCCATGAGGACTGGGCCGTCGTGGTGTGTCTCGTAGGCGGTGGTCAGGAGATCCACACGGGAGAAGCGGGTATAGGGGCGTGGCTCGACGCCGTGCGCGACAAGTATCCGCATTGGCACACCTATATCTCCCCCGAGCTCCACGACTCGGAGTACGCCGCCGGCAAAGCCATCGAGCGCCTTGGCGCAAACGCGCACGTGGAGACGCAGTACGCGCTGCACTTGGCGGTATCGATGCGCTCCTTTCGTGCCGAGAAGGTGTCGGGCTTTGTGAAAGCAGCGCTTGATGCAGACGAGGACCGCGCGCGCGAGCTCCTAGCGGAGGTGCTGAGGACGTACTCGGTCGTGCTCACGCGCGATCGGACAGTGGCGAAGAAGTGGGTGCGAAGTCAGGCGCGTGGCAGTGAACGGTACGGACTCGTCGCGTCATCGCAGGCGCAGCGGCTCAAGGCGTACTGCATCGATGTGCGCGTCGATGTCGACCCGGTGAAGTACTTCCTCGCTGATCGTGCTGACACCCGCTCGTCGTACTATCTCGAGGATGCGGCGACAGAGTTCCAGACGCAGGGGCTCGAGCTCGATTGGACCATGATGAGCTGGGACGCCGATCTGCGTCGCACCAACGGCCGGTGGTCGCATCACAACTTCCGCGGCGATCGCTGGACCACCGTGCACAATGCCGATCGACAGCGCTATCTCCTCAACGCATACCGTGTGCTGCTCACGCGCGCGCGGCAGGGGATGGCGATCTTTGTGCCCAAGGGACGTAAATCCGACGCGACTCTGCAGCCTGAGAATTACGATCAGACGTTTCAGTATCTCAAGGCACTTGGAGTTCCGGAGCTCTAACGCCTCGCTTCGCTGTCTACCGCCCGCGTCTCCACGGCTGCTTGTACAGCGCCGCAACACAGACGATGAACGCGGTCCCCACGAATCCGATGAAGTTAATACTGCCTCCCTCGCTTCAGTCATTCGTGAATGCATTGTCTTCCACCGCAGTGCGTCGGCACCACGTATTGAGACTGGTGTTTAGATCAGCGGTAACAGCGAATGACGTCTGCGTGACGTGTATGCCACTTTCGTGAACGTCGTGCATCGATTCAGTGACGTCTACCGTCCCACCATGGTTGTCAGACGCAGTCCATCACTAGGTCGGAGGTCTCGTCAAGAAGTGTGTAAATGCGCGTCAGGCGGCGGCCTTTGGGGTGGATGACACAGCGGGTACCTCGAGGCCATCCGCGTAGCGGACGCCGCGAGACACATCGCGGCACTGCTCCGGCGCGTTGAGCTTGCGAAAGCGGTTTTCTGCCACGCGCAGCCGCCGCCAGATGATGGCGGTCGCGCGTTCGAATTTCTTGAGGCGCTTCGCCGCACTGGTGCGCAGCCGCACCGCCGCAAAGGGCGATTCGACGACGTTGGTGGTACGCAGATGGCGCCAATGCTCTTTCGGAAACGGACAGTACGCGAGCATGCGCGCTCAATCGCGATCGAGGCGTTCGCACGCCTTCGGGAAGCGGAGCCGATAGGCGCGGTGGCAGCGCGGCCGTTCCTGCTCCGCGTCGGTGACCAACCAGGATCCGACTCTCAAAGCGCGCGTCGAGCCCGCGGACGCGCGGACGACGAAGCGTGATCGTCCCGTTCATCAACGCGACCTGTCGCGGCTTGCCGAACCCATTGCGGTGCCCGACGGCAGTATCGACCGACCGGCGGGCATGATGGTCGCGGCCCAAGAGGTCGTCGACTTCTTCTTCGAGCACGCGCTGCAGGCACGTCTGCACTTGCTCACGAATAAACGTCTCGCGCGTCGTCCACGTCGGCCTTGACGTCGACGTGGGAATATCGATCTTCAACACGGGCGGTGGCTCCTTTTCGTGGCCGGGATTCTCCCGGGGGTGATTGGCTCACCCGAGAAGGTGCCACCGTCTGCCGTTCATTTCCACACATTGTGATTGTACCTCGCTGAAGGGAGACAACGATGCAACTCAGTCAACGCGTCCGCGGACTTCTCGGTAGTTCCTTGATATGGGGCACCGTCGGCACGGCGATTGGCACAGGAATGTTCCTCGTCCGTTTTCAACCCTGGCGGAGCTCAATGGAGTGGAGCCAAC
>CANGXD010000177.1 GCA_947457545.1 Gemmatimonadaceae bacterium
CCGCGGTGCCGTACACTTCTTCCGCGCCAAGGGCGACTCCGCGCTGTTGCGCCGCGCCCAGGACGATTGGCAGGACGACCTGCTCCTCGGTGCCTTCTGGGAGCGTACGTCGCGCGAAATCGACAGCGTGTTCACCGCGCTCCCCGACTCGGCCACCGCGCAGCGCATTGCCGCGCGTGACACCGTATACGCCCGCGCCCGCCGCCGCCTCATTGACAGCGTGGGCCCGCAACTGCGCGGCTACCCTGTAGGCTGGGTGGAGCGCGTGCCGCTCAACAATGCCGTGCTGCTCTCACGCCGCGTGTATGCCGAACGGCTCGATCGCTTCGACTCCGTGTACACAGCGGCCGGCGGGGACATTCGTGAAGCCATCCGGCGGGTCATTGCCACGCACAAGGATTCAGTGGCGGCGGCAAAGAATCGCTGAACTGCTCACACGGAGGCATCCAAGAAAAAGAGGCCACGGAGGCTACTCCGACGTATCGGGGTAAGCTCCGTGGCCTCCATTCCTCGGATGCCTCCGTGAGAGCAGTTCTACGGACTAGCCCTTACTTCGCGCTCTCCGGCAGCAACACAAAGCGCGCCCGGTTGCTCTCCACCAGGAACTTCTTCGACGCCGCCGACAGCTTCTCCACCGTGAGCCCGTTGATCAGCGTGATGTAGTCGCCGATCGTCTCCAGCGGGTCACCGTACTCGACGCGCGTGCGCAGCGTGTTCATCCAGTAGCCGTTCTGCTTCTGCGACACTTCGAACTCGCGGCGCTGCTGCTCCTTCACGCGCTCCAGTTCCGCCGCCGTGGCCGGTGTGGTGCGCAGCTTCTCGAGCTCTTCGCGAACCGCGGCGAACATCGTGTCGGCCTTCTCCGGCGCAGAGCCGTACTGAATGGCCACCTGCCACTCCTGGCGCATGCGGCGCGAGAAGTTGGCCGACACGCTCACCGAGTACGTACCGCCAAGCGACTCACGCAGGCGCTCAAGCAGGCGCATTTGCAGCAGCTCGCCCAACGACGACAGCGCGTAGGAGTCGTCGCGCGTCCACGGCGCCGAGCCGGCAATGAGCACAATGCTCTGGCTCTGCGGCGCAATGCCTTTGCGCACCGCCTTGTCGATCACACCCGTGAACTGCTTGGGGCCCACGTCGCGCGGCGCTTCCTTGCGGCCCGCGGCGGGCAGCGCACCAAGCCACTGTTCCGCTAGCGGCTTGAAGGTGGCAGGGTCGATGTTGCCCACAAAGAAGAAGGTGAAGTCGCCCGCGTCGCTGAAGCGCTCCTTGTAGGTCGCCATCAGATCGTTCAGCTCGAGCTCCTTGAGCATGTCGAGCGACAACGAACGCGCCCGCGGGTGTCCGTTGGCGAGCGTCTGCTGAATCGTGTCGCTGAACACCGCGTTCGGATTGGCATCCTTGTTCTTCAGGAACTGCTCAAGCTGCTGCATCGTCGCCTTGAACACCATGCTGTCCGCACGCGGCGCCGTAAAGCGCAGGTACGTGAGCTGCATGAGCGTTTCGAGATCCTTGGGCGATGCGGAGCCACTCACGCCTTCGGTGAGGTCGGAAATTGAGGGCGTGGCCGAGGCCACCTTGCCGGTGAGCTTCTTGCGCAGGTCGATTGCGGAGAAGCTGCCCACGCCGCCCGACGCAATGATGGAAGGGGCCAGCGACGTCTTGAACGCGTCCTTGTCCGACACGAGGCTCGCGCCCCCCGGGCTGAACGCCGACATGAGAATTTGGTCGGCATTGAAGTCGGTGGGCTTGATGATCACGCGCACGCCGTTGGACAACGTCCAGTCGGTGATGTTCTGCGCGGCAATGCGCTTCTCGCTCACCACGCGACCCGCTGTCGGCGTAGCGGCAACGAGCGCGCCTTCGGCCAGCGTTTCCACCCACGGCGTGATGTTCGACGCGACGACGGCACCGAACACGGCACGGATCTCTGTTTCGGTGGGCACGCGTAGCCCCTCCTTTTCAGGCACCGTTACCGTGACCACGCGATTGGCCGCACCACCGCGCGCGTTGGCGATGGCATTCACTTCGGCCAGCGTGATCGTAGGGAGCAGCTTCTGCACCGCCGCGTATTCGAACGCGATTCCCGGTGCGCCCTCACCGCTCAGGTAGTTCGCGATGTATTCCTCGACGAACGCGCCGCTCGGCGTTTTGTCGCGTTCGAGGTAGCCACGCTCGTAGGCCCGCATCGTGTTGGTGCGTGCGCGTTCCAGTTCGCTGGCGAGGAACCCATGGCGTTGCACACGCTCCGCTTCGGTAAGTACGGCCTGCAGCGACTCGACGATCTTGCCTTCCTTGGCACCGGCATCGAGTGAGTTGAGTTCGCTGCCACGCACGAAGCCGCCGCTGCTCGCGCCCGCACCGGTAAACGGCGCGTCAGGCTTGAGCGACAACTCCTGAAAGCGCTGGTTGAGCATGCCATTGTACAGGCGGCTGATCAGATCCTCGCGCATGTCGCCCACCGTGCGCGTGCTCTTGCCCGGACGCTTCCACAGCACCCCCACGCTCGATGTCGTGAGCTCCTTGTCGGTGGCGATTGTGACGAGTGTGCTGTCGTGCGTGGGCACCGAGGCCAGCGTGCGCGGCCGCACGTTCGTCCGACGCGGGATACCGCCAAAGGTGCGGCGAATGAGCTGCTCGAGCGTGGCCGGGTCGGCATCACCCACCGCCACCACCGCCATGAGGTCGGGGCGATACCAATCCTGCCAGAAGCGACGCACCAGCGCCGAGTTGGCCTTCTCGAGAACTTCCGGCTTGCCAATGGGCAACCGCTCGGCGTAGCGCGAGCCGCGGAAGATCACCGGGAACTGCTTGTCGCGCAGGCGCGCGCCCGCGCCAAGTCCATTGCGCCACTCGGAGAGTACGACGCCACGTTCCGCGACGACCTCGGCGCTGTCGAAGAGCACGCCGGTGGCTACGTCGCCAAGGAAGCGGAAGCTCTTGTCGAGAATGCCGGCGCTGTCGGTGGGGACGGGCAGGATGTACACCGTCTCGTCGAAGCTCGTGTACGCGTTGAGGTCGGCGCCGAAGCGCACGCCGATGCCTTCGAGGTAGGTCACGATGTCGTTCTTGGCGAAGTTCTTCGTGCCATTGAACGCCATGTGCTCTACGAAGTGGGCAAGCCCGCGCTGATCGTCGTCTTCGAGAATGGAGCCGGCGTTCACCACCAGTCGCAATTCGGCGCGCTTCTCCGGCTTGCTGTTCTTCCGGATGTAATAGCGAATACCGTTGGGCAGCGTCCCCACCTTGACCGCCGGGTCCATGGGCAGTGGCGCCGTGAGCGCGAACGAGTCCTGGGGCGCGGCTTTCGGCGATGCCTTCGTGGCTTGCGCCGAGAGCGCGAGGGGGGCGGCAAATGCCAGCACGGCAATGCGGCGCATTACAGCGTGGAGGGTCATATACAGACGATTGGCGGGAATGGACAGGCAGCATTGGATGCCACCGCGAAGGTCTCGAAATCTACCAGCATTGTCCGGTCTTTAGGGGCAGGGTTGTCTCCTCGCTGCTCGTCAAGCCACGGTTCAGGAATCGGTCCACCGAATCCGTGAGAAATGGTCAGGAAAAACCGTGAGAAATGGTTCGGAAAAACCGTGTGAAGCGGTATGGCGAGATGGGGCCGTCCAATGGATTGCCCCGGAAGATCTGCCAGACCTCAGCCCAGAGGACAGGGCGCAGTTGCCCGACAGTTCTACTCCCCCGGCTCTTCACATTCGCGCGAGAAGATACTAGTAGGCTCTGTTCCGCGATTGTGTTGGTATCGCGTGAAGGTCTTCGCGGCGTTTGCCATTCTCGGCGCCCCCCGTCGTATCGACGGGTCCCGGGTCATTGGTGGGGCGGCGCAGGCTCTGACGGTTCGGCACATCGCGCTGCCACCGCGGGCATCCGCGAAACGAGTGTCCGCCACACCTGACCGGCCGCCACAAAGTCCGGATCGACGCACTGTGCGGCTCGCGCGATGTTCTCGCGCATCGCTTCATCCGCCAAGGCGGTCCGATAGAGCCGCTGCCACGTCGTCAGGTCGCCATAGGCGAGCTGATCGACAAGATCGAGAAAGCTCTCGTGCTCGGTGATTCGTCCAGGACGAGCAGGCGTGACCGTCGCCACCGTGTCGCTCATGGTAGTCCCTCTGAGCCGGGCCCACGCTCGCGCGGGGATGTCAGAGGCGATGACGAGGTCGGCGGAGTGGTGGGTGCGCTCAATTCTCGCTCCAGTGCGGGAACGGCCAGCTCTCGGACCCGGCGTAGGACGTAATCCACGTCCCGATACGGCGCCCTCAAGCCGCGATAGGCGTGCAGATCGACTTCCTGCTCGTCGACGGGGCGGCCCATCGCCGCTTGCGCGAAACGCATGGTGGCGGTCTCCGTGCCCACGGGATCATAGAGCGCGCTGAGCGGGGCGAGCGCCTCGGTCGCCCGCTCCGCGCCCAACAGGTCGCCGAGCGCGGCCACGTCCAGAAAATCACGCGTCGCTCCTCGGTCCGCGATCATCCATGCCTTGATACGCAAGGTCTCTTCGGGCGTGGGCACCCAGACGTCCTGCACCTGGGTCACGTCCAAAGGAAAACGACGGCGTTGCTGACGAACGCCAACCTGGATCCCATGGCGCTCCCCGAGGATCGCGACCGGATGCCGAATACGATGAGTCTTCCACCCCTCCCAGTCCGTCAGCGCCTCACGAACCGCCTCAAACTGATCCCGAACGTGCTCGCCGGCATGGTCTGAATCGGTGCTGAATCGATGCCCCGCATGGAGCGCGGCCGCTGTCCCGCCCACACAGACGAGGCGCAGCCACGGAAGCTGCGCCTGGACGGCCTGCGCTTCCGCGACGACTGCATCAAAGTCGGGATTGGGATCGCGTGGTGACATCGTCGGTGGAGTTGTTGCCCTGCAAGTGTGGTCGGACCTTCGCCTTCCGAAGATACCCCACAGTGGGGCCTACTGTTATCCGCGTTTTGAGGACGATCTCGCGCTGGTCAAAACTTCCCCCGCAACAACGCCCGCAAGTCCACAATGGGCTCGATGATCGCCCCCTCCCGCGGACCCGGCAGTGCCTGTAGTGGTGGCTCGGGCTCGCCAATGGTCACACGCTGCATCGTCTGGCGCACCCCGTTATCCAGAAAACGCGAGAGCTGCGAGAACGCGTAGTCTGCACCCATGCGGCTGGCGTAACTCTGCAGCGGGTAGGTCACGTAGAGCTCGTTACGGGCGCGTGTCATGGCCACATAGAGCAAACGACGCTCTTCCTCCACCTGCGCTTCGTCCACGGCCGCGCGCGCCATGGGGAAGACGCCGTCAGCGGCATGGATGACGAACACCACGTCCCATTCCTTGCCCTTTGAGGAGTGCACCGTGGAGAGAATGAGCGCGTCGTCTTCGTCGGTGCTGCCCACGGCGAGATCCTGCGTGGCGGCGGGCGGCTCGAGCGCGAGTGCCGCGAGGAACGCGGTGCGGTCGGGGTAGCCAGCGGCGATGATCTCGAGCTGATCGAGATCGGCCAGCCGCGGCGGCGCGTCGTCGTAGGTGCCCTTGAGAATGGGGTCGTACAGCTGCCGCACCAGCCGGATGCTTTCGCCCGGGCCGTGCTTGTGCTCCTGCTTCTCCACGCGGCGCATGCCATCGAAGAGCGCCGACACGGCCATGAGCCCAGGCTTGGAGCGCGCGGCCGCTCGCACGGCGCCGAGGGCCATGGGCTCCCAGTGGTGCAGCGTCAGCATTTCGACGGCGGCGCGCGCCGTGGCGTCACCCACGCCGGGAAGCAGGCGCAGAATGCGGTACCAGCTCACTTCGTCGCGCGGATTCTCCAGCACGCGCAAGAAGGCGAGCATGTCTTTGATGTGCGCGGCTTCGAGGAATTTGAGTCCGCCCCATTTTTCGTAGGGAATGCGTCGGTTGGCGAGTTCGATTTCGAGGTCGGCACTCAAGAAGCCGGCGCGGAAGAGCACCGCCATTTCGCGCAGCGGCGTGCCCTGCTCGTGCAGCTCCAGCACGCGGTCCACCACGAACGCTGTTTGCGCCGCTTCGTCGCGCACGGTCACCAACCACGGCGACTCGCCGCCATCACGCTCGGTCCACAAACGCTTCGAGTAGCGCTCGTTGCTCCGCGAGATGATGGTGTTGGTGGTTTCGAGAATGGGCGCCGTCGAGCGGTAGTTCTGCTCGAGCGTGACGATGCGCGTACCGGGAAACTGGTGCGGAAAATCGAGGATATTGCGAATGGTCGCGCCGCGGAACGCATAAATGCTTTGCGCGTCGTCACCCACCACCGTGATTTTGCCGTTCGTGCACAGCCCGCGCAGAATGCGTGATTGCAGCGGATTGGTGTCCTGGTATTCGTCGACCAGCACGTGGTCGTAGAGTGCACGAATCTGCTGCGCGATGGGCGGCGCCTGCTCCAGCAACAACGCCCACGAGAGCAGCAGGTCATCGTAGTCGAGCAGATTGCGTTCGCTCTTGCGCTTCACATAATCGGCGAAGCAGCGCTCGATGTCGCCGGTCCAACTAATGAAGTGCGGCCACTGCTCGCCCAGGATGTTCGCCACCTCCTGCGCGGTGTTCACATGGCGCGAATAAATCGAGAGCAGCGTTTCCGCGCGCGGAAAGCGTGGCGCGCCGCGCGGCGCATTCTTGAGATCACCGTAGCCGAGCGCGGAGCGCGAGAGCCCCATGAGGTCGCCGGCGTCGGACTGGTCCAAAATGGTGAAATCGGCGGGGAGGCCGGCGGCGGGGCCAAAGCGGCGGAGCAGTTTGTGCGCGATTCCGTGAAACGTGCCCCCCTGCACCTGCTGGGAGGCGGAGCCCACCAACCGTTCGCACCGGCTCACCATTTCCTGTGACGCGCGGCGGGTGAAGGTGAGTAGAAGAATGCGGTGGGGCGGGACCCCGCGGGCAATCAGCGCCGCGACCCGGTGAATGAGGGTGCGGGTTTTCCCCGAACCGGCGCCGGCCACGATGAGCAGGGGGGTGTCGCCATGACTGGCGGCATCGGCCTGCGCCGCATTGAGCGCCGGGCCCTCCGGGGAGGGGGGCGGCGGTACGACCCGGCGGGCGGGGAGCGGGGTGTGGATGCGGGGCAGGTCCTCGGCCATACTCAATAGTAGGGGGCCGGCGTGTGAGGGGAACCCGGATGGCGGTTCGGTGCCTGTCGTGTGACGTTGGGGCGGTGCCAGGTGTGACGATGGCCCGTGACCGGCGTCTTTCGGGGATGAGCCCTCTTTCGGGGGTGTTCTACGGTTTTTGTACGGGCTCAACTGTGGATAAGTTCCACTTTTGCAGGCGATGTGACGATATTGTGATACGGCTGGCAAAGGATTGGGGAGCTCGGCAGCTTGACCGTGCCGATGATCACCCATAGCTTTGCATCCTGCTATTGCTGCGAGGAGTGTGCGCGCCACCCAATCCTTGGGTGACACGCGTACGTGCATTCGTAGGTGATAGAGTGACGGACTCGCGTGTTGACGGAGCTTGGACCGTACAGCGCGAGGTTGGGCAGGGCTGCTTCGAACGTGAGGCAGGCAGCATTACCGGGCATCACGGTGCACATGCATGACACTGAACTCCCTTCGGCCGCTCCCCGATACGAGACCAGGTCCTCTGCAGTGAATGCGTGATGGAGCGGCCGTCGACCGACGGCGCTTACCACTAGCAGTTCTGTTGTTGCGCGGGTACCCGACCTTCGTGACGGCA
>CANGXD010000178.1 GCA_947457545.1 Gemmatimonadaceae bacterium
AAGGCGTCGAAGGCACCGACGGCGCCAGAGTCGCCGCGCGCGGATGTTCGCCCGCGTACGCGCACGCGTCGCCCACCGGCGGTGCCGGTGGCGACTGACGCGGCAACTCCGGCGGCAACGAAGAAGCCGCGATCGACGCGTGCGGCGAAGCGCCCACCCAATGCTCCGGGCGCCAACACCGAGACGCCGAGCGATACGTCGTCATGAGTACCCGCGGCAAGACCATCGCGTTTGGGGTGTTGACGGCGATCACGGCGGCGGTGTGTGTGCGGTTGGGATTCTGGCAGCTCGACCGACTGCAGCAACGTCGCACACAGAACGCGATCGTGTCGTCGCGCGGCGCACAGCCGCCGCTGACGCTAGCGGGGTTGCAGGGGCAGGACACGAGTGTCACGCACTGGCGCCGCGTGGCAGTACAGGGCGTGGCGGAGTATTCGCGCGAACTTGTTCATGCCACGCGATCGCAGAACGGGTCGCCGGGCGTGTATCTCCTCACGCCGGTGCGTCCGCTCGACGGCAGTTGGGGGGACACGGCCATCATCGTGCTGCGCGGTTACCTGTACGCGGCAGATGGCCGCACGGTCGACTTCGACAAGGCGCGTGAGGCGGACACGCTGCAGCTGGAGACGTTGCTCACGGAGTTCCCGCCGCCAAAGCTCGGGCAGGCTCGCATGCAGTCATCGCCGCGCGCCATGCGTTTGCTCGACCGCGATACCATCGCTGCGATGATGGGCCGCCCGGTGGCACCGTTCATCTTGCTGGCGATCGGTGACACGGTCATGACGGACATCACGCGGCCAACGCGGGTTCCGGCCCCCACGGTGTCCGACGGCCCCCATCTGTCGTACGCGCTGCAGTGGTTCGGCTTTGCGACCGTTTTCGTGGTGGGCTTCGCCTTCTTCACCTTCGGCGGCGGCGCCAAACGGCGACGATAGCGGCGGTGTCGTAGGCCAAATGCCGCTGGTGTTGCGCTGGCGCAACAGGATCGGTCGTATTGAGGACGTCCGTAGCGTTGATGCGGCAGGCATCCGCCGCGCACTGGACGGTGGGGCCGTTACACCGCAAGCACGTACTGTCAGAAATCACCAGTGGCCGCGTCACCGTTTTGGCGGCTCACGATGGGTTTGCGCCGGGCGCCCGGTTCGCCAACCACCTCGGGAAGCGGGCTGGCGAGCCCAGCCATAAGTGGCCCGGCCGTTGCAGTGCCTCAGGGTGTCGACACGACCGTCGGCAGGTCCCCTGTGGAGAGACTCGGATGCGCACACAAAACGAAAACGGGCGAATCGTACGGCGGGTGGCCCTGGCGGCTGCGCTGGTCGGTCTGGCGATGGTGATTCGCCCCGCCACGGCCGCTGCGCAATCGGACAGTGCCGAGGTGCCTGCCGCGGAGCCCACCTCCGCGAGCGTACGGACGTCGTTGTTCCCCTTGTTCGATCGCATCACACCGGCCTTCTCCACGACCTCGCGCAGCTTGTTCCGCCGCCGTGGACCGCGCGGCGCCAAGTACGACTACGCCAGGCAGACCGTGTGGCTCTCGGCCAACGTTCACGACATGCTGCCGCGTGCCGCCGCGCCATACTGGCCGTCGGCGTTGCGTGTGTCGGGCGGTCGGCGTGGCATGGGCGCGGGGGTACCGGCCGAATACGTCGTCGGACTCGATCTCGACGCGTCGCGTCTGCCGGGAAACCATCCCGTGTGGGTGCAAGCCAAGCAGCTGCTGCACGCCGTGCGATTGCCGGGGCCGGCTCTGGTGATGGGCCCCGGCGGCACGCGCGCGATGGCGCTGTACTGGTAGCAAACAGCCGCCCGGCAAACCGGGCGGCCTGGCGGATCAGTCGCCGATGTTGAAGTACGTTCGGTACCAGTCGACGAACCGCTGGACGCCGGTTTCGATAGGCGTTTGCGGCGCGAAGCCTACATCCTGCACGAGCGCTTCGACATCGGCATACGTGGCCGGTACGTCGCCCATCTGCAACGGCAACATGCGCTTCTCCGCGGTACGCCCCAGCGCCTTCTCGAGCGTCTCGATGAGGTGCATGAGCTCCACCGGATTGTTGTTGCCGATGTTGTAAATGCGATACGGCGCCTTGCTCGTGGCCGGATCCGGATCGTCCGAGTTCCACGCCGGATTGGGCTGCGCCGTGTGATCACTCGTGCGAATCACGCCTTCGACGATGTCATCGATGTAGGTGAAATCGCGGCGCATCTTGCCGTGATTGAACACATCGATGGGCTTCCCTTCGAGAATGGCTTTGGTGAAGAGAAAGAGTGCCATGTCCGGGCGTCCCCACGGGCCGTACACCGTGAAGAAGCGCAGTCCGGTGGTGGGCAGGCCGTACAGATGGCTGTACGTGTGCGCCATGAGCTCGTTGGCCTTCTTGGTGGCGGCATACAGCGACACCGGGTGGTCGACGTTCTGGTGCACCGAGAACGGCATGGCCGTGTTGGCGCCGTAGACGCTCGACGAGCTCGCGTAGGTCAGGTGCTGCACACCGTGGTGACGGCATCCCTCGAGGATGTGCAAGAAGCCCACGAGGTTGCTGTCGATGTATGTGTGCGGATTCGTGAGCGAGTAGCGCACGCCCGCCTGGGCGGCGAGGTGAATCACCTTGTCGAAGCGCTCGTCGCGGAAGAGCGTTTCCAGTCCACTCCGGTCGCCCAACTCCATCCGCACGAAACGGAAGCCCGGCTGCGCCTGAAGACGCGCGAGACGCGCCTCCTTGAGCGTGGGGTCGTAGTAGTCGTTGATGTTGTCGAGGCCGACGACTTCGTCACCGCGCGCCAGCAGACGTGTGCTCGTGTGAGACCCAATGAAGCCGGCGGCGCCGGTGACCAGAATCTTTGCCATCGCTACCTGTCTTGGTGAATGCGCCGGCCACGCGCCGGACGGTGTCGTGTAGTGGTGTGCGCGTCGTGACGCTTACTGCCCGTCACCAGACGATTGAACGCCTGCGGACGCCACCGGTCGCTGCAGCAACAGTACCGCCCCCATGATGGCGATCCCACCGATGATCGTGCCAGTGCCAACTCCCTGACCCAGCAGTACCACACCCAGCATGGTCGTCCAGAAGGGCTCGACGGTGCTCGTGATGGCCGTCCGCACATTGCCGAGCACCTTGAGGCCGGCAAGAAACCCCAGGAACGAGCCCGCCGACAACACGCCCTGCAGCAGACTCGCGCCAAACGCCACCATGTCGGGAATCTCGAACAGTGTCCCGCTGCTCAGTGACCAGGTGGCAAAGAGGACCGTGCCGCCAACGGCGATGGCCCGTGACACGTCGAGCGCGTCGCGGCCGCGCTGCAGTGCGCTGAGCAGGGGAATGTACAAGGCGTAGACCAGCGCGCCCGACAAAATGATCACGAGCCCGATAGGGGAGAGCGACGCCGCGTCGGGCGCACCGACCATCGCGGCGATGCCACCCAATGCCAGCGCGAGCGCCGCGAGGCGCGTTCGGTCGAGCGGCTCGAGCCCCCGTAGCGCGGTAATGATCGTCACCCACGCCGGATACGTGTAGAACAAGAAGCTCGCCGTCGCGGCCGGGAGCCAGCGCAGCGCCGCCAACGCCAGCGTCGCCACCAGCGCTTGTCCGCTTCCGGCTAGAAAGAGCGTACGCGGCTGATACCACGGACCCAGCCCCGCCGCAGGCGCCGGCGGCTTGACCACCAGCCCGATGATCACGAGTACGACCGCGCTGGTGAAGTAGCGCCAGCTTTGAATGCTCTCGAGCGCCATACCGTGACTCGTTGCCACGACGGTCAGCGGCGAGATCGATCCGAAACAGCACGCACTGAACACCACGGCGAGCGTGCCGCGCCACATCGCCGCTTTCGTCGCGGCAGCGTGCGTCACTGGAACATCAGGTGCGCGTCACTTGAGCAGGGTGCCGCGCAACATCACGTACGCCACACTGAAGTAAATGCTGATGGCCGACACGTCGACCAGCGTGGCCACGAAGGGCGCCGACGCACTGGCGGGGTCGAAGCCGAAGCGTCGCAGAATGAAGGGCAGCATCGATCCGGTGAGCGAGCCGATGGTCACGATGCACACCAGCGTGATGCCCACCGTGAGCGCCAGCAGCGCATGATGCGGCCCGTAGTCGTACAACCCCAGCAACTCCCACGCGGAAATGCGGGCCGCGGCGAGCGTACCAAGCATGAGCCCGAGAATGAGGCCGGCGGGCAACTCGCGCTGCACCACCTTCCACCAGTCGGAGAGGCGCACTTCGCCCAGCGCCATCGCCCGGATGATGAGCGACGTCGCCTGCGAACCGGAGTTGCCCCCCGAGCTCATGATGAGCGGAATGAACTGCGAGAGCAGAATCACGCTGGCGAGCTCGTGCTCGTAGCGCGCCATCACCGACGCGGTCAGCATTTCGCTCACGGCCAGCACCGACAACCAGCCGCCGCGCTTGCGCACGTTCTGCCAGAGCGAGATCTGCATGTAGGGCTCTTCGAGCGCCTCCATACCGCCGAACTTCTGCGCGTCTTCGGTCTGCTCTTCCTGAATGACGTCGATGACGTCGTCGACCGTCACGACGCCGAGCAGGCGCTTGTTCACGTCCACCACGGGCAAGGCCACGAGGTCGTAGTTGGACGTGATTTGCGAAACCTCTTCCTGCAGCATGTCGGGCGACACACTCACGACTTCGCTCCACGCGAGCTCACTGATGCGCGACCCTTCGGGGGCCGCGAGCAGCTCACGCAACGACAGCACGCCGCGCAGACGACCGGTGTCATCGACGGTGTAGATCGTGTACATCGCTTCGCGGCGGCCACCACGGGCCATCGCGCGCACGCCGCGCAGAGACTCTTCCACGGTAAGTGTTTCCAGCACCGACACGAATTCCGTGGTCATCAGACCGCCGGCCGTATACGGGTCGTACTGGAGCAGTCGTTCCGTTTCCGCCTTCTCTTCCGGCTCGAGCTCCTGCAGAATCTCGTCGGCCGTTTCCTCGTCGAGCTCTTCCAGCGCGTCGGCGCGCTCGTCGGGATCCATCTCTGCGACGATCTCGGCCGCTTCGCCGGCCGGAAGCTCCTCGAGCACCTGCGTCCGCAGGTCTTCGTCGAGGTATTCCAACACCTCGGCGGCCCGATTGCGCGGCAGTGCCGCCAGGAACGCACGCACCTGCGCCTCCGGCAGCGCCTCGGCCACGTCGGCGAGGTCGGCCGGGTGCATTTCTTCCGTTTGCGGCCCGATGCTTTCCGGGTGCTCCTCGAGCAGCTCGAGCAGGTCCGGCACGATCAGCGCTGCAAGCGGCCGGTCTTTGTCGGAGCGTGGCTTCATCGGCAGAGAGGGCAGCGGTCTGCGGCGCAAGTTAGTGCGGCACCCGTGAGGCGCAAAGCGACGCTGGCAGGCCGATTTGGGCAGCCTGCTGCGCTACAGCAGGGGCAGCGACCCTTTCTCGATCTGGAGGCTGCGGAGCGTCACGCCAGCCATGGCCAGCGCCTCCTCGAGCAGCTGTCTGTCCACGGGGCCGTCGGTCTCCAGGACGGCCCCCTGCATGGTGACTTCCGCCCCCAGTATTCCCGGAACCGCCCCCAGCGCCGTCCAGACGGCGCGAACGGCGTGGACAGAAAGGAGGCCGTCGATCTGCACGAGGATGCGTTGACGTGGCATCTTTCAATCTTGATGGCGCCGCGCATCTCCTCAACCGGCACCACGCGCTGACGTTTACCCCCATACGCATGCCTCGCGTCGCCTTTCTCGGTCTCGGTGCCATCGGAACGCCGATGGCCCGCCACCTCGCCCGCCCCGAGTTCGATCTGGCGGTGTGGAACCGCACGGCCGCCAAGGCCGAGGCCTTTGCGGCTTCGGCGGCCGCCCGCGTAGCGGCGACGCCCGCCGACGCGGCCCGCGACCGTGACGTGATCGTGACCTGTCTGCCCGTCTCACGCGATGTCGAAGCA
Source organism: Gemmatimonadaceae bacterium (assembly GCA_947457545.1). Classification (GTDB taxonomy): domain Bacteria; phylum Gemmatimonadota; class Gemmatimonadetes; order Gemmatimonadales; family Gemmatimonadaceae; genus Gemmatimonas. The sequence goes on from CANGXD010000178.1 coordinate 5,908, forward strand.
CTGCTGGACGGTCCGGACGGCCTGTTGGCGACCATGCCCGCCGGGTCGGTGCTGGTCGACTGCACCTCCGGCGATGCGGCGACGTCGCGACGGATGGCGGCACGTCTGGCCGAACGGGGTATTGGGTTTCTCGACGCGCCGGTGTCGGGTGGCGTGGTCGGCGCCGAGCAGGGCGCGCTCACCGTCATGGTGGGCGGAGACGAGGCCACGCTCGAGCGGGTGCGTCCCGTGCTCGAGTGCTTCGGCAAGAAAATCGTCCACTGCGGCGGCGTCGGCGCGGGCGACGCCCTCAAGGCGGTCAACAATGCGTTGCTGGCCATGCACATCTGGGGCACCGCCGAAGGGCTCGTCGCACTGGAGAAAGCGGGCGTCAAGGCTGATATCGCGCTCGATGTCATCAACACCTCGAGTGGTCGCTCCAACGCGAGCATGAATCTTTTCCCCGACCGTGTACTCACGCGCGCCTTTCCGCGCACCTTCCGCCTCGCGCTGCTCGACAAGGACGTCGGCATTGCCGCCGACCTGGCGCGCGAGCAGAAGACCGTCGCGCCGCTGCTGCAGCTGACGTCGGAGTTGTATCGTATGGCGCACCTCGAACTCGGCGAAGAGGCCGATCACGTGGAAGCCGCGCAGGTCGTGGAGCGGTTGGGCGGTGCCATCATTGGCGGCAACAAGGAATCCTGACCATGTCGACCACGCTCGTATCCGCCGACAGCGACGCCACGATCGCCAGCCTCGACGCCATTCGCGCGCAGTTCCCCGCGCTGGCACGTCGTGAAGCCAATACCCCCGTCGCGTACTTCGACGGACCGGGAGGCACGCAGGTACCCAAGAGCGTCGCCGAGGCGATGACCTACTACCTGCTGCACCACAACGCGAACACGCACTGGGCGTATCCGACCAGCGCCGAGACCGACGCGTTGCTCATGCAGGCGCGCGAAACGCTCGCGGATTTCCTCGGTGCCGGCGCGAACGAGATCGCGTTCGGGGCGAACATGACAACGCTCCTCTTTCACATCTCGCGCGCCATTGGGCGCACGCTCAAGCCAGGCGACGAGATCATCGTCACCGAGCTCGACCATCACGCGAACATTGCGCCGTGGCAGGCATTGGCGAAGGAGCGTGGGGCGGTGCTCAAGTGGCTGCCACTCGATCTCGATACGTATCGTCACGAAAGTGGCGCACTCGAACGACTGCTCTCCGATCGCACGCGCGTCGTCGCGATCGGCGCGGCCTCCAACATTCTGGGCACCGTCAGCGACGTGGCGTCGCTGGTGCGTCTGGCGCGCGCCGCCGGTGCCATCACCGTGGTCGATGCGGTGCACTACGCGCCGCACAACCTTGTGGACGTCAAGGCCATTGGCGCCGACTTCCTGCTGTGCAGTGCCTACAAGTTCTACGGGCCGCACCTGGGCGTGGTATATGGGCGCTACGACGCCACGGCGGCGCTCGACCTGCCGCGTCTCGAGCCGTCGCCCGACTGGGTGCCGGAGTGCCTCGAAACCGGCACGCAGAATCACGAAGGCATCGTGGGCGCCGCCGCGGCCGTGGAGTTTCTGGCCAGTATTTCCGGCGACATCACCGCTCCGCGCCGTGATCGTCTCGCCCAGTCCATGCAAGGGCTGCATGACCGTGGCGAGCAGCTCTTCGCGCAACTGTGGCAGGGACTCTCCGAGATCGAACAGGTGACCTTGTATGGTCCCAAGCCCGGGACGCCGCGCACCCCCACGCTGTCGTTCCGTGTGCACGGCCA
>CANGXD010000179.1 GCA_947457545.1 Gemmatimonadaceae bacterium
CGCAGCAGCAACGCGAAGGTCATCGTCACCGATGGCAAGTCGCCGATGATGCTGACGAACGACACCTCGGTGGACATGCGCATCAATCCGGGTACGCCCTCGGTCGAACCGACGACGCAGAACGCGCCGCGCCGTATCGTCCGTCCGAACTTGCCCTCGGTTCCGGTTCGTAACCCGTGATGCCATCGCGCGTCGTGCGACTGACGGCCGCGGCGCTGTGTTACGTGGGGACGATGCAGGCCCGCACCGTCGAAGCTCAGTGGTCCGCCGCTCCGTCGGCGGCCATTGGGCTGGCGGTGCCGGGCGGTTCGCTGCGAGATCTTGTCAGTGAAGGGGTGACGGCGAAGGCCGGGCTGTGGATGCGCGCCCCACGCATTCCCGTTGGGTTCACGGCGGAAGGGATGTACTCGCACTCCCGCGCGGCGCCGCGGTCTGGCGCCACGGATGATTTTCGTGTGTCGGCGTTGACCTTGAACCTGACCACGCGGCGTCATGAAGGGCGACTCGATCCGTACGGCGTGCTCGGTGCGGGGTGGTACTGGTACAACGACCCCGGGATGCGCTTTACCAGCGGGGCCGCACCGGGGGTGAACATCGGTGTGGGCGAAGTGATCGCGGTGGGCACGCGCGACCTGTTCGTGGAGATGCGCCTGCACGCGATACGGACCCCCACCAGCGACGGCGCCCGCTGGACGACCATGCTGCCGATCATGCTCGGGATCCGCTATTGAATCGCCGTGCCGCGGGAACATGGCTTGTCGTCTGTCTGGGCTGTGCGAGTACGCACGTCGGCGCGCAAGCCGCCGGACGTTCCCCGGTACGCACGGACGATGAGCGCGGTCGTCTCGATCTTGCGGTTGGAGACGAGATGCGCGTGAGTCTCGGTGGCTATCTGCAAGTCGATGGTCGCTGGAACTCGGGGCCACAGACTCGCGCGCCGGACGGCCTGTTGCTCCGGCGTGCACGGCTGGTGTTCGACGCAGCGCGCCCCAACGGCTGGCATGTGCGGTTACAGCCGGACTTCGGCCAAGGGCGTGTACAGGTACAGGATGCGTTCGTCGGGTGGCGTGGTCGCGGCATCGCGGCACGACTTGGGCGATTCCGTCCGGCGTTCGGGACCGAGCGCATGCAGTCATCGAGCACGCTGCTTTTTCCGGAGCGGAGCATCGTGAACACGTTGATGCCCAGTCGGAGCATGGGCGGACAGGTCAGTCTCGAGCGTCGCGCGCTCACGATGGTCGCTGGGGCGTTCCGCACACCGCTGCGCTCCGATGCACCGGTGGTGGATACCGACGGTGACATCAGCGCGACGACGGGCGTGGGGTACGATCTGCTCGCGCGCGTTGGCTGGCGTCGCGTCCGCGGCGCGGCGTACACCGACCTCCAAACGAGTCTCCTCGCGGGTGAGGAGCGCGGCACCATCGACGCGCCGGCGGTAGCGCGGTTGCTGTCGGTTGGACAACTGCAGTTGGTGGCGTTCCGGAATGACGGAAGCGCCGCCGGGACTGTAGTCGCCAACGGCGCGCGCGGCCGGGCATCGGCTGGCGCCGTCGCGGGCAACGCGCGGGTCATGGCGGGGCTCGAGGCGGTCGAGCAGTGGCAGGAGGTGCAGCTGGCGTCGAGTAGCACGCAGTTGCACAGCACGGCGCTCTCGTTGCGATCGGCGGTGGTCTTCAACGGTGCTCGCGACGTCAATCAGGAGATCACGCCGCGCTCCGTACGTGGCGCGATCGAAGTGGGGGCGCGTCTCGGCATGTTGCAGTTCCGGCACGATCCGGCCATCCGCGTGTTGGCCACCGGGGCCGTGCGTGAGGCGCACACGGGTGGAATGGCCGTGAGCTGGATTCCTACATCGTCCACGCGACTCAGCGCGTCGGTCGATGTCACCGCGCCGTCGTTCGGCGGACGTCATGAACAGGTCGCCGTCGTGCGCTGGCAACAGTCCTTCTGAACATCCGCTCCGGGCGGGTTTGGTCTTATGCGAATCATTTGCCTCGCGCTGCTCGTGCTCGCAGGCGTTGTGCCGTTCGAACCGCTCTCCGCGCAGTATTTCGGGCAGAATCGGGTGCGGTGGGAGCAGTTCGACATCCAGGTGCTGCGAACCACGCATTTCGACATTCACTACGACCGCGCCGCCGAGCCAACTGTACGCGAGATGGCGCGCAAAGCGGAACGCTGGTACGCGCGTTTCTCGATGCTCCTCGGGCACGAGTTCACAGCGCGCAAGCCGCTCATTCTCTACACCAATCATCCCGATTTCCAGCAGACCACGCTGGCCAACACGCCCCTGAGTGAAGGGACGCGCGGCTTTGCGGAAGGACTGCGCGATCGTCTCGTCATGCCGCTCACCGGCGTCGGGGCGGAGAACGACCACGTCCTCGGGCACGAGATCGCGCATCTCTTTCAGTTTGATCTCGCGGAGTCGTCGGGCGGCGCGACGGCCATGATGCGACTCCCGCTCTGGTTTGTCGAGGGAATGGCCGAGTACGTGTCGCTGGGCAGCGACGATCCGAATACCGCCATGTGGCTGCGCGCGGCGCTCGCCTCGGGGTCCTTGCCGTCGATCGCGCAGCTCACGACCGATCCGCGCGTGTTCCCGTACCGATACGGCCACGCCTTCTGGGCCTACGTGGGCGGTCGCTGGGGCGATGAAGCCGTCTCGGCGCTCTATCGCGACGCCCTGCGCGTGGGTATCACGATGAGCATTACGCGCACGCTCGGTATCACGGTACCGGCGCTGGAAGCGGCATGGCACGAGTCGATCATTGCCACCTACGCGCCGCTCATGAACGCGCGTGAGTCGACGGAGGCGATTGGCCGGCTGATCGATACTCCCGAGCGACTCACCGTCAATCCGCAGCTCAGCCCCGACGGCACCCGGCTCGCGTACCTGGGGCAGGATGCGCTCGGGCAGATCGACGTGCGCGTGCGGGACATGGTTACGGGACGCGTATTGCGTACCTTCTCCAGCAGTGCCAGCGACGGGCACACGGACGCCATCGCCTTCCTGTACGCCTCGGGGGCATGGTCGCCGGACTCGCGCGAATTCGCACAAGTCGTCGTTCGCCGCGGTGATGCGGAACTCGCCATGCTCAACGCGACGACGGGAGCGGTGAACCGGCGCATTCGCATTCCGCGCGTGCAGTCCATCAGCGCCGTGAGTTGGTCACCCGATGGGCGGCAGTTGGCGATTGCCGGATCCCGCGACGGGCAAGGGGATCTGTTCCTGTACGATTTGCAGGAACACCGGGTGCAGCAGCTCACCAATGATGGCTTCACCGAACTGCATCCGGCCTGGTCGCCCGATGGGCGCTACATCGCCGTCTCCACGGATCGACATCGCAGCACCGATCTCGCGGTGCACCAATACGGACGCCTGCAGTTGGCGCTAGTGGACCCGGTCGGCGGCCGCGTGCGCGAGTTACCCGACCTTGGCGAGCGGACCCGAGCCATCAATCCGCAATGGAGTGGTGACGGTCGGTCGTTGTATTTCGTGGGGGAAGTGAACGGGGTAGCCGATGTCTTTCGCCTGGACATGGCGCGCGGCGTGTTCGATCAGCTGACGCAGGTGCGCACGGGTATCAGCGGCATCACGCCGCGCTCGCCGGCGCTGAGCGTGGCGGCGGAGACGAACACCATCGTCGTCACCGCGTTTCTCCGCGACCGTTATGCGCTCACCGAACTCGATCCCACCCGGGTCGAGAGCTATCAGCGGCTCGCCGCGGACCGCGAGGTGCCGACGGCGCCGATTCTCGATGATCTGGGCGGCGTGCTTCCGCCGAACGTCGCGTCGCCATCGCCACTCATCGATCTGATGCTCGCCGATGGTGCCAGCGGGTTGCCGGGCCCAACGGCGGGTGCGGCCACGACACGCCGCTATCGCTCGCGACTGGCACTGGAAGGGGTCGGCGTGCCCTCGGCGGGTGTGTCAGCCGGCGCCAATGGATCTGCGGTGGGCGGAGGCGCCAGCGTATTCTGGAGTGATCTCCTGGCGCGACGACGACTGGGGCTCGCGGTGCAGGCGCAGGGACGCATTCAGGATGTCGGAGGTCAGCTCTTCTACCTGAATGCAGCATCACGGTGGAACGTGTTCGCCTCGGTGGGACGCATTCCACAGGCGTCGAGCAGCTCGCGCTTTGCCACTGGAGAAATTCTGAACGAACGCGGGGAACGCACCGCGGTGGCGCTCATCGAGCGTGGTGTCGTCCGCACCACCGCCTACGATGCCACCGTCGGCGCGCAATATCCCTTCTCCCGCACACGACGTCTCGAAGTCGCCACGACGGCGACCCGGCTGACGCAAGCGGTGGATGTCACCCGCGAACTTGTCAACCTGAACAGCGGGCGCTTGCTGGAGTCGGAGCAGGTGCGTGAGTCGCTGGGGCCGGCCGCGCAGTTTGCGCAGTTCAGTGTGGCGATGGTCGGAGACGCCGCTGTCTTTGGTGCGGTGTCTCCACTCGTGGGATGGCGCTATCGGCTGGAGTATGCGCAGACGACCGGTCGGATTCAGGTCGCGTCATTCACGGCCGACGCTCGCTGGTATCGTCCGGCGTGGAAGGGGTCGCTCGCGGTGCGCGGTATGCATGTAGGTCGCGTGGGCCGCGACGCGTTGAACGGAGGGTTGGCCCCGTTGTCGGTGGCGTCGGCGACGCTGGTCCGTGGATACGCGGTAGACAGTTGGAACGAGCGGGATTGCCCACCGCGCGCGGCGGGTGGGTGTCTGCTGGCGGACAACGCCTTCGGTTCACGCATTGCCGTCGTCAACACCGAATATCGACTCCCGGCATCGGCCATCGGGTTGCGCGCCGTGCCGCTCGAGTTCGCGCCGTTCGTCGATGCTGGCCTCGCGTGGCGGAGTGGCGATGCCGTGCAGTTCCGTGGTCCGCTGTCGGACGCGAGTCGGCGGCCGCTGCTTTCGTATGGTCTCTCCACGCGCCTCAACGGCGGAGCCGTCATCGCGGAGTTCTTCTACGCGCGGCCGCTGCAGCGCGGTGTTGGCGGCACCTTCGGGCTCAGTCTCGCACCAGGCTGGTAGCCGAAGTCGCCGATACGAAAAACGCCGAAGGCAACAGCCCTCGGCGTTTCTCGTATTCACGTTGACCGTCAGACGCCGATCAACTCCTCGACGGCCGCTTCCGTCGGTGTGTGCACCAGCGCAATGCGCAACACGTCGCGCAGCGTCTCCACCGGGTGGAAGGTGAGCTGCTTGCGCACCTCTTCCGGCACGTCCTCGAGATCGGCTTCGTTGGCCTTCGGGATGATCACGACCTTGATACCGGCGCGGTGTGCGCCGAGCACTTTTTCCTTGACGCCGCCAATGGGGAGCACGCGGCCGCGCAGCGTGATCTCACCGGTCATGGAGACATCGCGCCGCACCTTGCGGTTGGACATCTCGCTCACGAGCGCCGTCGCGATGGCAATGCCCGCGCTCGGGCCGTCCTTGGGAATCGCGCCCGCGGGGACGTGGATATGCGCTTCACTTGCGCTCGCCACACGGTCGGCCGGAATGCCCAGCGCTTCCGCGTTGTTGGTCGCGTAGGTCAGTGCCGCCCGCGCGCTCTCCTTCATGACATCACCAAGCTGACCGGTGAGAATGAGTGAGATGGGGCCGACGCGCACCTGCTCCTCGTCGTCGGTGGGCTTGGTGCGCCCGCCACGGCGAATGCTGGCTTCGACGAACATGATGTCACCGCCCATGGGCGTGTAGTACATGCCCGTGGAGATCCCCACTTCGTCCTCCTCTGATGCGTGCTCCGGGTGCACCTTGGGGCGCCCCAGGAGTTCCCGCACTTCTTCGGCGGTGATGACCTTGTCGTCGATGGTGGCGGTGTCGCCCATCGCGACGCGACGCGCGACCTTGCGCGTGACGGCCCCCAACTGACGCTCCAGCTGGCGCACGCCGCTTTCGCGCGTGTACTCGCTGATCACCTTCATGACGGCTTCGTCGGTGAAGGTGAGGTGACGATTGGACAATCCCGACTCTTCGAGCTGGCGGGGCACCAGATACGTCTTGGCAATTTCCGCCTTCTCGCGTTCGGTGTAGCCGCTGAAGTCGACCACTTCCATGCGGTCGAGCAGCGGCCCGGGAATGTTCTGAATGAAGTTCGACGTCGCGATGAAGAGCACTTCGCTGAGATCGAACGGCACGCCGAGGTAGTGATCGGTGAACGAGTCGTTCTGTGCCGGATCGAGCACTTCGAGCAACGCGCTCGATGGATCGCCCTGGTACGACTGCCCGAGCTTGTCGACTTCATCGAGCAGGAAGACCGGATTGCGCGTCCCCGCCTGCTTCATGCCTTGAATGATGCGTCCGGGCATGGCGCCCACGTAGGTGCGCCGGTGTCCACGAATGTCGGCTTCATCACGCGCCCCGCCCAACGCCACGCGCACGTACTCGCGGCCGAGCGCCCGCGCGATCGACTTGGCAATACTCGTCTTGCCGACACCCGGCGGTCCGTTGAACAGCAGAATGGGGCCACGCGCCATGGCACGCGACTTCGCTTCCTTGGTGTCGGTGATCTTGTGATCGTCGTCGGTGCCGCCGAGCGCCGGGCTGGCATCGGTGGCATCGCCCTTGAGCTTCGACGCCGGAAACTCTCCGGTCGTCGCGACTTCTTCGGCCACCTGCTGGGCGCGCAACTGACGCACAGCCAGGAACTCGAGCACGCGGTCCTTCACGTCCTTGAGCCCGTAGTGATCTTCGTCGAGAATCTCGCCTGATCGTGCGAGCTCGAGATGATCGTCACTGCGCCTGTTCCACGGCAGCTCGGCGATCCACTCGAGATAGGTGCGGATGACCTGCGCTTCCATGCTTTCGCGGCCGGCACGCTCGAGGCGCCCCAGCTCACGCTCCGTTTCGGCGCGCGCTTCCTTGGGAAGGTCGAGCTTGCTGATCTTTTCGCGCAGCTCGGAGATTTCTTTGCTGGAATCGTCGTCGCCGAGCTCCTTCTGAATGGCCTTGAGCTGTTCGCGCAGGAACATCTCGCGCTGGCGTTCACCCAGCTCTTCCTGCACCTGACTCTTGATGTCTTCCTGTGCTTCGAGCAGACCGATCTGACGCTGTACGTGCACGAGCACGCGGCGCAGTCGCTCTTCGACGCTGAGCGTTTCGAGGAGCCCCTGCTTTTCGGGGACGGTGAGTTCGATGTAGCCGGCGACGAGATCGGAGAAGCGCCCGGCGTCTTCGACGGAGTCGAGCACCTGATGGACGACCTCTTCCGGAAGCCCACGCTTCTCGCCGAGTTCGGCGGCGCGTTCGCGCGCTTCCTTGTGCAACGCCGTGAAGGCCGGATCCTTGAGATCGAGCGGGGTCATCTCCTCCGCCGGCACGATGACGGCGGTGAGATGGCCGTCCTGTTCGGCGTAGTGCAGCGCGGTGGCGCGCTGTTCGCCCTGCAGCAGCAGCTGCACGCCACCCAGGCCACGCTGCACCTGGCCGATGCGGGCGATGACGCCGGTGGTGAAGAGAATGTCCGAAGTTGGCTCCTCGGTGTTGTCCCGCTGCGCGACGGCGAAGACG
>CANGXD010000180.1 GCA_947457545.1 Gemmatimonadaceae bacterium
CAGCCCAAGCGTGCAGGTGGGCTCGGGGACCGTGGCGCGCCTCGACATCATGCAGAGCGCTAACGGCGCCTTGGGGCAGAGCCAGATGTACTCGCAGGTGGCGCCGCAGTAACGGCGCCACCGCATGTTCGGCGCTTTCGGTCAGCGCTTCCAGTGGGCCACGATCGCCGCACCAATCCTGGCAATTACGGCGTTTCCTTCGGAATCGGTCCAATAGCGCTTGTCGACATTCTCCTTCGTGAGCACGCACGCCACTACGCGCGCCGGCAGATAGAGCACGCCGCAGTCGGTGCGTGACTGATCGACATCACCGGTTTTGTGTGCGGCCCGCAGTCCGTAGTTGAAGCGCAACAGCTTCGAATCATCTTCGTTGTGCGTGAGGATGTCGAGCATGGTGGAGTCGGCCCGTGGACTCACAGCTTTGCCCTGCGCCATCAGCGTGAAAAGCTGCGCCATTTCGTTGGCGGTGGTCACGCCGAGCCCGTACTTGGCCGAGCTGTCCGGCGCCACGCTCGCAATGCGCGTCATGCTCCCCGAATGCACCTTGGTGCGCGGCAGCCCGAGCGCCTCCATTTTCTGCCACACCCGGCGGATCTTGATGCGGTCGAGGACGAGATTGGTGGCGGTGTTGTCGCTCAGCGTGCTCATGAGCCACGCCACGTCCCACAGCCGCAACGTGAGCGGCGTGCGCAAGAACTGCAGCTGGCCGGCGCCACTCACCTTGTCGATTTCCGTGAGCACGATCGGATCGTCGAGCGTGAGCTGCTTCTGCTCGGCCAAATCGAACAGCGTCACCAGAATGGGCACTTTGATGAGCGACGCCGTGGAGAACGGCTCGTCGCCGCGCCGCTCGAGGTGCTCGTTGGTTTCGAGATTGGTGATGCTGTAGCCCACCACGCCGCGATGCGCATCGGCGATGCTGTCGAGGGTGCGCTTGAGCGTGGCCACGGATTGCGCGTCGGCAGACGCGGACGGCAGGAGGCAGGCGAGGGCGCCCGCAAACGCAAGAACGGGGAGAAGTCGCATGCCGGGAACTTATGGGTTCCCTCAGCGCCTCGCTCCCCGTTCGTCGCCCCCCGTCCCTCAACGGTGGACTGCCTATATAACCCCCCACCCAGCCGCTACCCCACCTCGCCTCTCACCCCTGCGTGACTCAACTCTCACCCCTATCCAGAACTGAGCGCTGAGTTCTCGGCCTCTCGACTCTCGTTTCTCCACCGGCCGCTAAGAACCGCTCTCACGGAGGCATCCGAGGAATGGAGGTCACGGAGCGCTCGACACCAGCTTCTCGGGGGATGCCCGGCTCGGCGAACCGATGGCACGAAGGCCACCGAGACAACCAAGGCAACCGAGCCGACTCCGCGGGAGCGGTGCTCTGGATTGTTTCATGATTGGAATCAGCGCAGGCCTCGCGTGGCCACATGGACTCCGTGCCCTCCTTTCCTCGGATGCCTCCGTGAGAGCAGTTCAAACCAAGCCGGCGCCATGACGGAAGTTCGGCGTGCCCCTATGTCTTACCAGCCGCGGCGCGCCGAGCTGTTGGCGTCGCACGGTGCCGCCTGCGGCATGAGTACCCGGTCGATGACGTGAATGAGCCCGTTGCTGGCCGGGACATCGGCAATGCGCACCACCGCGTTGTTCACGCGCAGTTCACCGTCGACGTCGCGCAACGTCACCTTCTGTCCCGCCACGGTTTCGGCACTCGACACGGTGCGGGCCTGCGCGGCCGTTACGCGCCCCGGCAACACGTGATAGGTGAGCAGCGTGACGAGCTTTTCGCGGTTCTCCGGCTTGAGCAGATCGGCGACCGTGCCGTTGGGGAGGCGATTGAACGCCTCATCGGTAGGCGCGAACACCGTGAAGGGACCACGGCCCACGAGCGTTTCCGTGAGTCCGGCCGCGTTGACGGCCGCGAGCAACTTGGAGAATTGGCCGGCGGTGCGAGCGACCTGCGGAATGTTGGGACCGCGCGACGGGTGCTGCGCGGCGCCGGTCGACGGGGCGCTGGCGAGTGCGAGCAGCGCGCTGGCGGCCACAAGGCGGAGACGGGAAGCGGCAAACGTGAACATGAAGACTCCTGAGAAGATGGGATGGACGCAGTGGCAAAGGACCCGTCCGGAAACATCCGGGATCCGGAGGGCATGCCACGCAGTTCGTCGCCCAGGGCGGTTCTGGATGCACCCCGCACCGATACCCGGTGGGCTGCATCCAAAGTCGACGGCCGGGCGAATACCTCTGTGTCCCGTCTCATTTCCGTGGAGTGCGTGTGGAATTCGGCCGTCGGCCACAGCGAGTCACATCCTTGTCATCTGAAGACCCACCCGAAGCGCCTGCGGCCGAACCGGTCGTTGGAGACGCGTCGTCGGCACGTGCGCGGTTGTCGCTCGTGAAAGGCACGTCCAGCACTGGAGTCGGCGCATCGCGCGACGATACCATCGTCGACGTCATTCATCTGCTGCCACGCGTGGCCGCCGGTGACGAACTCGCGGTGCGCGAATGCGTCGATCGGTACGGACCGCTCATCTGGGCGCTCGCGCGTCGCTGGTCGCCCGACCCGCGCGACGTCGAAGATGCCGTCCAGGAAGTGTTCGTCGACCTGTGGCGCAGCGCCGGACGGTACGACGCCACGCGCGCCACGGAAGCAGGCTGGGTGGCGATGGTCACCCGACGTCGGCTCATCGATCGCATGCGACGGCGGCAACGGGCGGTCGAGCTCGAGCCACTCCCGGAAGATTTCGAACAGGCCGATGATCGTGAAATCGATCTCGACCGGCAGGCGCGCGTGGAGCAAGCACACGCCGTCTTGCAGTCGCTCCCCATCAACCAGCGCACGATGCTCGAGCTGTCGCTCCTGCATGGGCGTACACACGACGAGATCGCGCGCGAGACCGGCGCGCCGCTCGGCACCGTCAAATCGAATATCCGTCGCGGACTGCAACGCGCCCGCGACCTGTTGCTCGCCTCCCCCGCGGGACGCGCCGCCACGGAGGACCAGCACTCATGAACCAGTCTGCGAACACCCCTTCAGATCCACACATGCCCGACGAATTCGAACCCACCGCGCACGAGTTGCTGGCCGGTGAGCTCACGGCGGCCATGCTGCACGACCATCAGGGTGCGGACGACCAGCTCCCGCCGGCACTCGCGGCCCGCATTACGGCCACGGGCGAGGCGCTCGTGCGGGCCCGGACGGTGCCACCCATCACGGCGCCGGCTGCTCCAGCGCACCGCGGCCGCCGTTCATGGACCGCCTGGAGTGGCTGGCTGGCCGCGGCCGCGCTGCTGGCGATCGTCGTCCGCGCGCCTCGGCCGGACGCGCCGTCTGCGGGCACGCCGGGAATCGTCGATCCCGTGGCCGCACTTCGCGACTCCCTCCTGGCCGACAGCACCCTGCTCCGCCGCAGCTGGACCGTCACCACCGACAGCGCGGCGACGTCGGCCACCGGTGAGGTCATCTGGGACGCGCGTACCCAGCGCGGGGTGATGCGCTTTGCCGGCCTCGCCCCCAACGATCGTGCCCGCTGGCAGTACCAGCTGTGGATCTTCGACAAGGCCCGCGACGAGCGCTATCCGGTGGACGGGGGCGTCTTCGACATCCCCGCCAACGGGGGCGAAGTCCTCGTGCCCATTAGGGCCCGACTACCGGTCGGCGACGCCGTGCTCTTCGCGGTGACCGTCGAGAAGCCGGGGGGCGTGGTGGTCTCGAGCCGGGAACGGATCGCCGTGTTGGCGAAGATTTAGAAAGATTTGCGGGGAGCTACCGATACTCTCCGCATGCTCTTCAAACGCGCCAGCCACCCTACGGCTACCAGCACGTCCCACGTAGCGCCTGACAACGATCAGGCGCTGCTCGTGCTCGATACCCTCGGTCAGATCCTTGCGTCGTACATACACGGGTGCATCGAGCTGCCACGCGGCGGCGACGAGGAGGCGCGGGCGCGCCTCTCCGCTTGGCGCCGTCATGCGCTGCTGGGCGTGCCGGTCGAGACCGACGAGGCCGAAGAAGCTCCCGCGCCCGCCCGTGGGGGCAGCATCGCCGAGCGCGACTGGCGCGGTGTGTCGAGCACCTTCGCCGAGCATCGCCGCGAAGAGCAGCACTACGTGGAGCACGCGCTGTGCGATCTGCGCGAGGCCTTGTGGACCTGCATCGAGCGCACGCATCTCGCCATGCAGCGCGAGCACCACGCCGATGGCGCCTCCGCCCAGCAGGTGCAGCGCGTCCGCGGGGCACTCGACCGTCTCGACACGGGCGCGGTGAAAGACGAAATCTCGCAGGCGATGAAGGCGCTCGAAACGATTACCGCCGAGCGTCAGACCGCGCAGCGCACTATCTACGCCCAGCTCGCCGAGCGTGTCGAGCATCTGGGACGGGAACTCGAAGTCGCGCGCAAGGCCAGCGAAACCGATTCGCTTACGGGGCTTGGAAATCGACTGGTGTTCGATCGTACCACGTCGCGGCAGCTGGCCCTGCATTCATTGGCTGGACAGCCGCTCACGCTCGTCATGCTCGATCTCGACTTCCTCAAGCCGATCAACGACGGGGCCGGGCATCACGCCGGCGACGAAGCGCTCATACTCGTGGGACGCGCGCTCTCCAAGGTCTTTCTTGGCGATACCGATGTGCTGTGCCGCATTGGTGGCGATGAGTTCGCGGTGGTCCTCCCCAATACGACGGCGGAGGTTGCCGGACGTCAGGTGGCCCGACTGCACCGCGTATTGGAGCAGACCGAGTGGGCCTACGCAGAAACAGTGGCCCCGCTCGCCGCGAGCGCCGGCGTGGCCGAATGGAAGCGTGGGGAGACGGTCGAGGAGTGGCTCCGCCGGGCGGACGCCAGCATGTACGAGCAGAAGCAGGCCAAGCGTCGCGACGCGGCGGCAGGGGAGCGCTCGGCGGCGTAAGTTGAAGGAGGACGTCCGTCGTCTTCCATTCACTGTTCCGCCATGCGCACCTCTCCGCTTCATGCGACTGCCTTGCGCAGCGCGTCGCTCCTTGCTGCAGCGCTGCTGCTCGCCACCGCGCCTGTAGCGGCACAACCGGCGCTTGCGGTATCGCTACCGGAAATGGCCGCACGTCGCGCCGCCTTCGCCGAACGCATTGGCAATGGCGTCGTCGTCGCCTTTGGCGGACGCGCGCTCGTGCACGACTTCAGCACCTTCTATCAGCTCGCCGCGTTCCGGTATCTCACCGAACTCAACGAACCGGACCACGCGCTGGTGATGGTGGTGCGCGACAAGGTCCCCACCACCACGCTGTTTCTTACCAAGCTCGAAGCGCGCACCGCCTTCTACTACGGGCAGCGCACCGACTCCACCAACAGCGTGGCGCGCACCGGCCTTCCCGCGCGTTCCTACGACGCGGTGTGGACGGTACTCGACTCGCTGGCAGGCACCGGCTTGCCATTCTTCCACATCCCCGATGTGGAGACGATGGATTTTTCGCGCGCCGACACGCTCACGCGCGGCCAGGAAGCGGTCAAGCAACTCGCCAAGCGGCATCCGTCGTTGAGCATTCGCACCGCTATGCCGCAGCTGCTGGCGGTGCGTGCGAAGAAGACGGCCGCCGAGCTCGCGCTGCTCCGAAAGGCCGTGGAAATTTCCAGCGAAGGACATCGTGCGGCGATGCTTACGGCCAACCCGCAGCACGAATACGAACTGCGCGCGGCCATCGAATACGAGTTCACGCGCCGTGGTGCGGAACGTCCGGCGTACGGCTCCATTGTGGGGTCGGGATACAACGGCACGACGCTGCACTACATGCGCGACATGGACCCCGTCAAACCCGGCGATCTTGTGGTGATCGACGCCGGCGCGGAGTTCCGTGGCTATGCGGCCGACATTACGCGCACTATTCCCGTGAGTGGTCGCTACACGAAGGAACAACGGCAGCTGTACCAACTCGTCCTCGACGCGCAACTCGCCGCGGAGCGCAACAGCAAGCCCGGGATGGCCATCCGTGCGGCCGCCGACAGTTCGGTGGTGGTACGCACCAAGGGGCTCGCCGCGCTCGGGCTCATCGAGAGTGAAGACGCGCAGTACGATCCGCCCTGGCGCGTAGATTGTGTGGCCAACCCCGCGTCGTGCAAGCAGGCGAACCTGTGGATGATTCACGGCATTTCGCACGGCATCGGTCTCGCCGTCCACGACCCGTTGCAAGGCGATCAGAACGGCGGAAAGTTTGCCGAAGGGGACGCCTTCACCATCGAACCCGGCATCTACGTGAGCACGCGCGCGCTGGATGTACTCCCCGATACGCCACGAAACCGCCAGTTCAAGGCCAAGGTGCTGGCCAAGGTGAAGCAGTACGAAAACACCGGCGTGCGCATCGAAGACGATTACATCATTACCGAGAAGGGACTCGAGCGCATCTCGCTGGTGCCACGCGAGATGGATGAGATCGAAGCGCTCATGCAGCGTCGGCGCGTGATTCAGCCGTGAGGAGATCATGACGCCTCCGGTCGAACCTCGCCCCGTTCCCGGCATCACCTTGCGTGCGTTGCGTCCCGGCGACCTGGGCTGGGTCGTACACCGGCAGGCCGTGCTCTATCAGCAGGAGTATGGATGGGGTCTCGCGTTCGAGGCGCTCGTCGCTCGCGTGGCCGCCGACTTCGTGCAGCAGCGCGATGTCGCGAAAGATCACGCGTGGATTGCCGAGCGTGGTGGATCGATCGTGGGCGCCGTGTTTCTCACTCGGGTGGACGACCGCACCGGCAAGTTGCGGATGCTGTATGTGGAGCCTTCGACGCGCGGACTAGGACTCGGGCGTCACCTCGTGCAAACGTGCATTGCCGGCGCGCGCGACCGTGGCTACGAGCGACTGACACTCTGGACGAACGCCGTGCTCACTGCCGCGCGCGGCATTTATGTCGCGGAAGGGTTCACGCTGGAGCACAGCGAGCCGCACCATCTGTTCGGTCCGGAGCAGATGGGGGAGACGTGGACGCTGACGCTGTAGGCCGGCAATCCGCCCGCTTTACTTCGCGCGACCGGCCATCGACACAAACTCCGGCTTCGTGGCCGCGAGAATCTCCGTAACCGCCTGCCGCTCGGCGTCCGATAGATCGCTCGGTTCTGTTCCGTCGAGCACCTCGCGCATCCTGGCGTACACTGCTTGCCGCGCCATGCGCGGCAATGCGTCGAAAGCCGCCGAGTAAATCAGAAAGCTGCACGGATACTTGAAGAGCCGGTGCGTGAGATCGAAGTCACGCAGCGAGCGGCCGCGCGGGTCGCGCACGGCATGCGCCGCAAAGTCCTGCACGAAGCTCGTGGTGCCGCGCATGGGCGCGGTGAGGCGGGCTTCCTGCACGAAGAGCAGTGTGCGCGTGAGATTGTCGATGGCACCGCGTAATCGTGGCGTGACGGG
>CANGXD010000181.1 GCA_947457545.1 Gemmatimonadaceae bacterium
ACGGAGAGCTACGAGCAGGCCCGCACCGTCATGTTTCACCTGAACGACAAGTACGCGCTCGACGGACGCGATCCGAACAGCGTGGGCGGCATCATGTGGTGCCTTGGCCTGTGGGATCGCCCGTGGGGCAACAAGGCGGTGTGGGGCGGCATTCGCCCCATGGTTACACACCGGGCGAAAATGAAGTTCGACGTGGAAGGCTACGTGGCGCGCGTGCGCGGCAGCCGGTTGCTTTAGCGGCGCGCACCAGTAGGCGCGCCACGCATGCGGTGTTACAATCTGCGCATGGCAACCCTCAACCCTGCGATCCTTCCCGCAGTCTCCGCGGTGCGCGACGCCGCCCAACGGCTGCGCTCGTTTCTGCCTCCCAGCCGTCTAGTACGCAGCGACGCACTCTCCGACGCGATCGGCGTCGAGGTCTGGTTCAAGCTCGAGCTCGAGAATCCCACGGGGTCGTTCAAAGTGCGCGGCGCGTACAACGTCCTCGCGGGGCTCTCCGACGCCGAGCGCGCTCGCGGTGTCGTCGCGTCGAGCGCCGGCAATCACGGACTGGGGGTCGCCTATGCTGCCAAGGCCTTCAACACGCCGGCAATGCTCTACGTGCCGAGCAACGCCCCGCAGGTGAAGAAAGACGGTATTCGTGCACTGGGAGCGATCGTCAACGACGAAGCGCCCGACTATGACGCCGCAATGGTGGTGGCCAAGGCGCACGCCGCACGCGAAGGCATTCGCTACATCAATCCCTGCCTCGGGCTCGATTTGTTGGCTGGCCAGGGCACCGTTGCGCTCGAAGTGCTGGAGCAGCTGCCGTCGGTCCAGACGATCATGATCTGCACGGGCGGCGGTGGGCTGCTGGGCGGCATGGGCGCCGTGCTCCGTGCGCTCGCGCCTACCGTGCGCGTGGTCGGCGTGCAGACGGTGGAGACCGCGGCGATGTCCACGAGCGTGCAGGCTGGCCACGTGGTGGATTGGCCGTCGACGCCCACACTCGCCGATGGGCTGGCCGGCCAGATCGACGATGATGCGCTGCACATCGGCCAGGTGTGCGCCGACGAGCTGCTCGTCGTCTCCGAAGAGGAACTCGGCGAAACGATCGCGTGGCTGCAGCGCACCGCCGGCATGGCGGTCGAAGGCGCCGGCGCGGTCACCGTGGCGGCGCTGCGTCACGGTCATCTCAAGGCACCGTCGGGGCCCCTCGTGGCGGTCGTGAGCGGACGCAACATCGATCGCACGCGACTGGACACCTTGCTGGCGCAGCATCCGGCCTGATCGCGCGCGCTGCTGGCGGACGTGACAAAGGCCGGAGTGCCCGTGGGCGGCTCCGGCCTTTGCGTATCTGCATTCGTCACACGCTACCGGCGCGAGCGGTTTGCGTCAGCGCGCGGACGACTCGTCTGCCCGTGGGATATCGGTGCGCGGACGGTCGGCGCTCGTGTTTCGCGACGCACCTCCCTCCCGAGCCACCTGCATGGGTACTTCGCGATCGGTGGTGCGGGACATCCGTGCCTGACGGGCCGCCGCGCTGCGCGACTCGCCACCGTCCCGGCCAATGGCCGCCATGTGCGCACGGTCGCGACTGACCGTCACACCGCCCTTCCGTCCCGCATCGCGCGCTTCGTCCGACGACCATTCGTGCGCCGTCCCCTTCTCGTGGGCAGCACGCCCACCCTTACTCGCGATCTCGCGCTGTCGCGCAGGATCCATAGACGCGAACCCGCGTCGGCTTTTTCCGGTCATACGCCCCCCGGCCGTCCGGATTGATTTCAAGTGTGGTACGCGGAGGCAGCACGGTCATCTGTCACTGTCCCAGCATTCCACGGCGGTCTTGCCAGCCTGTACTGCAAACACCGGGCCGTACTTGGGTCCGGATGACGGCACCATGAGCTAACGCAAGCACGGGGCCGGAACCCCACCGTTACAGCACCGGCAAGGGGCGGGGTTTTGGCGGGATCGGTCTATATTCGTCCGATGCCGCTGCTTGTACGCTTTCTCGGGACCGCCGCCTCACGCCCCACCGTCGAACGGGGGGTTGCTTCGCTTGCCGTTATTCGGGAAGGCGAAACCCTACTCTTCGACTGCGGAGAGGGCACCCAGCGCCAAATGATGCGCTTTGGCGTCTCCTTCGCCTTCGAAGACCTATTTTTCACGCATACCCATTCGGACCACATCCTGGGCATTACCGGGCTCATCCGTACGATGGCGCTGCAGGGACGGACCGAACGGCTGCGCCTCTGGGGCCCCCGTGGCGCCGGTAAAACGTTGCGTCAATGCATCAGCTTGGGTGGCGAGCGTACCACGTTTCCCATCGACATCACCGAGCTCGAAGCAGGCGCGTCGCTGAGCCGTGAGGACTATCGTATCGATACGTTCGCGGTCGATCACGGGCCCTCGGCGTCGCTGGGATATGCGGTCGTCGAAGAGGAGCGCAAAGGCCGCTTCAACCCGGACCTCGCGCGGGACATGGGAATTCCCGAAGGACCGCTCTGGGGGCGCATTCACCGCGGGGAATCCATCACGCTCGACGACGGGCGCGTGATCGCGCCGAGTGTGCTTGTCGGTGAGCGACGCCGTGGACGGCGCGTGGTGATTACCGGAGACACACGCCCGTGTGCCGCGACGATCGAAGCGGCGCGCGATGCCGACCTGCTCATTCACGAAGCGACCTTCGCCGACGAAGAAGGCGCGCGCGCGCTCGAAACGGGACACAGCACGGCGCGTGAGGCGGCGGAAGTGGCGAAGGCCGCCGGCGCACGCAAGCTCGCACTCACGCACATCTCCGCGCGCTACTCGCTGAATGCCAAAGAACTCGAGCGCGAAGCACGCGCGGTGTTCCGCGATACCGTCATCGTGAAAGACGGTACCGAAATCGAACTCGGACTCACGGAAGAACTGGCAATCGGTGACGCCGTCGCCTCCGGTGTACCGTCGAACGACTGACGTTACGCTTTCAACTGCTTGAGTTTGCGTAGTGCCGGCACACGCCACGCGAGTGTCGCGACTACGCCGAGCGTGGCGATTCCACCGACGACTACCGAGGTAACCGCGCCCCACCATCGCGCGGTCACCCCGCTTTCGAAGGCGCCGATTTCGTTCGAGCTGCCAATGAAAATCTGATTCACACTCGACACGCGGCCGAGTAGCGCTTCCGGCGTCCGCATCTGCAGCATGAGACTGCGAATGACGACACTCACCATGTCACTCGCACCGGCCAGCACCAGAAACGCGATCGACAACGGCAGGCTCGTACTGAGTCCGAAGCCAATGGTGCACAGCCCGAACCCCGTCACCGCGAGCAACAGATTTCGCCCCGAGTGTGCGAAGGGCGGAAAGCGCGTGAGCAACACGCTGGAGATCACCGCGCCGGCGGCCGGTGCGGCGCGCAACAGTCCAAGCCCTGTTGGCCCGGCCTTGAGAATTTCTCCAGCGAAAAGGGGCAGCAACGCCACCGCGCCACCAAAGAGCACTGAGAAAAGATCGAGGGTCAGCGCGCTGAGCAGCATACGGTCGGCGAACACGAACCGCAGTCCGCCCAAGATGGCCACGCGCATGGGCTCTCCGCTGGCCTCGCGCGCCGGCGACTGGTGGCGCACAGAGAACAAGACAAGCACCGCGAACATCATGAGCGCGGCGTCGACCGCGTAGCTCAGCGTGATGCCACCCATGGCATAGAGCAACCCGCCGAGCGCGGGCCCAAGGACCGCCGCCAATTGCCAACTGCCACTGCGCCACGTAATGGCATTGCTGTACAACGTGCGCGGCACGAGTTCGGCGCTGAGCGCCTGCCGCGCGGGTTGCAGAAAGGCACGCGCCAGTCCGCTCACCACGATCACCGCGTAAATCGCGCGTACGCGTGACGGCGCGGTCAGCGGCACGCCACCAATCGGCGCGGGATGTCCCAGGCACCAGAGTGCCAACGAACAGCCCACGAGGGCGCTCAGCGCCAGGAGCGCAATGCGTCGACGGTCGTGCGTATCGGCCACATGCCCGGCAAAGAGCGACATGCTGATTGCCGGAAGTGCCTCGGCCAATCCCACCAACCCCAAAGCGAGCGGATCGCGCGTGAGGTCGTAGATCTGCCACCCCACGACCGTGCCCTGGATCTGCACGCCCAGCGTCAGGGTGAAGAGCGCGAGGATGTAGCGACGGAAGTTGGGAATGCGCAGCGCAGCGAACGTATCGCGCGGAGGCATGGTTGCATCGGCAGACATGCCCCTAAACTAGTCAGCCTCCCAGGTGGGAGGCTGACGGTGTATTCGTATCCGGTCCCACGAAGGGATCAGCGACGCACGACGAGGCCAACGCCGGCAAAGTAGTCCCGCTTGGCCGCCGACGGCCCGACGCCGCCGCGCACGTCGAGCTGCACGTCCGGGCTGAAGAGGAACGTAAAGCCGCTGTTGACGAACTTGCTCACGACCTTGGAGCCGTCCTGCGGCGCAAACGCGAACGCTTCGGCGTACACACCCACTCGCCCTGACGCGGCAAAACCGAACGAGCCACTGCCCGCGTACTCCGTGAAGCTGCGCACCCCATCATGCGGACGCGCCACATTGACGTTGCTCGAGAACGCGACGCGGTCAGAGAGCGTCCACGCGCCGAGTACCTTCACCTCAGGCTGCGCACGCTGCGCACGGAACACGCGCGCCCCACTCGGGACCGACGTATGGGTGATGACCGAGAGCGCCGGCTTCCACGACGGTCCTTCCGGGCCATCGGCGAGCTTGAACTTGAATCCGACGGTGGCGTCCTGCATGCCATTGCGGAGCTCATCACCGGCCCGCTCCTGCACGAACGAATTGGCCGACAGTCGGAGCTCGACCTTGCTGGCGAGGCCGGTGCGCATGAGTACTTCGCCAAAGCTGGTCGAGCGCGTGTCGCCTTCGCGCGAGAACGTGCTGCCGCTCTCGACCTGCACATGCCCCGGATCGACGAGCACCGTGGCTTCGGTAAAGTCGGGACGATCGGACACAAGAGCATCGCGCGTTCCCATGGACGCGCAGGCCGTCAGGCCGATGGTAGCGGGAACCAGCGTGAACAAATGACGCAAGGACATGGAGGCGGGCCGAAATGAGTGAACTGCGATGCCAGCCTCGTCGCCGGTCATCCCTCATGTCGGCTCGTCCCAATGCGACCTTTAGCGCACTGTCACGAATTCCGTCACCACTATCACACCCGCCCTATGGCAACAGCACAGGGCCATTCGCCCCATCATCCACCCGATTCGACGATGGTACGCGCTTCATCTTCTCGCTCTTCGAGTCGGCGGCGGCGCCGCGCCTGGGCCGCCTCATAGCGACGCTGCTGCTCGTCGGTTTCCGGCTCGACCTTCGCGATTGGCACCGGGCGCCCGTTCCGGTCGATCGCCACGAACGTGAGATAGCAGGTGTTCGTGTGCCGACGCGTACCGTTGATGAGATCTTCGGCTTCCACGCGCACGCCGATTTCCATGGAGGTGTTGCCCACGAAGTTCACCGACGCCTTGCACGTCACGAGATCGCCCACGTGAATGGGCTCGCGGAAATCCACGCGATCGATGGACGCGGTCACACACGCACTGCGCGCATGCCGGAAAGCCGATACCGCGGCGGCCTTGTCGACCATGGCCATGATGGCACCGCCGAACGCATGCCCCAGAATGTTGGCGTCATGGGGCATGATGAGTTCGCTCGTTTCGTGCTGCGACGCGGAAACGGGACGAGAGGGTCGGTCGGTCATCGGGAATTCGAAGGAAGAAGCCGGTGCACCAGGCGGAGCATTGGCGCGTCGTTACCGCGAGATGGCCGAACGCGCCGCGAAGCACGCTGCACCATGCCGTCCAGTGCCGTGGAGACGTCGAAGGCGCGCGCGAGCGCCGCACGTCCGGCGGAATCGAGCGGCGGCGATTCGAGCGCGATCAGTTGATACGCCGGCGCCGCCACGGTAGCCACGGGCCACTCGCGCTTCGACGAGGTCAGCTTGCGCGACCGCAACACGAGCGCCAGCGCCTCGCCATCGGCCGATGGCGTTGCGACGACTTCGTACGCATCACGATCCCAGCTCACTCGCGACGAATCGGCCGCCCACTCCGGGAGTGTGGTGCGCACACTCTTCCACCACGCAGGCGCCGTCACGCTCAACGGCGGCAGGTACAGCGCAAGCGCCTCGCCATCAGGCGCCTGCCCCGGCACCATGAACACGATAGCAGGATCACGTGCGAGATCTGTTACTCCGAAGCTGGTGCTGTCGAAGCGAAAGCTGTCGAGCGTTTCGACCGCCGCCTTGGCACGGTCATCGCCGGCACGTCCGGCCTGACGAATGCTGTCCGTGAGCTGCGCCAGCGATGCGCGCGCCTGAGTGATCACACGGCCGGCATCGGCGGCGCCGAGCAGATCATCGAGCGTCGCAAGATGTCCGGTGCGCACATCGACGACGTAGCGACGACCACGATGCTGATGCGGGCGCCCGCCTTCGATATCCGCGTTGAGCAGATGCTCGAAGGTGAGGAACGGACCGTGCACGTCGAGGATTTCGATCTCGTCCTGCACGACGGTGCGTGGATCGTCCGGCGCATCCTCATCGGATGGATCAATCTCGAGCTCGCGCGGATGCGCCGAGCGCCACACGTCGAGTTCGCGCAATACGGTGCTGTCGGAAAACAGCAGCGTGCTGTCAGGCGACGTGAGCGCGCGCGACCAGAGCCGCACCGTGGCAAATGACGCGTCGGGATACTCGGCGCCATCGCTCGACAGGAACACCTCGATGAGACGTCCGTCTACCTCGGTGAGCAGAATGGGCGCACTCCGCACCCGCATCCCTTCGCCGCTGCTGCGCACCCAGTACGTGGAGTCACCGGCCGCAAACAAAAACTCCGCTGCCGGCAGCGCCGTCGCCGAGCGTGGTGCGTCGGCGCAGGCGCCGCTGACGACGAGTCCCGCGAGTACAAGCGCGCGCAACAGGAACGAACCGTGGCCACGGGGACGCGGCATTCAGCTCGTCCCGTGCTGAGAGCCCTGCACCAGCGCGCGCACGCCATCGACGAGTCGCTCGATTTCAGCGGCCGAGGTGTAGCAGGCGCAACCGGCTCGCACGAACCCTTCCTCGGCGTAGCCAAGGCGACGCGCGACAGTCGTGGCGTAGAAGTCGCCATGCGAGACATACACGCCGCGCGGCGCCAAAAAGCGCGAGACATCTTCCGAGATATGGCCGTGCACACGGAACGACAGCGTGGGGGTGCGCGGCGTCCCGGGCTTGGGACCATACAAGGTCACCTGTTCGATCTCGGAGAGTCCCTGCCACAGTTGCGCGAAGAGCTGCTCGCCACGGTCATGCAGCCCTTGCATGGACTGGGC
>CANGXD010000182.1 GCA_947457545.1 Gemmatimonadaceae bacterium
GATCTCGGCGTCGGGTGAGGGCACCGACGTGCGCGGCACGGCGCGCTGGGCAGGGAGCAGAGCGGGCAGCAGCAGCGCGGCGGCCCACGACAGACGGAAGGGAATGGACATGCTCGCAAGCTACCTTCGAGATCGCCACGCGGCGACGGAGTACGACGCAAACGCGTACGCGCCATTCGCGGCTGCGTTCAGTGTTGCCCGGCGAGCACCACGGACTCCCGCATCTCCCACGGCCGCCCGTCGTGCTGTTCAATGAGCGCCACCGACGGAAACGTGACCGTGAGCGGGACCGGAAGCGCATGCACACGCTCGTCGACATTTCCCGCTGCCCGCGGATTGCGCGGATGCGCCAGCGTGATGTGCGCGTCCGACGTGCGTATGGCGGTGCTGTCGAGCACCTGCGCGCGCAGCTGCTGAAACGCCGGCGCGCCATCGACGCAGGGGAGGAGCAGCCCGTGCCCGTCGACGCGCCGCGGCGCACCAAAGGTCAACGCGAGCGGTGACGCCATCGAGAGGCGCTCGCGCAACGTTGCGAAATCCAGTCCCGCAATCTCATCCTCGCGGCAGAGCGTTACGTGCGCCGCGATCAAGGCGAACTGCACCGGGTCGACCGTCTGCCGAAGCGGTTCGAGCCATGGTGCGGTGCCATCAGGTACGAAGAGCGTTAGCTGGCGTCGCACTCTCTCGGGCCCGCCCACTTAGCGTTCGCGCAAGAGACGGGATGCGCGCAATCTCCGCTCTGAACGCATGACGTGAAGGATCAGCACGCGCTCGCCGTCGACACGATAGAAGACGCGACAGGGCGGTTCTACAACCTGCCGGTAGCGGGTGCTTCGGGGAAACTCCTGCGGGCGGCTGCCACTTTCCGGATGGATGGCGAGCTGCTCCACGTGCGCGAAGATGCGCTGTACCAAGCCTGAGGCAGCGTGCCGACTCTCGATGGCGATGTAGTCCGCGATCGCTTCGAGATCGGCGAGGGCTGGCTCAGTCCAGACTATTTCAGCCACCTGGCAAGCCGCGCTTTCGCCTCATCATGTGACACGACGCGATCATCTGCGACGGCCATCTCTCCGCGCGCGATCCCCTCGAGGATCGCCATGCGCTCCTGCTGTCGCTGGTACGATTGAACATCAACCAGGTACGCACTTGGCAACCCATGCTGAGTGATCAGAATGGGCTCCTTATCACGCTCGAGATCGGCCAGCAACTCTGTCGCCTGACGCTTCAGCGTCGTTACTAGTTCTGTGCGCATAAGTGATACTAAAGTAGCACTGCTGCCGGTGCAAGTAGAACGGCGGAACGCATGCACCAAAGCGAACGGCCGTCACGTCGCGATGCGGGACCCACCAACACTACCGCATCCAGCCCCAGGCAGTGAGAGCCGCGGTCATCGCGTCACGCATTTGCGCCTGCCCCGGACGATAGGAGAACCCGAAGAAGTGCGTCGCCCCCGCCACGGACGATAGCGTGATGTTGTTGCCGACCGCACGTGAGCGCGCGACGAGCGCCTCGACATCCTGATACGCACAGTACTCGTCGTTGGTACCGTGCAAGAGTAGCGTAGGCGGTTGCCCAGCAGCTACGAGATCGATGGGCGAAAAATCCTTGGGGTCGCCAACCTTGCGCACCATCTTGCGGAAGTAGCCATCCTCGCGAGGACTCGCCGGCGCCACACACGTCCCCATGGCGATGACCGCCGCGGGGTACACACGCCGACTCGGGCGCGGCGCGGGACGTACGGGGTTGATGCCGCGCGTGCCGAGCGAGAGCGCGAGCCCGGCGCCGGAGGAAAAGCCGGCGACACCAATACGTTTCGCATCGAGACCGAGACGCGCGGCATGCTTGCGCACATACGCCAGGGCGGCGACGGCGTCGTTGTACTGTTCGACCGGGCCGGCGTCGAACCGGGTGCCGGTGCGGAACTCGACGGCGACGACCGTGACACCATTCGCGCGCAGGTTGCGCACGACACCGGGCGAATGACTCCAGCTGCCGGTATTCCCCGACCCACCGTGGAACCAGAGCATGGCGGGGCGAGCGCCAACGGTGTCCCCGGCAACGGGGCGCAGCAGATGCAGCTCGAGTGGCACGCCGTTCACCATCTTGTACGATTCGATCAGATGCCCGACACGCAGCGCGGTGCTGGCGGCAATCATCGAGTCGACGCGCGCCACAACAACTGAATCGGGTGCGAGCGACTTCCACGCGCCGTACACGGAATCGATACCGCGCTCGTCGTTCTCGTCGAGATGCGCGGTGATGAGCTGCGTGCTGACATGACGCTGCAGCGCCCGATCGGCAAAGAGCGCGCGGGCCGCGGCCATTTCGGCGCGCAGCCATCGCACGTCGCCGCGCTGCAACGCGCGGTTCGACGCCAACAGAGCACGGGCGCGTTCGTGCACGAGCGCCGAGACGAGCTGCATGTGCTCCGGCACCCCCCACCACTTGGTGTCGGCGAGCGGAAGATCGCGCACGAGGAACGCCACCGCCGTATCGGGCACAACGGACGACGCGTCGGTCTCGCGCCAGTGGAAGTACGGCCACATCGTCCGTCCCCACGCATGACGCAGGCGCAGGCGCATCGCCTCGCGCTCCCACACCGCAACGGGCGCCTCGGCGCGTACCGCGAGCAACGCCCGCTGGTCTGCGCTCAACGCCGAGTCCCACGCGGCCACAAATCGCCGCGGCGTGGCGGTCCACAACAGCGCAAACGAACGCGTCGCCATGGCGCTTTCGCGTTCGCGGTACGACGGCGGGAGGGAGTCCGCGGGGGCGGGGGCCGACTGTGCGCGCAGCTCTCGTCCAAGTGCTAGCGACAGAGACCCCAGCAGCACAACGAATCGAATTGGTGCCGAGACAAGAACGCGCGCCCTCGAACACAGCGCGCGCGAATTGAGCATAC
Source organism: Gemmatimonadaceae bacterium (assembly GCA_947457545.1). Taxonomy (GTDB): domain Bacteria; phylum Gemmatimonadota; class Gemmatimonadetes; order Gemmatimonadales; family Gemmatimonadaceae; genus Gemmatimonas. Next base: position 2,903 of record CANGXD010000182.1, read on the forward strand.
GGGTCGAATGACGCATCAATCTTTGGGATGTTGTATTTGATCGTTCCCTTTGACGGCCGATGACCCGGAAAGGTTTGAGCGGGGTGTCCATGCCGTTTGTGGGTGTTGTAAACTATTTCACACTATTGTTTTATGATCGTAACCCGCTTATGATATATAGATGAACGATTTTGTGCGGCGCCATATGGCAGAGATCGGCCGACGCGGCGGTACGCGCAGCCGGCGCGCGCTGTTGCCGGAGCAGGCGCGCGCTATGGTGGTTTCTCGCGAAGCCAAGCGTGCCGTACGAGAGTTCGAGCGTTCCGATCTGGGCACAACGGCTTCTGACCTCCCGGGCGTTGAGGTCATTCGCACCGGGCTCCGTGAGCTCTCGCAGCGGCAATCCTCGATCGACGCACTCCTCGTCTCTATCGCGGCGCCTCGGCTGCGGCAACTGGGTATTCGCGTGCCGGAGGGGCTGGCCAACCCCGAGGAGGCGCTCTTCGTTCGTCTCGAGGAGCTCTACGGCGATGGGGCGCATTCCCGCTATAACGCGCTCATTCGCCGAGTGGTGAGTTTTGCGCGCGCCGCTGCTGTCGTGAGGCGATCACGTGCGTGAGATAGCGACCAGTGAACGGATCGAGCGCTTTCTCATCGCGCTCGCACAAGCCGCTACGGTACCGACGACTGTCTACCTGGTTGGCGGTGCGACTGCAGTCCTCGTGGGCTGGCGCGCGAGCACCCGTGACATCGATCTCGTCATCCGGCCAGAATCCGACGCACTGCTGCGCGCCATTCCTCGATTGAAGGAGCAGCTGGCGATCAACGTAGAGCTCGCGGCGCCGGACCACTTCATTCCAGTGCCGAAGCACTGGGAAGAACGCAGTCCGATTGTGAAGCGCATCGGCCAGCTAACCGTGCGGCACTACGATCTCACTGCACAGGCGCTCGCAAAGATCGAGCGGAGCCACGCGCGTGACCTCGCGGATGTACGTGCCATGCTGGACGCTGGCTTAGTCACGGCGAGTGGATTGAGAGCGGCCTTTGCCGAAGCAGCACCCGATCTGTACCGCTATCCCGCTGTCGATCCAGAGAGCTATCGCTTGGCGCTTGATGAGGTCACCGGCGCTAGCGAGTAGGTCACCAGTATGCGAAAAGTATGCGAAAAGGGGTCAGAGTCGTTTGTACAAACGACTCTGACCCCTTTTTGAGGACCCGGTTAGGGGCGGTGGCGCTCGGAGGGAACGCACTGCATGCTATCGTATGCGACCCTCTCGAATCCTCCCGCTGCTCCTGCTGTGGGGGCGTGTGGTCTCCGCCCAGCCGGCCACGGCCCAAGCCCAGACCCCGGCCAGCTACGCGCTCACCGAGTCGATGATCCCCATGCGCGACGGGGCCAAGCTGTACACGCGCATCCTCACCCCCACCTATCCGGCGGGGCCCCTGCCCATGCTGTTCGTGCGCACGCCATACGGTGTCGACGGCAACACGGCGGCGAGCGTTGCGGCCCGCTGGGGCTTCATGGCGCGTGACGTCGCCCGCGACGGCTACGTGTTCGTCTTTCAGGACATTCGCGGCAAGTTCAAGTCGGAAGGACAGTTCGTCATGCAACGGCCGCCGCGCGCGAACCGCGCCGACCCCAAGGCCATCGACGAAAGCACCGACGCGTACGACAGCATCGAGTGGCTGCTCAAGAACGTGCCCAACAACAACGGCCGCGTTGGCATGACGGGCGTGTCGTACGACGGATGGACGACGGCCATGGCGATGCTCGATCCGCATCCCGCCCTCAAGGCCGCGTCGCCGCAAGCCTCGCCGGCCGACATGTGGAAGGGCGACGACTTTCATCACAACGGCGCGTTCCGCCTGAGCTACGGCTTCGAATACGCCACCATGATGGAGAGCGGCAAGGACGTCAAGCAGTTCAACATGGACGCGCACGACACCTACGAGTGGTACCTCAAACTCGGCTCGCTCAAGACCGTCAACGACAAGTTCCTCAAGGGATCGATTCCCACGTGGAATGACTTCGCGCAGCATCCCAACTTCGACGCCTTCTGGCAGCGTCAGGCAATGGCGGGCTATCTCGACAAGGTCACCGTGCCCGCGTTGCATGTAGCGGGGTGGTGGGATCAGGAAGACTTCTACGGGCCAATCACCATCTACCGCGAGCTCGAAAAGCACGATCGCGAAAACAAGAACATGCTCGTCGTGGGGCCGTGGAATCACGGCGGGTGGATGGGCGGCGAAGGCGCATCACTGGGCCCCATTCAGTTCGGACAACCCACGGCGCGCTTCTTCCGCGATTCCATCATGGCGCCGTTCTTTGCGCGGCACTTGCATCCAGAGCAGCGCAACGTGGCCGGATGGACACTCCCCGAAGCGCTGGTCTTCGAGGCCGGCAGCAACGTGTGGAAGCGCTACGACACGTGGCCGCCCAAGACCGCCGTGTCACCACGCAGTCTGTACATGCGGGAAGGGGGCGCGCTGGCGTGGGAGCCACCCACCACCACGGCCCCGGCCTACGACGCCTATGTGTCCGACCCCGCCAAGCCGGTGCCATACCGTCAGCGTCCGGTGCAAATGACCTACGGCCCGGGCTCCACCTGGCGAACGTGGCTCACCGAAGACCAGCGCTTCGTGCACAACCGCCCCGATGTGTTGAGCTGGGAGCTCCCCACACTCACCGACGATCTCACCATCGCGGGCGACCTGAGCGTGACGCTGCACGCCGCCACGAGCGGCACCGATGCCGACTACGTGGTGAAGCTCATCGACGTGTACCCCGACACCGGCATGAAAGAGCTCCGCATGAACGGCTATCAGTTCATGGTCGCGAACGACGTGTTCCGTGCACGCTTTCGGAACGACCCACAGAAGCCGGTGCCGCTCACGCCCAACGTGCCGGAAGCCATCACCATCGATCTGCACACCCAGGCGTACACCTTCAAGAAGGGGCACCGCGTCATGATCCAGGTGCAGAGCACGTGGTTTCCGCTCATCGATCGCAACCCGCAGACGTTCGTCCCCAACATCTTCGAAGCGAAGCCCAGCGACTTCCGCGCCGCCACGCAGCGCATCTATCGCAGCGCGGGGCAGGCCTCCAAGATCGTGCTGCCGGTGGTGACAGGGATACAGCCGTAACGTGCGCGACCCATTACCGTAGAACAGATGGACACCTTCATGCAGTTCTTTGCGACCATGTCGTCGGGACAGAAACTCGGCTGGGCGTTCGCCTGCCTGACGACATTCTGTGTGCTCGAGGGCGCCGTGCCGCTAGTGCGCTTCGACTACCGCAAGTGGAAGCACGCGCGCGTCAATCTGTTTTTCCTGACCACGTCGTTGCTCATTAACGCGCTGTTCACCGCCGCGATGGCCGGCGTGTACGTGTGGTCGGAATCGCGCGGTTTTGGATTGCTCCGCCTAGTGGCGTGGCCCATCTGGGCAGAGCTGCTCATCGCGGTCCTCGCGCTCGACTTCATGGCGCAGTGGTTCGCCCACTACCTGCTGCACCACGTGAAGTGGATGTGGCGGCTGCACCTCGTGCACCACAGCGATACGCACGTCGACGCCACCACCGGCACTCGGCACCACCCGCTCGACTACGTCATCCGCGAGCTGTTCTCCGCCACCACCGTGCTGGTGTTCGGCATCCCGCTGGCGTTCTACGTTTTCTATCGCATCGCGACGATCTTCTTCACGTATTTCACGCACGCCAACATCAACGTGCCCGCGTGGATCGATCGCCCCCTGAGCTGGGTGTTCGTCACGCCCAACATGCACAAGTTCCATCACCACGTGGAAGTGCCGTGGACGGACACCAACTTCGGCAATGTGTTCTCGTTCTGGGACCGCCTCATGGGGACCATGGTCCAAGGCGACCCACGTCAGGTGCGCTACGGCGTGGACACGCTCGAGGGCTCACCCGATGAAAGCATCGTGTACCAGTTGAAGGTGCCTCTGCGTGGGCGCCGGATGTAGCGGCGGCGAACGGTGATTTCAGCTTCTGGTCAGAATGGAGTTGAGCGCCACGTTGATGTAGTAGTTTGACCGACCCACCTTCACCTTCCGTACGAAACCGGCCTGTGTGAGCAGGTCGAGGTATTTCGTGGCGGTAATGCGTGACACGCTCAGGTCACGCTCGACAAAGTCGATCTTGGTGTAGGGGTGCGTGAACAGATTGTTGATGAGATCCTGACTGTAGAACTTGAAGGACGCTCGAATGCGGTGCTTGTAGTCCATGAGCGCCGCTCGGATGTCGGTGATGGTGTGAATGGTCTGCTGCGCCGTGGTTTCGATGGCGTTCAGCATGTACATCACCCACTCCTCCCAGATTTCAGGCGCATCGTGTTGATCGCGCACGGCTTGCAGCAGACGGTAGTAATCCGCCTTGTGGCGCAC
>CANGXD010000183.1 GCA_947457545.1 Gemmatimonadaceae bacterium
TCGGACGGGTTGAGCACCGCGGTGGCTACCTGATACAGCAGCGGCTGGAACAGGTGGTGATTGGTCCGGTCGAGCAGCGTGATGCGCACCGGCGCATCGGCGAGCTCGCGCGCCGCGGAGATGCCGGCAAAGCCGCCGCCGACGATCACCACATGGGGTCGGATGTCCACGGGGTACATGCCCGTGGTTGCCGTGAGCGACTCACGCACGCGCAGCGGGTGCACGGCGGCGTCGGAGGCAGCGGTTGGCGACGACTCAGAATTGCGATGCGGCATTGGAGTGCTCCGGAAGCTGGTCACCGTACATACGCTACCAGCTTGTGAAAAGTTTCACAAGGATGAGCGGAGGCCCGGCGGGAGCAGATTTGTGATGCGAGCGACGGCGGTTAGGACGGCCACTGCGGTCGTTCTGGTCCGGCGGTCAACTGGACGACGGATTTAGCCCTCAGGGGAAAGAACGCAAGAACTAAGGAGAGAGCACGGTTCGGTCCTCATGGGACTGCGGGTGCGGCGCACATGAACGGCACCGCGCTTCCCCCTTTGTTCTTGCGTTCTTTTTCCTGAGGGCTAAATCCGTCGTCCAGTTGACCGCCGGACCAGCCCCCCGTTGTTAAACCGCCGTCCCCGCCCCCACTGGCGCGCGCCAGAAATACCATTCCCGCGTCGGCGTCCACTGCTCCGCCATCGCGCGCTCCATGCCGTGTATACACTCCGGCACTTCCACCGTGGCCGCCCGAAAGTGCCCGTCCAACTCCGCCAGCATCTCGCGCGTTTCGCCCGTCGTCGGCTTCGCGCGCAAGCGCAGCGAGATCTCGTGCCGCACGTTCACATCGGTCCGGAAATCGTGCGACGCGACCTCGTGGCGCTCCACGTAATCCACAATGCGCGCCCACTGTGCCACCAGCACCGGCACCGTGAGTCGCGACAGGTTGGTCGGCGCAGTGTCTTGCGTCACGGCGTCGGCGCGCCTTCCACCCGCGCCAGAAACGCCCGCACCGCGCTCACATACTCCGACGGCTTTTCGCGCATCGCCGAATGGGCCGCGCCCGGAATCACCACCAACGACGCGCTCGGCATGGTGCGCCGGAACTCCTCGAGCGTCGTTGGACGCGCTTCGTCGAACTCGCCCGCAATGAACAGCGACGGCTGCGCGATGGTCGCCATGTCGGCCGCACGCGTCCACGTGCGCAGCGATCCCGTGCTCTTGAACTCGGTTGGGCCCCACATCTGCTGATAGATCGTGTCGTTCGATGCTACGCCCGCGCAGCGCGGGATATCGACCACCGGCAAACGGCGCACGTGGCGCGCATAGAACGAATCCGTCGCTGCCTTGTAAGCGGGAGAGTCGAGCGTGCCTTTCTTCTCTTCCGCGTCGAGCATCTCTCGAATGGCGACCGGCAGCTCCGCACGCAGGCTGTCGGCGTCGGCAATCCATCGCGGTGTGGAAATGAGCGGACTGCTGAACACCACACTCACGACACCCGCGGGCTTGGCGGCCACCATGTATTCTGCGGCCAGCGCCCCGCCCCACGAGTGCCCCAGCAAGTGCAACGTGTCGAGGCGCAACGCTTTGCGGACCGCGGCAAGCTCCTCGACAAAGCGTGGCAGTGTCCATAACGCCGTGTCGGTGGGATGCTCCGAACGCCCCGAGCCCAGCTGATCGTAGAAAATCACCGGCCGGTCTGCCGCCAACGGGGCCAGCACCTCAAAGCGACATGACGTGCCGCCAGGTCCACCATGCAACGCCAACAGCGGGATACCGGGACCGTTGCCGATCTTGCGATACCACACCTTGCCCCCCGGCACGTCGATCATCCCCTCTTCCGACACGAGCGTGTCGGCGGTAGCCGACGCCGCGGTCGAATCCGTCGTGGCGGTATCCGCGGACGGCGTGCAGGCGACGAGCGCCGCCGAGAGTGCGGCGCCCAGGGTGTAGCCGATGATCTGTCTCGTCATGGTCGGTCGATGTGCAGGGTGTGGAATCATGCCCCAACCTACTGCGAACCGCCGCGGTCTGCCGCGTTGTCGGGGCCGCTGCAGGACCATACTTTCCGCACATGTATTCCGCCTGTCTGTATTGCAATGGGCGCTTTGCCTCCAACGAGATGGTGGAGCAATTCGCGATTGGCCGACGCCTCGCATTCGACAGCGCGCGCGGCCGGCTTTGGGTCGTGTGCGAAAAGTGCGGTCGGTGGAATCTTTCTCCGCTCGACGAACGGTGGGAAGCCATCGACAGCTGCGAGCGGCTCTTCCGCAGCACACCGTTGCGAGCCAGCACCGACCACATTGGCCTCGCCAAACTCCGTGAAGGGCTCGAGCTGGTGCGCATTGGGGCGCCCACCCGTCCGGAGTTTGCGGCGTGGCGATACGGGCGTGAATTCGCCAAACGCCGGCGGCGAATGCAGATCATCGGCGCGTCGGCGATCACGATGGCGCTCGGTCACTTTGGCGCGAAGTACTTCGCACCAGGCATGCTCTCCGCAATCCCGCTCGCCGGCATGTTGCCCCAAGGGATTCAGTACTACGCCTACTATCGGCAATGGCTACGCCCAGTGGCCAAGCTCCAACTGCACGACGGGACGCCGTACACGCTGCGCGCCAAAGACGTGAACGATGCCAAAGTGGAGCGCGATCCCGAAGGGGGACCATGGCGCCTCAACCTCCTGCATGGACAGGGGCGTTCTTTGCTCCACGGTACAAACGCCGAACAGGTCCTCGGCCGGATCATCACGCACCTCAATTTCGGCGGCGGTAAACACGACGCCGTCGAGAGCGCCGCCCGGCGCCTTGCCGACGCGGGCTCGGCGTCGGCATTCCTCGCCCGGCAAGCGGCGGGGAACGGCGAGGGAGTCGTCTACAACCTTGGCGCTCAATCCCTCGACGTCCGCCTCGCCATCGAGATGGCGCTCCACGAAGACACCGAACGCGTCGCCCTCGAAGGCGACCTCGCCGCCCTCGAAGCCGCGTGGAAAGACGCCGAACAGATTGCCGCCATTGCCGACCGTCTGCTACTCCCCGAGTGGGTCAGCGATCGCGTGCAGCGCTTTCGGGATCGCTGACGAGTACATGGGCCCGTGTGCATCCACACACGACGCGGCGACGAACTCTTGTACGGATACCAATCGTGCACCCCTCTGAGCCCTTCCCCATGCGAATCGCCCTGCTCGCCCTGTGCGCCGTCACCGGCTGCGCCTCCTTCTCGTCGCTCAAGAGCGAAACCTCCATCGAACCCAACAAGAGCTTCCTGCTCGGCGGCGGTCAGCCCGGGGCATTCGAGGTCACCGGACGTAACTCGGGGACGGTCTCGGTCACCCTCTTCGTGGAGCGCAACGGTAAACGCGACAGCATCGCCATCGTACCGGCGGGCAGCGCCATCGACGCCACCTTCCCTGCCGGCGCCATGGCGGTCGTACGCAACGAATCGTCGACGCTGACGGCCGTGGTCACGGTGACGGTGCGCGGTGACATCGCGAATCTGGGCATGCGCTACGAACCGGCACGTCGGTAGCCGTTCGCCAACCACCTCGCGCGATTAGAGCCGCGCCAGCAGCGGGCCAAGCACGGTTCGCTCCAGATGGTGCGCACCGGCAAACACCACCGACGTCGCTGCCGGTTGCCACGCCTGCAACGACGACAACATCGCGGCGCGCGTGTCGTTGGAGACGAACTGATCCTGATCACCCGACACCAGCGTCACGTCGGTGTCTTGCAGTGCCGTCGTCATGGACTGCGCATCGACATCGTGCGCCACACCACCAGCCCACGCCACGAATGCGCGCGGACGCACCCGGCCCTGCGCCATCCAGCGCGTCGCGGTGGCGACACCCTGTGAGAACGCCAGTACGCCGACCGCGGCATGAGGGGACTGTTGCATGATGTCGGCGTACAACTCGTCGAGCCAGCGCATCGTGTCGTGAATGTCGTCCTCACGTGCTTCGCGGGTCATCCACCCGGCACCAACGCGCTGCAAATGCGCGCCGTCGCTGCGCGGCATGTCGATGTAAAAGCGCGACAGCCCCTCCGGCGCCACGATACAGCAGTCTTCCGGCACCACGCCCTCGAAATGGCGCAGAAAGCGCGGCACAATCTGTCCGTAGCCGTGCAGCACGAACCACACGCGTTGCGCCTCGGTAGGCTCGGTTCCCAGCACCGCGTAGCGGGCGGTGCGGACCGTCGGTCGCGTGTGAATGCGGATGTCGTCGGGTGAGATGGGCATATGCTCAAATATGTCGCCAGTCACGCCGCGCAGCTGCCTGGCGTACACCGCGAGCAAACCGTGCCCCTTTACGGCTCAGCGCGGCCGGCGCCATGGCAGCAACACGAGGAACATGGCCAGGAAGCCCACGTTGGAAAGCGCATTCCATTGGAAGCCCAGCGCTATGGAGGCGGCACTATCCACGATGAACCACACCACCGCCCCAATCACAGCCGCGCGCGACACGGCTATGCCTCGCCCCAGCTGGTGCAGCGTGACACCCCACCCGACAGTGAGTGCGCCAAACAGCCCAGCGCCAAATCGCGAGGCGTCGTTCAAGGCCGCATCGGTAGGGAGTGTGCTGTACAACTGGTACAGCGCCCCAAGGGTGTCGGGCATGGCCACGGCCAACAGAACCAGGGCCATGCCGAGGCACACCATCAGCCCGCCCACCCACTGCAGGCGTGCAGGCTCATTTACGGGACGAACATTGGCTGACAGACCGACCGCTGAGCGCATACGAACTCCAGACTGAGTGATGGGGCAATCGCGTATGCGAACACCATGGAGGCGAACGCGTCGCAAATCGATTCCCTCCCAGGGAAGCGCGCAGCGCCGAGTTTCGAGCTACCGTACCATGGTGATCAAGCGAACTGCTGCACCGATACCGACGCCGTTCGGCGTGACGCTCAAACACTGGCGCACCACGCGTCGGCTCAGCCAACTCGCCCTTGCCAGCAGAGCCGGCACACCGCCGCGCCACGTCTCGTTTCTGGAGACCGGCCGGGCACGTCCATCACAGGACATGGTCCTGCGACTGGCGCATGCACTCGATGTTCCGTTGGCGGAACGCAATCGCATGCTCACCGCCGCGGGTTTTGCGCCGGCCTACGCCGAACGTCCCCTCACCGACGTGGCGCTCGCTGAGGTCCGCTTTGTCCTTGATCGCCTGCTGCACGCCCACGAGCCGTACCCGGCCCTTGTATTGGATGCGTGGTACACAGTCCTTGAGGCGAATGGTGCCGCACAGCAACTCTTACCGCCGCCTATACCCGGCGAGCCCGTCGAGCGGCCCAACCTGATCGAGCTGTTACTGGGCCCCTATCAGCAGATCATCGTAAACTGGCGCGAAGTGCTGCGCGATACACAGCAGCGCATGCAGCATGAAGCCTCGACGCGCACGGGCGATGCACGTTTCCTGGACTTACTGCAGCGGGTCGACAGCGCCGCAGGTCCATTTGAGGCCGGGGCGCTTCCCCGTACCGAGTCCCCGGTCCTCCTCACGCAACTGCGCACACCGGAAGGCGTCATCAATACGCTCTCCACCTTTGTCTACTTTGGCAGTGCGCGAGACGTGACGGTGGAAGGCATGCACGTGGAACTCATGTATCCAGCCGACGCCGCCGCAGACCGGTACTTCCGTCGCTAGGCAAACCACCCCTCAGCCCGCAGCTGCGCCCAAATGGTCTGCGCTACCCTGGCCCCGTTGCGCACAAGCTGCGACTCATCGGCCACAACGAGCTGTCCATCGACGACCTGAGCGTAGCCCTGCGTGAACACATGGCGCACGCTGTGACCGTTGGCGTAGAGCAGATTGTGCAATGGCTCTGGCCCCGCCGCGCCACTGCCCACCAGCAGACCGCCCACATCAATGCTGCACAGATCGGCCTTGGCCCCTACGGCAAGGCGCCCAAGATCGGGGCGGCGCAATCCATCGGCCGCACCATGTGTGGCACCGGATACGGCCTGCATGACGCTCGGCAGGGGGAGTTTTGTGCCGGAGAACTGGTTCACCAGGCGCGCCCGCGCACGACCGCAAATCACGGCCAGCTTGAGATTCTCCACGTAGTCATTGGAGTGGGTATCGATCCCCACATTCGTTGCAACACCAGCAGCCAGTGCCTCAGGATACGGCTGCGAACCACTGGAATTTCCGGCCCCACCGCCCGACGGACAGTGCGCATACACAGCACCACGCTGCTGCAGCAGCGACCAGTCGTCGGCCGTAGCCGCTGTCATGTGCGCCCCAAAGAACGGACCATCGAGCGCGCCCAGCGATGCCAACCATTGTGCCGGCGAAACACCGTGCAATCGCTGCACCGTACGCACTTCACCACTGCCTTGGGCCAGATGGGTATGAATGCCGGTCCCGAGCTCCTTCGCCGCGGCAACAACGGCTCGCATCGTCTCCGGCGTGTGCGTGTCAGCCGCGTGGGGAGTCATCATGGGCATGATGAGGCCGTCCTCCGCTCCGCGAATACTGAGCGCGTACTGTCGGTTTGCTTCGATCTCGGCCAGCGTTGCCGAGACACTCTCGGCAAGCACTGCATCGTTACTGCGACGCCAGATGGGAAACAGGCGCGCCGTGCCCGGCACCATGCCGCCGGGGAAGCCGCGCACGTGCCATTGGCGGGCCACACGCACGTAGCTCTGGGCCTGACGCAGACTGAGACTCATCTCCACATGACTGGTGCATCCCGAACGCACCAGTTCCGCGACGTTATATGCCGTGAGGGCGTCGAGCTGATCATCGGGGAGCTGCTCCACGATCTCGATGGGCCGTTGGTACGAACGCCCACTCTCAATGAGTCCACGCGTGGGGCTTCCCGAGGCCGCATGTGTGTATGCCCCGAAATGAAGCCCGGCAGCAGTACCTGTCCGCTCGCATTGATTCGGTCTACGGTCCCGCGCACGCGACCCGTGCCAATGGCTACAATGTCGTTGCCTCGCACTCGCACATACACATCGGGCACCACCTCTGCGCGTCCGTTGCGCCAGAGTAGGGCGTACGAGGCCTCAACCACAAAATCGCGGGACCGAAGTCGCCGTGTGCGCTCGCGCGCCGGCGAGGCAGGCGGCTGCGCCTGCAGGAGTCCCGCGGTGCCCAGCACCGGCACCAGCGCCGCCGCTGCCGCATCACGCACAAACTCACGTCGAGGTACAATCAAAAAGTGTGGAAATGAACGGCAGACGGTGGCACCTTTTCGGGTAATCCAGTCACCCCCGGGAGAATCCCGGCAACAAAAAGGAGCCACCGCCCGTGTTGAAGATCGATATTCCCACGTCTACGTCAAGCCCGA
>CANGXD010000184.1 GCA_947457545.1 Gemmatimonadaceae bacterium
CTTCGTGAAGGGGCGGCTCTACGCCACCGCCGGTATGCACCGCAACGTGGTCGCCATCGATCCGGCCACGGGCGAAACCATCTGGATGTATCGCTTCGACGAGCGTGACCGGCTCGCCAAGGCACCGCGCGTGAATTCTGGGCGTGGTGTGTCGTACTGGTCGGACGGGAAAGGCGACGACCGCATTTATGTGGTCACCCCCGGGTACCATCTCATCGCCCTCGACGCCGACAACGGCCGCCCAATCCCCGGCTTCGGACGCAACGGCGTCGTGGACCTCCAGCAGAATCTCCGCGTGCGCGAGGGCGTGTCGGTGGACGGCTCCATCGGCGCAAGCTCACCGGCAGCCGTGATCGGCAATGTGCTGGTGGTGGGAGCGGCGCTGCATGTGGGCATGCAGCCGCCGTCGAAGGTGAACACACCGGGCGATATTCGCGGCTTCGATGTGCGCACCGGGCGTCTGCTCTGGACGTTCCACACCATCCCGGAGCCCGGCGAAGTCGGGAACGACAGCTGGCTCGAGAAGTCGTGGGCGTACACCGGCAATGCGGCCTCGTGGGCGCAGATCTCCTGGGATGCGCAGCTGGGCTACGTGTATCTGCCCACCGAAGCGGCAACCGGCGACTACTACGGTGGCCACCGTCCGGGGAACAACCTGTTTTCGACGAGCATCTTGGCGCTCGACGCGCGCACAGGCAAACGTGTGTGGCACTTCCAGACCATCCACCACGACATCTGGGACTGGGACAACACCACCGCGCCCATCCTCGCCGACCTCACCATTGATGGAAAGCCGCGCCGCATTCTCGCGCAGCTCACCAAGCAGGGCTTCGTCTTCGTGCTCGACCGCGTGACCGGCACACCCGTTTGGCCGATCGAGGAACGTCCCGTGCCCAAGGGGGACGTGCCAGGCGAGTGGTACAGTCCTACGCAGCCGTTCCCCACGAAGCCCGCGCCGTTCGAGCGACAGGGCTTCAGCGAGGACGACCTGCTCGACTTCACGCCGGAAATCCGCGCTCGTGCCCGGGAGATCGCGCGCCAGTTCCGCTGGGGGCCGCTCTACACCCCGCCCTCACTGCAAGGCGGCGCCGACGGACTGCGCGGCACGCTTTCGCTGCCCGCGTCGACAGGAGGCGCCAACTGGGAGGGCGGTGCGCTCGACCCCGAGACGGGCTATCTGTATGTGCCGTCGGTGACGGCCCCGTCGTTCCTGGCGCTGCTGCCCGGTGGCAAGCTCTCGGACATGAACTACATCGCGGGCGGCCGTGGCGGTCAGCTCGCACCCGGTGTGCCGTTCGTGAAGCCGCCCTGGGGGCGCATCACCGCAATCGACCTGACGACGGGCAACCATGCGTGGATGGTGCCCAACGGCGACACGCCGGCGTATGTCGCCGAACGGCTCAAGCTTCCGCCGGCCAGCATTCCCAACACCGGCCGTGCGTCGCGCGCCGGACTGCTGGTGACGCGCACGCTGCTCTTCGCCGGTGAAGGCACGAACGGGAGCAGCAACTTCTGGGTGCTCGACAAGCGCACCGGGACGCGGATTACACGACTCGACATTCCGAGCGGCACGCAGACCGGCATTCCCATGACGTACATGCACGACGGGCGGCAGTACGTGGTGTTCGCGACCACCGCCGGCGGTCAGGCGTCGGAGATCGTGGCGTATTCGTTGCCGCGGTAGAGCCGTCGTGGGGTGGGAGCGGACACGACACGGGTGCAAGAGCCGCTTCGACTGGACGCTGGCCGCGTTGGCAGTGGCGCACGGAACGGCGCACGTGGCTCGCGACTCAGCGCACCAACCGCACCATGTGATCGAAATCCGTATCCGTCTGCTCACCCAGGGCACGCTTTGCGATGTAGCCGCCGATCACCGGACCGTGTTTGAAGCCGTGCCCTGAGCCACCGCCGGCCAGCAGCACGTTCGCCATCTCGGGGTGGCGATCGATGATGAAGTGCTCGTCGGCCGTGTTCTCGAGTTGACACACCCGCGACTCGGTGATCGGCTGGTTCGCCAGTGAGGGGAAGCGCTGCGCGAGAAACGCACGGGCGCGGCGCACCTCGGTGGCACTGACGATACGCTCGTCCACATCGGGGTCAAAACTCGTCGTTCCACTCGTCGGGCACACCTTGAATCCCCGGCCGTCGATGCTCGCGAAGCCGTAGTACCGCTCTTCCGAAAAGTTCGGAAAGTTGGGAAAGGCGAGACGCTGATCACCGGCCGGTAACCCGAAGTACAAGACATCGCGCCCTGGCACCTGAATGCGCGAGCCCAGCACACCGGGAAACAGCTTGGGGAGCCACGGCCCGCAGGCGAACACGAACGCATCGGCGGCGAGGCGACTGCCGTCGTCCACCTGCACGTCCACGAGACGCCCACCCTCGATCGTGCCAGGACGCACGCGGGCAACGCGCAGCGTGCCGCCTGCCCGCACGAGCGCCTGCGACACGGCGAGCATCGCCTGCTTGGCCCGAATCACCATCGCGCCCGGTTCGAGCAGCCCCACACCCATGCCGTCGGGATGCATCTGCGGATAGCGCTTCCGCATGTCGCCGTCGGTCATGGCGTCGAACTTCACCCCGAGAGTGGTGAGCGTTGCCTGCGTGGCCTTGAGCGATGGCGTCCAGTCTGGCGCAAGCTGCAACCGCCCGGTCGGATTGAGCAGGGCCACGCCGAATTGCTGCTCGCGTTCACGCCATGCCGTCATGGCGCGCAGCGCCGATCGCGCATAGAGCAGACGATCGCCGTAGCCGCAGCGAATCTGGCGCGTCTCGTCGCCCGATGTCGCGCGCGAGTTCCCGGGGCCGTATGCATCGACGAGGGTGACGTCGTGCCCCATTTCGCGCAAATGCAGCGCCGTCCATCCACCGAAGGCGCCAGCGCCGACCACCACCACCGTAGCGCGTGCCCGCGTGTGGATCGCCGGCGACGGCGTGGTCGTCACGGGAACGTGTGTCAGTCCTGCGCGGTCGAGTGCGGCAAGACCCAGTGGCGCGCTCGCGGCGTGCAGAAAGGTGCGACGATGCATGGTGGACGGGGGAGCGAAAGGGGAGAGCGCCGGCGTCAGTCGATCGGAGTATGGGACTCGTGCCCCAGCACCGTTTCGGCGCGACGCGAGCGGAACAGCGGAAAGAACATCTGGTGGTACCACCGCTCGGGGCCGTGACGCCGGTCATCGTTGAGGCCAAACGCCGGTGGATACTGCCGGGTAATGCGCGCCGTACCGAAGAGCACATCCCACAGGAACAGCATGTTCCCATAGTTCCCCATGTAATGCCCGATGCCGTCGTCCTGTGTGAGCGCGTGATGGGCAAAATGGGTGGCGGGGGTGGAGATGGTGCGCTCGAGCACCCAGGCCAGCGGGCGCAGCGGGCGATGGCGATACAGCCACCGATCCCAGCGAATCGCCGAGTGCGCGCCGATGATCACGGCGAGCTTCACCACGCTGTAGCCCACGAACACCCACCCGAACCCGAGGTACAGGAGCGCGCCACTGAACCAGAGCCCGGGCATGAGCGCGTAGTAGAACGCGTTGTTGCGGTACACGACTCGCACGCTCATATAGGCGGCCGAATGATGGGCCCGATGCAGTGGCCACATGATCGACGTGTGCGACAGGCGGTGCCACCAGTATTGCGTGAGATCGTCGGCCAGCAGCAGCACGAGGACCATCTGCCACCACGGCCAGTCGGCCCACGCATCGCGCATTTCAGGGATCAGCCACGCGCACAGCGCCTTCGACGCGGCGAACACCGATCCCGAGATGACGGGGAAAGTGACCCCCACGGCTACATCGAGCCGGTTGTCCTCGGCCGATGCACTGGATGGGAAGAAGTGCCCCAGCACCAACTCGGCGCAGGCGAACAGCGCGAAGATGGAGGTGACCGCCAGGAGTTGGGCGTTCTGCAGGTCAAGCGACATGGTCATTGCCGGTACGTGATACGTCCACGCGAAATCGTCAGAACCACCTGGCCGCGCAGCAGCTCGCGCGGGTCGTCGCGCAATGGATCGACGGAGAGCACGGTGATGTCCGCCCGTCGGCCCACCGCCAGCGTGCCCGACTCCCGCTCGTCGAAGCCGGCATAGGCACTCCACACGGTGTAACCGCGCACGGCTTCCTCCGGCGTCATGCGCTGTTCGGGATACCACCCGCCCGGTGGCGCGCCGCTGGTGTCCTGTCGAGTGATCGCCGAATGCAGCCCGTAGAACGGGCTCCAGTCCGAGCCGGGTAGGTCTGACGAGAACACGAGCGGGGCACCCGCCTGCCGCAGGGTGCGCCACGCATAGGCCCCCGCGATCCGTTCGGCGCCAACGCGGGTCTCGGCCCACCCCTTGTCCTCCACAGCGTGCGGCGGTTGCACCGAGGCCACCACGCCCAGCGCCGCGAAGCGCGCGATATCAGACGGCGACAGCACCTGGGCATGCTCCACACGATGACGAAGCGCGCGGGCCTTGGGCGCGGCGCGTGTCACGGAGTCGATGAAGTCGAGGGTGGCCCGGTTCCCGGCGTCACCAATGGCGTGAATCCCCACCTGAAAGCCGGCGCTCATGGCGTCGGCCACGAGTGTCCGGTCGAACCCGTAGTTGCCGCCGCTCACACCACGATGCCCCGGACGGTCGGCATAGTCGGCAAGCAACTGTGCCCCCCGTGAGCCGAGGGCACCGTCGTAGTACGCCTTCACGGCGCGCACACTGAGCATGCCAGTGGCGGCGGTGAACGGGCCGCGCGCAATCCATTTGCGAATCAGTGCGGAGTCACGGGCGCTCAGCATGGCATGCACGCGCAGCGGCAGGGAGTCGCGCTCGGCCAGACGCTCGAGGCTTTCGATGACATCCGGAGCGACGCCGGCTTCATGGACGCCGGTGTAGCCCGATTGCGCCATCACGCGCAGCGCACGGAGTATCTGCGCATCGCGCTGCGCCGCGGTGGGGCGCGGGACGGCGTTGTCGAGCAACGGCACCGTGCGATTGAGCACCAGTCCGGTGGGCTCACCATGAGCATCCGTGCGGATCTCCCCGCCGTCGGGAACGGGCGTGTCGCGCGTGATCCCCGCGAGAGCGAGCGCCCGTTCGTTCGCCCACGACGCAAAGCCATGCAGACTGCGCAGCACCACCGGGTGATCGGGAACGCGCTGCGACAGCAGGCGCTTGTCCGGATACCGATTGGCCCACGCGCCCTCATCCCAGCCGTAGCCGAGGATCCATTCCCCCTTGGGGGTCGTGGCTGCGCGCTGCACGATGCGTTCGACGGCGTCCGCCTCGGTCGCGATGCCCGTGAGGTTCACCCGATCGAGCGATTCCCCAAGCTCGGCCACATGCGTGTGCGCGTCGACCAGTCCCGGTAGCACCACGCGGCCGCCCAGATCGCGGACCGTCGTGTTGGAGCCCACCAGGGCAAGCGCGCCGGAATCGTTGCCGACGAAGACGATGCGCCCGTCACGAATGGCGACCGCCGAGGCATCGTTGTGCCATCCCGTGGCGCTGTCGTAGGGCGCCGCTGGTGCCGGGTGACCATCAGGCGACGGATCGGGCCACGCGAACGAGTACACGCGGCCGTTGTGCAGGATCAGATCCGCCTGGCGGTCTCCCGCGTCGGCTGGCGCACAGGCCGTCCCGACGGCGAGCAGCGCGGGAAAGAGGCGCCTGATGGTGCGGGTGCCCGGAGCGGCACGCCGATCGGCACAAAGGGAGGGCAGCATCCGACAAACGTACCGCCTCGACGGCGCGGACGTGACGGATTGCCCTCGCCGCGGCGGATTTCACCATCGGACCGAAACCATGAGACACTTTGGGGAGCCGGCGTATCGTCGGCTCCCCGCATCGTCGTACGTCGATGATCGACCGACGAGTGATTACCGATGGCTCACGGAATGATCCGACCCGGCGTCCACGGCGCACCCTCCGCTTCCGCCCTGCGCTCGAGCGCCGCGAGGTCGTTCGCCACGAATGTCGTGAGCGCCGCATGGATGGCCGGGTAGCGCTGCATGACGATCGCCAACTGCTGTTGCTGCGTTCCCGTAGGCCCCTGCAGCCCGCCTCCGGCCAACGCCGTGTTCAGGCGTCCGAGCAGTGACGTCTCCGTGGGCTCGGAGTAGCGTCCCGGCGTGTTGTCGCCGTTGAGCTGCTCCCGGATGGCACGTAGCTTCGCGGTGGCCGTGCGAACCTCGGCGTCGAGCGTTGTCGGCTTCGTGATTTGCTGGACGGCGCGCTGGAGCGCATCGAGGCGCGTGCTGATCTCGGCCATCAGCGCGTTGTCGCCGAGCACCTGCCGCTGCAATGGCTGGGCGTCACGATAATACGCCACCGCACGCGCGCGTTCGGCCGGTGTGATGGTTGCGTTCGGAAGGAGCTGCACGTCGAACGGTGCAGGTTGCGTGAGCGCGGTGCGGACGCCCTGCACACGCTTGAACAATTGCACACGATACGTGCCCGGTGCGACGAGCGGTCCGTTGCCGCCAAGCGTGCCGGCACCCGCACCACCACCACCGCCACCACCACCGCCGAATCCTCCACCGGCACCGCCGCCAGCGCCTTGCATTGGCGTCACGCTCGGCCAGCGCAAGTTCCACGTCACACGATTGCTGCCGCCGGTGTTGGTGCCGTCGAAGCGCGAGACGATCGCGCCACTCGCGTCGCTGATCTCGACCTCGATCGCGGGGGCCTCCTCGTCCTGCTCGGCCTTGAGCACGGCCCAGCCGGGGAACGGAACATCAGCGCCGCTGCGATTCAGTGCGGTCTCCCGCTGTTGCCGCACCTGGCGCGCGCTGCGCAACGCGGCACGCAGGTGATACGTGATGGTTGCACCTACCGGCGGGTTCGGCGCGACGTACAGCGACGCGCCCTGGAACGACACACCGTTGCCGCCGAGCGGCGACGCCTGCTGGAACTGGTACGTCGGTGACACACCGAGCAATGCTGCCTCGGCGCGGAGCTTCTCCGGCGCGAGGTCGCGAAGTGGCGCGTAGTCGTCGAGGACATAAATGCCGCGCCCCATCGTGGCAACGACCAGATCGTTCATCTGCGGCTGAATCGCGATGTCGTATACGGCGATGGTAGGGAGCCCGCCACGCATCGGCTGCCAGCGCGCGCCGTCGTTGAACGAGACGAAGAGCCCGAATTCGGTGCCGGCGAAGAGCAGGCCCGGCTTTACCGGATCCTCGCGCACGACATGGGTGGGGCCACGCGCGGGAAGATCCGCAGAGACGAGCGTCCA
>CANGXD010000185.1 GCA_947457545.1 Gemmatimonadaceae bacterium
GGATTCATTGGCAGTGCGCTCGTGTGGGCGCTCAATGGGCTCGGCATCGAGCGCATCGTCGTGACCGACCGACTCGGACGCGACGAGAAGTGGCGGAATTTGGTCCCATTGCGCTTTGAAGATTACCTCGAAGCCGACGACCTCATGGCCCCGCTCGAGCGTGGCGCCCTCGGCAATTTCGATCTGGTGCTGCACCTGGGCGCCTGCTCGGCCACCACGGAGCTCGACGCGAGCTATCTGGCCAAGAACAACTTCGAGGTCACCAAGAACCTCGCCCACTGGGCGCTGGGACACGACGTTCGCTTCGTGTACGCGTCGAGCGCCGCCACCTATGGGGACGGGGCGCAGGGCATGGACGACCGCGACAACAGCACGGCGGGGCTGTCACGGCTGCGTCCGCTCAATGCCTACGGCTACTCCAAGCACCTCTTCGACCAGTACGCGGCGGCCATGGGCGTGCTCCCCAACGTCGTGGGGCTCAAGTACTTCAACGTCTATGGCCCCAACGAAGCCCACAAAGCCGATATGCGCTCGCTGGTGCACAAGGCGCACGGGCAGATCCAGGAGACCGGGCGCGTCAAGCTGTTCAAGTCGCATCGCCCCGACTTCGCCGACGGCGAACAGCGCCGCGACTTCTTGTACGTGAAGGACGCCGTCGCCATGACGCTGCATCTGGCCATGACGCCCACCGCAGGCGGCCTCTACAATATTGGCAGCGGCGAAGCCCACACCTGGCTGCAGCTCACGGGGGCACTTTTTTCAGCAATTGGAATGCCACCGGCGATCGACTTCATCGACATGCCCGAGAGCATCCGGGCCAAATACCAGTACCACACCCAGGCTGACATCGCCAAGCTGCGGGCGGCCGGCTACACCGCGCCCGTGACCCCGCTCGGCGATGCCGTCCGGGATTACGTGCAGGGCTATCTGGCAAACGACCGGCGACTGGGCGATTGACCGGGATGAGGCCGCGCATGCTGTCCCGCCTGTGTCGGGTCCTGTGCGCTGTCGTGCTGGCCGCCTGCGCCGCGCCGCCGCCCGCGGCGGAGCTGCGCTGGGGCGGGGATGCCGAGGGGGGCGCGCCGTTCGTCGAGGCCGACCCGGCCGATCCGTCGCAGGTCCGCGGGTTCGATGTCGAGATCGCCGGGCTCATGGCACAGGGGCTCGGCAGGCAGCCCCGGTTCACGCAGGTGGGGTGGGCGTCCATCGAGCAGTCGCTCGCGCGTGGCGATTTCGATGTGGGACTGTCCGGGGTGGAAGATCGCGCCGAGCTGCGGGCGCGCTTTGCCGTGAGCCTGCCGTACTACGAATTTCGCGAAGTGCTCACGGTACGAAGCGCCGACACGGCGCGCTTTCGCACCCTCGACGATCTCGCGCAGCGTCGCGTGGGTACGCTTGCCGCTACCATGGCGTATCGGTTGCTGCTCGACGCGCAACGCACGGACCGCGTCGTCCCGGTTTCGTACGACGACGACGTCCACCCCTACAGCGATCTGCTTGAGGGGCGTGTCGACGCCGTGTTGCTCGACCACGTTCTCGCCGAGCGGGCGCTGCGTCGGATGCCGGGGTTGGCGATTCAGCCGGCGGTACTCGCGCGCGGGCACTATGTGGCGCTCTTCGCAAAGGAGCAGACCGCGCTGCGCGATTCCGCCAACGTGGTGCTGCGCGCCCGCATGCGCGACGGTACACTCGAACAGCTTTTTCGCCGGTGGGGCGTGTGGGACAGCACGCAGGCGTCGTATCAGCAGCGCCTCCTCGCCTCGAACGACAGCGCGAGTGCACCAGCGGCACCGGTGGTTACTGCGTCGGTCATGACGTACCTCCCGGCGCTGCTGCGCGCCGCAGCGGTGACGCTGGGCATTTGTGTGGCGGCCATGATGCTGGCCGTACTGGTCGGCGGCGCCATTGCTGCGGGGCGTGTGTACGGTGGGCCGCTCCTGCGCGGCGCGCTCGGCGTGTACGTCGAAGTAGTGCGCGGCACGCCGGTGCTGCTGCAGCTGTTCGTGTTGTACTACGGGCTGAGCGCATTCATCAAGCTGCCGGCGCTGCTCGCGGCCATCATTGGACTGGGGCTCAACTACGCCGCGTACGAGTCGGAGATCTACCGCAGTGCCCTGCTCTCCATTCCGCGCATGCAGCTCGAAGCGGCACGCACGTTGGGGTTGTCGGAGTGGCAGGTGTTTCGCCTGGTACGCGGACCGCAGGCGCTGCGCGTGGCGCTGGCGCCCATGACGAACGACTTCGTGGCGTTGCTCAAAGATTCGTCACTCGTGAGTGTGATTACGGTGGTCGAGCTCACCAAGGAGACGGCCATTTACGCGACGAACGCCGGGAGCTGGCTGGTACCTGGGCTCCTCTGCGCGGCGATCTATCTGGCCATGTCACTCCCGCTCTCACGCGTGGCGCGACGGCTCGAAGCGCGTTGGAGCGTCGCATGACCGCCGCGTCGTCTCCGGTGCTGCGCATCGACGGGCTTCACTTGCGCCGTGTGCACGACGGCATCTCGCGCGATGTGCTGCGCGGGGTCTCGTTGACGGTCGAGCGGGGGGAAATCTGCGTGCTCATGGGGGTGTCCGGCGTAGGCAAGAGTACGGTGCTGCGCACGGCCGTCGCGCTCGAGGCATTCAACGCAGGGCATATTCTGGTCGACGGCGTCTCGCTGCACCCCGGGCCCGTCCCGCGCGAATCCGCGTTGCGTCTCTTCCGCCGCAAGGTGGGGATGGTCTTTCAGCAGCATGCGCTCTTCACGCATCTCACCGCGCAGCAGAACGTCATGTTGGCGCCGGTGCATGCCGTGGGTGCATCGGGGCCGGCCGCGGCGGAGGTTGCCCACGAGCTGCTCTCATCGCTGGGGGTGGCGCACCGCGCCAGCGCGTTTCCGTCGCAACTCTCCGGCGGCGAAGCGCAGCGCGTGGCCATTGCTCGTGCGCTGGCGCTCGACCCACCGCTGCTGCTCATGGACGAACCCACCGCGGCACTCGATCCCGCCCGTCGCGGCGCCCTCGCCGAGACACTGCGCGCACTCGCCGCCGGTGGGCGGACGCTGGTGATCACCACTCACGACCTCACCTTCGCGCGCGCCGTCGCGGACACCGTCGCCGTGCTCGCCGACGGTATGGTCGTCGAACGCGGTCCCATTGGGGGGGTGCTCGACCATCCGTCGCACGAGGCCACACGCCTGCTCATGGCGCACGACTGAGCGACGCCGCGTGCGGTTATCCGCGACCGATGACCTGCCGCGCCCAGGTGTACACGCCTTCGTATTGCCGTGCCGCGGTGGCCCACGAGTGATCTTCACGCATGCCGCGCTCGCGCACGACCGCCCACGATGCCGGGTCGCGATAGCACTGCAGCGCACGCCAGATGGCGTCGCCGAAGTCCTTGGGATCGTAGCGATGGAACACGAACCCGTTGCCATCGAGCCCTTCACGCACGGTATCGACGAGACCACCGGTGGCGCGCACGATGGGCACACTGCCGTAGCGCAGCGCGATGAGCTGGCCGAGTCCGCAGGGTTCGAAGCGCGAGGGCATGAGGAAGGCATCACTGCCGGCGTAGATCTTTTGGGCCAGCGCCGCGTCGAAGCCGATGCGCACCGCCACACGGTCGCCAGCCTGTTCGCCGTACCGCAGAAAGGCTTCCTGCAGATACGGTTGCCCCGAACCGAGCACCACGATCTGTGCATCGGTTTCACGCAGCAGCCACGGCATGATGGCCTGCAGCAGATCGAGCCCCTTCTGCTCCACCAGTCGAGAGACGATGCCGAGCACGGGCCGCGCGGGATCGACCGCCAGCCCGCACAGCTGCTGCAGCGCCACTTTGCAGGCGGCTTTGCCGGTGACATCGCCCGCGTGATAGGGCGCGATGATGTGGCGGTCCGTCATCGGGTCGTACAGCGTCGTGTCGATGCCATTGAGAATTCCCACCACCCGGTCGCCCTTCGATCGCAGCAGCCCGTCGAGCCGTTCTCCGTATTCGGTGGTCAGGATTTCCCGCGCGTACGTGGGGCTCACCGTGTTCACGAGGTCGGCGAAGAGAATGCCGCGCGCCAGAAAGTTGAACGAGTTGGCGATGCCGGGCCCCATGGCGTTCTCCAGGAGCCCGGTGTCGGCCAGCCCCGCCAGCGCCGCCACATCCGGGTGCACCTGTCCCTGGTAGGCCAGGTTGTGGATGGTGAGCACGGTGGCCATGTGCCCGAACGTGTACGCGTAGTAGCTCTTGAGGTAGTTGATCACGAGCGCGGCGTGCCAGTCGTGGCAGTGCACGACGTCGGGCTGCCAGCCATCGACTTCGCGCAGATGCTGTAGGCAGTCCATGACGCCGCGGGCGAAGAGGATGAAACGGCGGGCGTCGTCCGACTCCCCGTAGATCGCCGCCCGCTCGAACGCGGCCGGGATATCGAGGAAGTACACCGGCGTCTCACTCTCGGCGGCGCGCCAGATCCGCTGCTCCTCGGAGCGTGGGCCGACCTGCAGAAAGGAGGCCCCGATGGGCCCTGTCACGGGCACCCCCTGTTCACGGAGGGTCCGATAACGGGGCATGACGACCCGCACGTCGTGTCCCGCGCCGCGGAGGGCGGCGGGGAGGGCGCCGGCCACGTCGGCCAGACCGCCGGTCTTTACATACGGCGCCACTTCGGCGGCCACAAAGAGAACGTTCATCCCCCTACCTTACGCGAAGCGGCGGCGCGACGCAAAATGAGCCAGGGCCGTCGCCTCCCGTCACACCCACGATTCAGAGTCGGAGAAGGACCTCGAATGACGCCGTATACCCGCGGAACGCTCACCCGTCACGCCATGGCTTATGTGCTCGCCGGAGGGCGCGGATCACGGCTGTACGAGCTGACCGACCGCCGGGCCAAGCCGGCCGTCTACTTCGGCGGCAAGACGCGCATCATCGACTTCGCGCTCTCCAATGCGATCAATTCCGGTATCCGTCGCATTGGCGTGGCCACGCAGTACAAAGCGCACAGTCTTATCCGCCATTTGCAGCGCGGCTGGAATTTCCTGCGCCCCGAGCGCAACGAAAGCTTCGACATTCTGCCGGCGTCACAGCGCGTGAGTGAAACGCAGTGGTACGAAGGCACGGCCGACGCGGTGTATCAGAACCTCGACATCATCGAGGCGTACCACCCCGAGTACATGGTCATTCTCGCTGGTGACCACATTTACAAGATGGACTACGAGCTCATGCTGCAGCAGCATGTGGCGCAGGATGCCGACGTTACGGTAGGTGTGCTCGAAGTGCCGCGCATGGAGGCGACCGGATTCGGGGTCATGCACGTGGACGCGCACGATCGCATCGTGCACTTCCTCGAGAAACCTGCCGACCCACCGGGCATTCCCGGCAATCCGGACATGGCGCTTGCGAGCATGGGGATCTACGTCTTCAAGACGAGCTTCCTCGCGGACCTGCTCCGACGCGACGCGGCCGACATGACGTCTACGCATGACTTCGGCAAAGATCTCATTCCGTACGTCGTGGCGAATGGCAAGGCCGTTGCACACCGCTTCAGTGACTCCTGTGTGAAGGCCAGTCGCGAAAGCGAAGCGTACTGGCGTGACGCCGGCACTATCGATGCGTATTGGGAAGCCAACATCGACCTCACCTCAGTGCTGCCCGGCCTCGACATGTACGATCATGAGTGGCCGATCTGGACGTACGCCGAGATCACGCCACCCGCGAAGTTCGTGCACGCCGAGGAAGGACGTCGTGGATTTTCGCTCGACTCGCTCGTCTCCGGCGGCTGCATCATTTCGGGGGCGGCAGTGTTCCGCTCGCTGATGTTCACCAACGTGCGGGTCCATTCGTACGCGCATCTCGACGGGGCGGTGCTGCAACCGGATGTCGATGTCGGCCGTGGTGCGCGTCTCACCAATGTGGTCGTCGACCGTGGCGTGAAGATTCCCGCGGGTCTGGTCGTTGGCGAGGATGCCGAACTGGACAGCGCGCGTTTCCGTCGCACCGAAAAGGGCATCGTGCTCATCACGCAGCCCATGATTGACCGCCTTTCTCTCTGACCGGATCCCCATGTCGTCTTCGCCACGCTACACGTCACGTCGAGCGGCGCTGCTGTTCCTGCTGGGAACGCTGCTCGCCCCCGTCGCGTGTGCCAGCAAAGGGACAACGGGAACGGGGCAGCCTTCGGTCATCATGATTGCCAGCAATCGCGGCTTTTACGACGTGAACATCTACTCCGTGCGCGCCGGCCAAACCGTGGGGCGACGTCTGACGACGGTGACGGGGAATTCCACGCAAACCGTGAAGGTCCCCATTACGGAACTGCAGCCGGGCAATATGCTCTCGGTGCAGGTGCGTTCCGTGGGCGGGCGCTACACCTGGATCAGCCCAAGCGTGCAGGTGGGCTCGGGGACCGTGGCGCGCCTCGACATCATGCAGAGCGCTAACGGCGCCTTGGGGCAGAGCCAGATGTACTCGCAGGTGGCGCCGCAGTAACGGCGCCACCGCATGCTCGGCGCTTTCGGTCAGCGCTTCCAGTGGGCCACGATCGCCGCACCAATCCTGGCAATTACGGCGTTTCCTTCGGAATCGGTCCAATAGCGCTTGTCGACGTTCTCCTTCGTGAGCACGCACGCCACTACGCGCGCCGGCAGATAGAGCACGCCGCAGTCGGTGCGTGACTGATCGACATCACCGGTTTTGTGTGCGGCCCGCAGTCCGTAGTTGTAGCGCAACAGCTTCGAATCATCTTCGTTGTGCGCGAGGATGTCGAGCATGGTGGAGTCGGCCCGTGGACTCACGGCTTTGCCCTGCGCCATCAGCGTGAACAGTTGCGCCATTTCGTTGGCGGTGGTCACGCCGAGCCCGTACTTGGCCGAGCTGTCCGGCGCCACGCTCGCAATACGCGTCATGCTCCCCGAATGCACCTTGGTGCGCGGCAGCCCCAGCGCCTCCATTTTCTGCCACACCCGGCGGATCTTGATGCGGTCGAGGACGAGATTGGTAGCGGTGTTGTCGCTCAGCGTGCTCATGAGCCACGCCACGTCCCACAGCCGCAACGTGAGCGGCGTGCGCAAGAACTGCAGCTGGCCGGCGCCACTCACCTTGTCGATTTCCGTGAGCACGATCGGATCGTCGAGCGTGA
>CANGXD010000186.1 GCA_947457545.1 Gemmatimonadaceae bacterium
AAGTGGCCATCGTGGAGTTGGGGACCAATACGCCGGGAGAAGTGGCCACGCTGCGTGCCATCACGGCGCCCGATGTCGCGGTGCTTACCAGCATCGGTGAAGAGCATCTCGAGGGCTTGGGCGACTTGGCCGGTGTGCTACGCGAGGAGTGCGACGTGTTCCACGGCGTCACGCTCGCGGTGGTGCCGGCGGCGCACCCCGAAGTGGAGCCGTTCGCTCGCGACCGCGCACAAGCCATCATCAGTGCGGGCCTCACGGGTAGTGGTGTGGTCCCTGAGCAGTGGGGGCTCGATGCCGAAGGGCGTCCGTGGCTCGACGTGAACGGCACGCGGTTTTCCTTGCCGCTGCGCGGTGCACATCAGGCCGCGAACGCCATGCTCGCCATTGCTACCGCGCAGGCGTGTGGCGTGCCGCTCGACGATGCGGCGGGGGGCATGGCCGCCATGCCCGTGCCGAGTATGCGCGGGGTGTGGGAAACGCTCGGCGAGGCTACGCTCATCAACGACGCCTACAACGCCAACCCCGCCTCCATGCGCGCGGCCATCGCGCTGCTGAGTGATGTGGGGCAGGGGCGTCAGCGGGTCGCCATTCTGGGCTCCATGCGCGAACTGGGGGCACACGCCGATCAGCAGCACCGCGAGGTCGCACAGGCCGCGCTCGATTCTCCGGCCGACCTTGTGGTTGGCGTGGGCGATTTTGCGGCCGCGCTCACCGCCCTCGCGCCGCACGATGCGCGCGTGGTGGTCAGCGAAGACCTCGACGCGCTCTGGCCGTTGCTCGAAGCCCGTCTCGACAAACACGCCGTCATTCTGCTCAAGGCTTCACGGGGCATGCGCCTCGAACGTCTTGTTCCGACCATCACCGCCTGGGCCACCGCGTAACCATACAGCGTGCTCTACTTCCTGCTGCAACCGCTCGCGCGCGACGTTCGCGTGCTGAACCTGCTCAACTACATCACCTTCCGCGCCACCGCGGCGTTCGTGACGGCGCTGTTGCTCTGCTTCGTCTTTGGGCCGCTCATCATCCGGCGGTTGCAGGCGATGGCTGTGCACCAGGTGGTGCGCGCCGGCACGCCCGACTCGCACGCCGGCAAGGGGACGACGCCCACCATGGGTGGCATCATCATTCTGGTTGCCACGTTCATTCCTGTGCTGCTCTGGGCGCGACTGGAGAATCGCTACGTACTGCTCGCGATGGCGGTGACGGCGTGGATGGGTGTCATCGGTTTCCTCGATGACTACCTCAAGCTCAAGCAGAAGCGCGAAGGGCTGAAGAACGAAGGACTTGTCGAACGCTACAAGCTGGCGGGGCAGGTCATTTGCGGTCTGGGATTGGGTGCCTACCTGCTGCTCGACCCCATCTCGACGCTGCCGGGCGCGAGCACCACGCTGCCTTTCTTCAAATACGTCCTGGTCGTTCCCGCTGCGGCGTGGGCGGCGTGGCTATACATCCCGTGGGTCACGTTCATTCTCACGGGTGTCAGCAATGCCGTGAACCTCACCGATGGGCTCGATGGCCTTTCGTCGGGGCTGGTAGCCATTGCCGTACTCACGCTCGGTATCTTCGCGTATCTCATCGGCCGCACCGACACCAGCGATCACCTGCTCATCTTCTATATGGCCGGCGCGGGTGAGCTGACAGTGTTCTGTGCGGCTATCGTGGGCGCCTGCCTCGGGTTTCTGTGGTACAACGCGCACCCGGCGCAGGTGTTCATGGGCGACACCGGCTCACTGGCGTTGGGCGGCGCCGTGGGGGCGATCGCCATTCTGCTCAAGAGCGAATTCCTGCTGCTCTTCGTGGGCGCGGTGTTCTTCGCCGAAACGATGTCGGTCATTCTGCAGCGCACGGTCTTCAAGTATCGCCGTCGCCGGTTCGGGCTGGAGTATGCACAGAAGAACCGCGTGTTTTTACGCGCCCCGCTGCATCATCATTTCGAGATGAAGGGATGGCCGGAAACCCAGGTCGTCATCCGCTTCTGGATCATTGGCATCCTGTGCGCGTTCCTCGCGCTCAGCACGCTCAAGCTGCGCTAACGGACTCGGCATGACCACGCCTCACACGCCCCAGGAGATCGCGGCCCTCGTCGCCCGTCGTCTCGCCGAGCGGACCGGCGAATTCGCCGTCATCGGCCTCGGCCGCAGTGGGATGGCCGCCTCGCGCCTGCTGCGCAAAGCGGGTGTTTCCGTGTATGCCTCCGATGCCTCGTCGTCGCCCACGGTTCGCGCGGCGGCGGCGGAGCTCGAACGCGAAGGGGCCAGCGTCGATGTGGGGCTGCACAACCTCGACCGCATTGCCCATGCGGCGGCGGTGGTGGTGAGCCCTGGGGTGCCACCGGAAATTCCGCCGCTGCGCGTCGCGCGCGATCTCAACGTTCCTATCGTGAGCGAAGTGGAGGTGGCGCTGCGCCTGATGCCGCAGCTGCGCTACATCGCGACGACAGGAACCAACGGAAAGACCACCACGACGGCGCTCGTGGGGCACTTGCTGCGCGCGCTTGGCCTCGATGCCGTCGATGTGGGCAACATCGGCACGCCGGTCTCGGAGTTGGCCTTGCGGGAGGCGCCCCCGGCCTGGGCGGCGCTCGAGATGTCGAGCTTTCAGCTCCACGATACGCCCGGCATTCTCCCCGACGTGGGGGTGCTCACCACGCTGAGCCCCGACCATCTCGATCGCTACACGGGCGTACAGGAGTATTACGCCGACAAGAAGCGGCTGTTTGCCAACGCCACCGTCCCATCGCGCTGGGTGACCACCGCCGACAACGTCGATGTGCACGAACTCGTGCGTGGCGTGTCGGGTCACTGGTATCACTTTTCCACGATTCGACGCGATGTCGATGCGTGGTTCGACCGCGAACGCAACGAGTTGCACGTGCTGGGCGCGCCGCTCATGTCGCGCGATGACATCGCGCTGGCCGGTGACCACAACGTGGCCAATGTGCTCGCGGCACTGCTTGCCGTCATGGTGGCCGACGCCGAGCATCGCACGCCGGCTGCGCGCGCGACGCTGGCCAAGGCGCTGCGAAGCTTCACGGCGTTGGCACATCGCCTCGAGCCCGTGAGCGACCGCAACGGCATTTTGTGGCTCAACGATTCGAAAGCCACCAACGTCGCCTCCACCCAAGTCGCCATCGCCGGCATGACACGTCCCACCGTCGTGCTGCTCGGCGGTCGGCACAAGGGCGAGCCGTACACGGCCCTCGCCCCCGAGCTGCTGCGGACGGCGCGGGCGGTACTGGCGTTCGGTGAGGCGGGTCCGCTCGTGCACCAGGATCTGTCGCCGCGGTTGGACGGCAAGGTACCTGTAGAGCTCATTCCCGCTGGGACATCGTTCGAAGACGTCTTGCGTCGTGCACGCGCGCTCGCGCAGATCGGCGACGCGATTCTCTTGTCGCCCGCCTGTTCCAGCTACGACATGTTCCGCAACTACGAGGAGCGCGGACGCGAGTTTGCGCGGCTCGCCGGAGCACTGGCGTGAGCTTCGCCGCGAGCAGCGTCTCTCCCGAGGCCGTGCCCTCGGCCGCCTCGCGTGCGGCCTCGCTTGCCGGCACGCGTGAACGGTGGCGAATGTCCATCGAAGCGCGCGCCTTGGTCATGGTCACGGCCATTCTCGTCACCTTCGGGCTCGCCGTGCTCTACAGCGCGAGCGCGATCGTGGCGGTGGATGCAGGGAGTCCGGGGCATCATTTTGTCGTGCGGCAGGGTCTGGGTGTCATCGCGGGCGCTCTCGGGTTTGCGGTGTTGGCCAAGCTTGACGCGGAGATGTGGAAGAAGTGGGCGTGGCCCGTCATGATCGTGAGCCTGATCCTGATGATCGTGGTGGTGTTGCCCGGCACGGAAGCAATCTACGGATCGCGTCGCGCACTCTTCGGTGGCTCCATTCAGCCATCGGAGTTGGCCAAGTTCGCCATTCTGGTGTGGACGCCCATGTTGCTCGTGAAGAAGGGCGCGCGCGTGAAGGAGGTGCGTAAAGGGCTCATGCCCTTTGCCGTCGTCATTGGCAGTTTGTGCGTGCTCGCCATTCTCGAGCCCGATTATTCGGTGGCCATGATGTTCTGTTTGCTCATGGCCGTGCTGCTCTTCGTGGGTGGCGCGAAAATCTCGCACTTCGTGCTCTTCGGCACCCTCGGGCTGCTGCTCATGGGCGTGAAAATGGCCGACAGCAATTACGTGCGCGAACGGCTCCGCAGTTTTTCCGAAGGGGAGCAGGCGCTCTCCAATCGCAAGAGTCCTACGGCCGATCAGCAGCATCAGTCGCTCGTCGCGGTCGGTTCGGGCGGCATTATGGGCGTGGGCTTCGGGCAGGGCAATCAGCAGCGCGGCTGGCTGCCGTTGGCGTACAACGACTTCATCGGCTCCATCGTCGGCGAAGAGTTCGGCTTCTTGGGGCTCGCGGGGCTCACGGTGCTCTTCGCGCTGTACGGCTGGCTCGGCTTCCGCATTGCCCGTGAGGCGCGAAGTCCGTTTCTCACGCTGGTCGCTGTGGGGCTGACGTTCACGACAGTGTTCACCGCGTTCATTCACTTGGCCGTGGTCATCGGGCTGCTCCCCAACACGGGACTCACATTGCCCTTCGTGAGCTACGGGCGTTCGAACCTCGTGCTCACCCTGGGGATGACCGGTATTCTGGTCAACATCGGCAGCTCGCGTGAACGCGTCTACGGGGTGTCGGCCACCGATCCGCTCGTCTCGCCGTCGTTGTCGTGAGCGTGCGCGTCTTCTTCGCCGGCGGCGGCACCGGCGGGCACCTGTATCCGGGGCTCGCGATTGCCCGCGCCATGGTGCGACTCGACCCCTCGGTACAGCCGCACTTCATTGGCGCGCGGCGCGGTATCGAGCGCGACGTGCTGCCGGGCGCAGGCTTTCCGTTCACGCTGCTCGACTTGCATCCGCTGTATCGCCAGCAGCCGTGGAACAACTGGAAGACGGTCGTGGGCGCGGTGAGTGCGTGGCGCGCCATCGGTGCCCTGGCGCGCGAGCAGCGGCCTGCGGCGGTCATAGGTACAGGCGGATACGCGGCCGGTGTGGCGCTGGCGTGGGGACGCGCGAACGGCGTGCCCACCATGCTGCACGAGCCCGATAGTCATCCGGGGCTCACCACCCGCGCGTTTGCCAAGGGTGCGCGTGCGCTGTATCTGGGCTTCCCCGAGGCCGCCTCGCGTCTGGCTGCCGGGCCGCGCACCGCGATTCATCCGTTCGGATGTCCCATCGAGCCGCCACCGTCACCGCGCCCGTCTCGTGCGGCCGCGCGAACGCTCTGGGGCCTTCCCGACGATGCGTTCGTGGTCCTCGCCTTTGGCGGCAGCCAGGGTGCGCGTGCACTCAACGAAGCCGTCTCGGCGTGGGTCGCGCGTGGCCTGCCGCCCAACGTGGCCGTCATTTGGGCCACGGGGAAACAACAGGCAGCCGCCTACCTCGACCGCGAGAGCGGCATGGTGCGCGTGCGGCCGTATCTCTCGCCCATCGCTGATGCGTATGCGGCGGCCGACATCGCCGTCACGCGCGCCGGTGCCATGTCGATCGCCGAGTTGTGTGCGTGGGGGATTCCCACGGTGCTGGTGCCGTTGCCCACGGCGGCACAGGACCATCAGACGCATAACGCCCGCGCCACGGCGGCCGTCGGTGCGGCCGTCCACTTGCCACAGGCCGAGCTCTCGGCCGACCGCATCGACGAACTGGTGCGTGCACTGCAGCACGACAGCACACGGCTGGAAGGCATGCGCGCGGCAGCCGCCGCCCGTGCGCATCCCGGCGCCGCCGAAGCCATCGCACGCAACATCCTCGAGACGGTGCTCCCGTCCTCTCCGCGCTACTGACGCCCCCGTCGGATCGCCATATTTCTGCAATGTCTCTCTCTGATTCTGCCTCCACGCTCGACGCGCGCTCGCGCGCCGTGTTGCTCGACACCACCGACACGCGCCCCGTGCACTTTGTCGGCATTGCCGGCGCGGGAATGAGCGCACTGGCCGAACTGTTGGCGCGCCGCGGCGTGGCCATTCAGGGAACCGACGCCAATCCTGGTGGCGCGCCCGATCTCGCACAGTACGGGATCACGGTGCGCGAGCACGACGCCGGCATGGTGGCGCACGCGCGAGCACTCGTGTATTCGTCTGCGATTCCCGCCACGCACCCCGAAATGGCTGCCGCGCGCGCGGCCGGCATTCCGGTGGTCCGCCGCGCCGAAGCGCTCGCCGATGCGGTGAGTGGAGGAACGCTCGTGGGTATTGCCGGCACGCATGGCAAGACCACCACGACGGTCATGACCACCGAAGCGCTGGCGAGTGCCGGCATCGATCCCACCGGCGTGGTGGGCGGGCGCGTGGGATTGTGGGGCGGCAATCTGCGGTTGGGGGGCACCACGTACGTCGTGGAGGCGGACGAATACGACCGCTCGTTTCTCGCGCTCTCCCCCGAGGTGGCGGTGGTGCTGAACGTCGAAGCCGATCATCTCGACATCTACCGCGATCTCGACGACATCACGCGCGCGTTCGAGATGTATCTGTCACCGGCACGCGCCCTCGTGCGGTGCGCCGACGACGCGGGGGCAATGGCGCTACGTGTTGCATCGCGTCGCGAGATCATTGCGTATTCGGCCACGGCCCCCGGCACGGCGCCGTCGGCACATGCCGGTGACGCGCGGCTTGTGGCCGATGCCCTGGTACTCGATGCCACCGGAGCGCGCTTCACCGTGCGCTTCGACGGCGAACCGCTTGGCGATATTCAGCTCGCTGTTCCTGGTTTGCACAACGTGCGCAATGCGCTCGCCGCCATTGGTGCAGGGATCGCGCTCGGTGCCACCGTGCCAGCCATGGCGCCCGGGCTCGCGGCCTTTCGTGGCGTCGAACGGCGCTTTCAGCGCCTCGGCAACGCCCGTGGTATCGAGGTCGTCGACGACTACGCGCACCACCCCACCGAAGTCGAAGCCACTATTGCGGCGGCGCGTCACGCGTTTCCGGGACGTCGCCTCGTGCTGCTGTTTCAGCCGCACCTGTACTCGCGGACGCGTGATCTGCAGGCCGAGTTTGCCCGCGCACTTGGCGCCGCCGACGTACTCATGCTGTGCGACATCTACGGCG
>CANGXD010000187.1 GCA_947457545.1 Gemmatimonadaceae bacterium
GGATTCAGGAACTCGAAGAGACTCCACAACTCTTCGATACGGTTTTCGATAGGCGTGCCCGTCAACGCGAGCTTGTGATCACCCTGCAGCAGGCGCGCCGCCTTGGCCGTCGCCGTACTCGCGTTCTTGATCGCCTGCGCTTCGTCGAGCACCACGTAGTCGAAGCGACGCGAACCCAACCGGTCGATATCGCGACGCAACGTGCCGTAGGTCGAGACCACGACGTCCGCCTCGTTGGCATCGAGCGCATCCACTTCACGCTCGGCGTGGCTCAAATCGATGACACGCAGCGTCGGCGCGAAACGCTCGGCTTCGCGCATCCAGTTGAAGACCAGTGAGCGCGGCACCACCAGCAGCGACAAGCCTTTGCCTTCGGCGCGACGTCCTTCGAGCATCGCCAGCACCTGCACCGTTTTGCCAAGACCCATGTCGTCGGCAAGGCAACCGCCAAGCTGGAAGCGGCGGAGGAACGCGAACCACGAGAGACCGTCGCGCTGATACGCGCGCAGTTCGCCCACGAACCCTTCCGGCACGGGCTCGGGGGCAATTTCGCGGAACTCGTGCAGCTGCGCTCGCGCGGAGGCGAGCTGCGCGTCCACGTCCACGTCGGGCAGTTCGGCCAGCAGTGCATCGAGCACAGCAAGCTGTGACGGCCGGAAGCGCAGCAGTTCACCGCGACGTTCCGCGAGCGCCATGAGTGCTTGCAGCGCGCTCAGCTGCTCGGTGGGCATGACCCCCAGCGAACCGTCGGGGAGGCGCACCTGTTCTTCACCCGCTTCGGCCGCCGCGAGCAACGTCGCAATCGACGCCATCTGATCGCCGTAGCGCACACCACCGTGCAAGTCGAACCAGTCGACGCCGGAGCTCATCTGAATATCGAGCTTGCCGGGCGCCACCAGCAGCGACCCGTCGGTCTCCACCTGCCATCCTTCACGCACGAGCGTAGCCAGCGCCTTGGGCAGCGCGTGCGACGACATCGTGAGACCCATGCGATGGTGCGTGTGCGAGTACATCTCGAGCGCACCCATCGCGCGCAGGCGCGTGACGGCGTTGCGCTCCGCGGCCATGCGACGGCGATACAACGTGCGCGTGTTCTTGTCGAACGTGGTAGGCGCCGGCGACTGCGCGTCGACCATGGAGGTACCATAGCGGAAGCGCACCAGCAGCCAGGCCTGAGAACGGCGGCCGTTATCGGGACCGCTCGTGATGCTCAAATGCGGCACCGGCGCAGCGTCCGTTTCCGTCTGTAATTCGCCCGGCGGCAGTGACAGACGCGGCGCCGTGCGCAGCGTATGGAACTCGGCCAGGAACGGCGACGGATCTTCACCAAGATCGAGCGACGAGTCGTACCACAAGCGCTGCACGAGAGGCCACACATCCTGTGCATCAAAACGTGCGAGCTTGTTGCCCAACACGATCAGCCCCTTGGGCGACACCCAATCGACGTCGGCCAGCGGACGCGACACCCCCTCGCGCTGCACGTCGGCTACGAGGGCGTAGCCGTCAATGCTGGGACGCTCGACACGCAACACGACCGTCCACGGCGATTCATCGTCCCACTGCATGACACGCCCGTCGAGTGAACGACGGCTGGTGGCCAGCAGCGCGCGACCGGTATCGCAAATGGCGCGCAGCGTGGTGCTGTACGCGCGGGGCGGCACATGAAACCCCTGCGCCGGCATCGCGCGCGCCGCCGGAATATCCTGCGCCCCCAGCAACATCTCGGCGATCAACCGGTCTGCCGGATCGTTCGCGTTGAACCATGCTTCCGCGCTCGCACCAAAGTGCCGCGGCTCTTCCCACGTCCCGTCACGCGTGCGGCGCTGCGTGCAGACCTGCACCCGCACCCCCGACTGCTCCGATGCTTCGGTAATGTGCAGTTGATACACGATGCGCCGATCGGCCGGCATCGCCGTGGGGCGATTGCTTTCGGGACGCAGATCGCGCGCGCGCTGCGCGAGCACCGTCGCGCGAAGGGCAATCTGCCAATCCGTCTGCGGTTCCGCCGGGGCCTCGGGAATCACCACTGCGGGTTCGGGCGCACCAAACTCGACATGCTCATCAGGCGTCACGAACGCCACCGGCAACGGCGACGCCCCAGGGTGCAACCCATCGGGGAGTGCGCCGTCGCGATCGAGCACGAGCAACAGGGCCCACTGATGCTTGCACGGGCCATGCTCTACCGCATACGCGCAGGTGCACCCCATCTGTGCATCTCGTACGTCGACTTCGACGAGGACCCGATAAGGACGCGTCCCCTGCACCACCGCGTCTACCCGGCTGTCATGCACCTTCCGCCACTCGACGATGTCCGGCGCCAGATACGCGCGCGCGCGCTCACGGAGTACGGCAGAAAAAAGCCGTTCCAGTTGCGGATCAAGCATGGAGGCCGTGGCGGTGCCAATTCGTGTCGCGAGAGAGCATCCACGCAAGTTAGCCAGCGTGACACCCATTCGCGTACAGGGGCCGACGGATATTTCTGCCGGGACTGCCATTCCGGGCCAATTCATGTGTTTCGGCAGGTGGCATAGAACAGCGCTCACGAAGGAACGGAGGGACAAAGGCCACGGAGAACAGCCTCTTCAGAGCTGTGCTGTTCTCCGTGACCTCCGTCCCTCCGTTTCTCCGTGAGAGCAGTTCAAACCCAACCAGCCGCCGAACCCACCCTTACTTGAAGCGAATCCCGTTCGGCGCCACCGCGCCCTTGGTCGGGACGAACGGCTTGGCGGCCGGCTTGAAGCCACCCTTGAGCGGCGCACGGTTCTGCTGGTTGCTCTGATTCTGCTGGTTGTTCTGAATCACGTCGCGGCGCGTGCCACCCTCCGCCGACGCGCCGGCGCGCGGGCCCATGCCACCGTCGCTGCGCATGCTCAGCGCAATGCGGTTGCGCGGCAAATCCACGCTCTGCACCGTGACCTTCACCTTCTTCCCCACCTGCACCACGTCGTTGGGGTCCTTCACGAACTTGTCGGCAATCTGGCTCACGTGCACGAGGCCGTCCTGGTGCACGCCAATGTCCACGAACACCCCGAATGCCACGATGTTCGTCACCACGCCTTCGAGCACCATGCCCGGCAGCAGATCACTCGGCTTCTGAATGTCCTCGCGGAAGGCGGGCGGCTCGAACGCGGCGCGCGGGTCGCGGCCCGGCTTCTTGAGTTCCGCCACGATGTCGCGCAGTGTCGGCATACCGACGTCGTCGCTCACGTACTGCTGCAACGCAATGCGATCGACCAGCGATTCGTTGCCCACCAACTCGCCTACTGCGACGCCAAGATCCTTGGCCATGCGCTCGACCAGCGCGTACCGCTCCGGGTGCACGGCGCTCGAGTCCAGCGGATGTACACCGCCGCGCACACGCAAGAAGCCGGCGGCCTGCTCGAACGCCTTCGCGCCGAGACGCGGCACGTCTTTCAGATCACCGCGGCTCTTGAAGCCACCTTTGCTGTCGCGCAGCGACACGATGGACTGCGCGAGACTGGGGCCAATGCCCGCCACATAGCCCAGCAACGCCGATGACGCGGTGTTGATTTCCACGCCCACGCGATTCACGCAGCTTTCCACGATGTCGTCGAGACGCTGCTTGAGACGCGTCTGATTGACGTCGTGCTGATACTGCCCCACCCCAATGCTCTTGGGATCGATCTTCACGAGCTCGGCGAGCGGGTCCTGCAACCGGCGCGCGATGCTCACCGCGCCGCGCAGCGACACGTCGAGTTCGGGGAATTCACTGCGCGCGAGGTCGCTGGCCGAGTACACGGAGGCACCCGCTTCATTCACCACCACCACCTGCGGACGCGGCGCATCCATTTCGCGCAGCGCCGCCTTGGTCAGCGTTTCCGTCTCGCGGCTGGCGGTCCCGTTGCCGATTGCGATGAGCTCCGGCGTAAAGCGCTCCACCATGAGCCGCACCGCACCGGCAAAGCGATCTTCCTGGTGCAGGTACAACGTGTCGGTGTGCACGAGTGCACCCGTGGCGCTCACCACCGCCACCTTCACACCAGTGCGGAAGCCTGGGTCGAGTCCAATCACCTTCTTTTCGCCGGCCGGTGACGCGAGCAACAGCTGCTCGAGATTGCGACCAAAAATCGTGATCGCTTCGTCGTCCGCGCGCGTCTTGAGCTCCACGCGCAGTTCCACCTCGATGGCCGGCGACAGCAACCGCTTGTAGGCGTCGGCGCAGGCGAGCGTGAACTGCTGCACCGCCTTCTTGCCGGCGCCCATTTCGCTCAGCAGGCGGGCGTTGATCTCTTCTACCGGCGCTTCGATGCGCCACAACAGCTCGCCTTCCGTTTCGCCGCGACGAATGGCCAGCATGCGATGGCTGGGAATGGTGCCCAACGATTCGGCAAACTCGAAATAGTCCTTGAACTTCGACTCGTCGCTCTTCTTCTCGGCGAGCACGCTGCTCTTCACGACACCCTTGGCGCGTGTGACCTCGCGCACCCAGCCGCGCACGACGGCATCTTCGGCAATCTGTTCGGCGAGAATGTCGCGGGCGCCCAGCAAGGCCGCTTCAGCGGTAGGCACCTCGCTCGGCTTGCCTTCGATTTCCGGAAGCACGAACGACGACGCCTGCGCGAGCATGGCGGCATCATCGAGACTGCCTTCGACCAGTGCGTCCGCCAGCGGTCCCAGGCCGCGTTCACGCGCAATCATGGCGCGCGTGCGACGCTTGGGCTTGAACGGCAAGTAGAGGTCTTCGAGCGCCTGCTTGGTGTCGGCGGCCAGAATGGTAGCCTTGAGGGCATCGTCGAGCTTGCCCTGCTCATCGATGCTCTTGAGGATCGCCGCGCGACGATCTTCCATTTCCTTCAGGTACTCAGCGCGCTCACGCACATCGCGGAGCTGCACTTCGTCGAGACCACCCGTGACTTCCTTGCGGTAGCGGGCGATAAAGGGGAGGGTGGCGCCTTCGGCAAAGAGGGCGAGCGTGCGCTGAACCTGCGGGGCGTTCAGCGACAGTTCCGTCGCCACGCGCGCAACGATCGCGGGGGCGAGCATATCGAGGGTAGGAGCGGTCATATGCGCGCATACTACGTGCCTCGCCTGACAAAGTGGAGGGCTTGCGATAGCGCCCTTGCCAACTTCACGCAACGCCGAGCAAACTATGGCCATGCCAGCCATGGAGCAGCGCCGCTGGACCGCGGCGGAAGTACAGAATCTGCCCGAAGAGCCTGGCAAAAGGTTCGAGCGCCTACGCGCGACGAAGCGCCGGAACCTGCCGTGCTGTTCGTGGAGATTCTCTCGCCGAGCACCGCCCGCTACGACCGCGTCGTGAAACGCCGGCGCTATCAGCGTGAAGGCATCGAGTACTGGATCGTGGACGTCGAGTCGCGACTCATCGAACGGTGGCTCGGCGGCGACGAGCGCCCGGAAATTCTCGCGGAGCAGCTCGGGTGGCAGCTGCCTGGGCATGAGGCGGCGTTCTCACTCGACGTGGTGGGTTACTTCGCACGGGTGCACGGCGAGCGCTGAGAAACAGCCGAACACGGATTAAGCGGATCGAGCGGATAAACGCGGATTAGATCCGTGTCCCGCCGCTCGATCCGTTCGAATCCGTGGAAGGCTGTTCGGCAGTTGATCCGTGTCCCTCCGCTCCATCCGTTCAATCCGTGTTACGCGGTTCAAAACGGGATACTGCGGAACGATACGCCGACCCCCAGCTGCGCAACGCCTCGATAGCTGGCAACGCGGTGCGCCCAAGCTCGGTAATGGTGTAGTCCACGTGCGGCGGCACCACGGGATGCACGGTGCGCGTGAGCAATCCGGCATGCTCCAATTCGCGCAGCTGTTGCGTAAGCATCTTGTGCGACACGCGCTTGAGATCGCGGTGCAGTTCGTTGTAGCGCCACGTGCGCTGATTGAGACGCCACAACACCGGCATCTTCCACTTCCCCCCGATCAGGTGCAGCGCGAGCTCGACCGGACTCTGAAACAGCTGCCCATCGTGCATGAACTCCGGCATGGCACTCTCCAAACAGTAAGTATCACCCCAAAAGGTGCATACTGGTTTGATCGCGCGTAATCCCGTAGCCTCCTGCCGACTTCATTCGGAGACGCCATGAGTGCCGACGACAACCTGCCCAACGCCGACCACCGCATGACCCTGCACACCATCGCCATTCTCGGTGCCGGCCGCGTGGGCTCCACGCTTGGCGCCCGCTTTACCGCCGCCGGACATACGGTGCACTACGGGGTGCGTGACCCCGCGAGCGACAAACATGCCAATGCGGCGCTCACTCTGATGTCGCTGGCCGATGCGGCAGCCAATGCCGACATCCTCGTGCTCACCTCAGCCTGGGCAGGCGCCGAGTCCACCTTGAAGGCTGCGGGCGATCTGCGCGGCAAGGTGCTCATCGATGCGACCAATCCCATTGGCCCCGGCATGGTGCTCACCCACGGCACCACCGATTCCGGCGCCGAGCAGGTGGCGCGATGGGCACCCGGCGCACGCGTCGTGAAGGCGTTCAACAGCATCGGCATGGAAGTGATGACCAATCCCCTCTTCGCCAACGGGCACTCCGTGCTCTGGCTCTGCGGCGACGACGATGACGCGTGCGACACCACTATCTCGCTGGCACGTGCCATCGGCTTCGATCCGGTGCGACTTGGCCCTCTGTCACGCGCCCGCTTCATCGAACCCGCCGCGCTGGTGTGGATTACCGCCAGCGCGGGGCTCGGCCGCGAGTTCAGCTGGGGAATCCTGCGCCGCTAGTTCGCGATCGGGCTGAGACACACAGCTGAACACAGACGAAACGGATGGAGCGGAGGAACGCGGATCAGATCCGTGTCCCTCCGCTCCATCCGTTCAATCCGTGTCACGCTGTTGCCGGTGCCCGCCTAAACGACTTACTGGTTCTCGCTCGAGATCTTCAGCTTCACCGCCTTCAGCATATTGAGCGCTTCCTCGATCGCCGTCTTGAGCTCGCGGTCGATCTTCTTCACTTCGTCCATCGGCGTGTTCTTCACCCACACATCGGGGGGCACGCCGAGGTTCTCGAGATTCACACCGTAGTTGTTGGGCTTGGTGGGGTCGTACGTCAC
>CANGXD010000188.1 GCA_947457545.1 Gemmatimonadaceae bacterium
CCGCTACGCGGTTCCTGCAGCGGATGACGCTTGGCATAGTCGGACCCAGGCCGAAGCTGCCCCACGTCGTACGTGCGGAGCTGCGCGACCGTCATCTGCCGCAACAGCGGGCGCGGCTCGCCAATGCTGTACACGCCCGCAGCGTCACGCGTGAGATCCGGATGCAGCGTGTAGTCGTGATGCACAACGAGCACGCTGTCGGCAGTGAGGTGCACGTCGAGTTCGATACCCGTGACGCCAATGGCGCAGGCCCGACGGAACGCCGCCAACGTATTCTCCGGTGCCAGGCCGGCGGCGCCGCGGTGGCCGATGATCTCCACCTCGCGGCGCTCGCGGGTGGTTTGACCCGCCAGTGGCGTGGCGGCGGTCGCAGCAGCGACCAGCAAGGCGGCCGTACGTATACGTGTGCTCGTCATGATCTGGGGCGCGTGGTCTACTTCGGAAAGATCTCTCTGCCATCAACACTAGCCGCATTCGTGGACGACCAGCGGCCATCGTGGCGATGGTTACACGACGTTGGCAATCCGGTGACGCGCGGGCGTCAGTCCACGATGAACAGCACCACGCCCCGCTGTCACCCGCCCCCGTTCAACTCGTCCAACCGCGGATTGACGATGGTGTTGTAGATCGACCCGAAGGTAAAGCTGATCCCCACCGACCCGCTCAGCCGGAACGACGTGGCCAGCGCGCGCTGACGGGTGAGCACCTCGTCGTCACTCAGGCTGCCGCGGGCCAGAAAGAGCTGATCGTTGACCTTCGCGGCGTCGCCGCGCAGCTCGAGCGACAAGCCGCGGGTGAGCCGGATGTTGGTGCGGCCGTTCGCGCTGATGCTGTACGTGTTGTTGTTGTGCAGGAACCGCGTGTAGCGGATGGAGCCGTCAATGTTCCCCCACGTCTGGCGAGATTCGGTGGCCAGAATCACGCGCGCCACCGGCCGGTTTTCCGCCGTGACGCCGAAAATAGTGGGCTGGTAATAGTCGAAGTAGCGATGCCCCACCGAGAACACCGCCAGCAGCTGACGGCTCGTCGCTTCACGCCAATGGTAAAAGTTGTACTCTGCCGAGAGATCGGCTGCCACGCTCGCCTGCGTGTTGCGGAACTCGGAGTACCCGGTGCTCAGATTGCTCCCCACAGACCAGTGGTCCGTGACCGTCTTCACCACACGCGTATTGGCGTCGGCCGAGCGCAGCACGAAACGCCGATCGGCACCACTCGAGAGCTGAAACCGGTTGGCGCGATATTCGTTGCGCGCGTTGGCGGTAATCTTCCAGTCTTCCGTAATGCGCGATGCGTTCACATTCGCGTTGACTTCGTAGTTGCTGTTGCGGCTCTCGGCGCTCCCCGACCCGTTGAGTCGCAACCGGTACACCCAGAAGTTCCACGGATCCTTGAGCGTGGTCATTCTGGGAGCCGCCGGAGCATCTTTGGGGGCGTCGTAGCGAATGGAGAAGCGGTTCGCATTCGGCAGGCGCATGGCGAACGGCGCAAGACCGATCTTGGCCACGCGTGCCTGTTCACGACGCCGCATGTCTTCCGAGGTATTTGGCGGCAGGAACGTCACCAGCGTATCGATACGCGCGGCAAAGCGCTTCTGGCCCACGAAACTCAGCGTGTACTCGCCACCCCCGGCGGCCGTTCCGATACGCGTAATGAGCAAGTGCACGTCGGCATCCAACCGATCCTGCGTGAAGAGCACGAACGGCAGATCGGTAATGAAGAAATTCCGGTCACATTGCGTGTTCTGGCAATCGAGAAAAACGCGAAGGCGCGTGTCCTCTTTCTGGGCACGCGCGAGCGTGGGGACGAGGACCAACGCGGCGAGCGCGGAGAGCAGGCGAAGGATCATGTGCGAAACTACGTACGCCCACGGTTTCCCGCTGAGTTCGTCACATATCGCGCGGTTCGCCTGCACAAAGCCGCCTCCGATCCACACTGCCGCTACCCCGGCACCACCACGTCCAGCGCCGCCGTCTCGATAACGCCAGTCATGCGCCGCACCTGGACGAAGATGCGATAGCGCCCAGCCGACGGAATGGCGACAGGAAAGCTCACCACGCCCTGCGCTGCGACCGCACTCGCACCCACTGAGGCCGCGCCTGCCCCGTGCATCGCATGCATGTCGCCCATCGCTGCGGGCGGCTGCGAATCCCCATGCATGACCGTATCGCCCGCTTCGCGCCGCACCAACCGCTCCTGCGCCGCCATCGAACCGGTACCCATAGGGTGCAAGTGCATGAACACCCCACCGTCGGTACGCAGCAGCATCGCGTGGCCGGCCATGCCGAGCCACGGCGCCAACGGCATGGGAGATCCATCGGCATTGGTGAGACGCGCCGTGATCACCACGTCGCTCCCCACCGCCGGCGTCTTGTCGAGCGCGATCGCGAAGGTGGCGCCGTCGCTCAGCGCTGCCGCGCCCGCATTGACCGTGGGTGGCAACAGCGACCACGCGTCGTCGCCATCAGCGTTTGGCGACGATTCACCGGCCGCCACCGTGACCGTATCGACAATCGTGCGCGTCGCCCCGCTCTCGTGCACCACGTCGGCAAACAGCCAGTACGTCCCCGCAGGCACGGCGGTGAGTGGCGTGGTGAACGTCCGCTCGTCGCGGCGGACCGGATGCAAATGCGCCACCGCACCCGCGCCGCCCGCCTCTACCAGAAAGAGGTGCATCAGCTTTCCGTGGTCGGGCATGAGCGGTGTGCTTTGCCCGCCACGCAAGCGCTCACCGGGCTTTGCAAAGCGCCACGAGCTGTCGGTGACCGTCAGCGTCAGTGTGCGCTCGGCACCCGCACTCACCGTGCCCTCGGCGCGCACCGGACGAAGCAGGGCATCCCGGTAGTCGGCTTCCACCGCCGTCCACCACTTCCATCCACCGGTCACCATGACGGCGAGCATCACGAACGCCATCGCCGAGGCAAATCGTGCACGACGATAGCGCGGTCCATCTGGGGTGAGTCCTGCGGGCAGCGTGGCTTCACGCGACGCCGCGCCAATGACCGACACCAGTCCGAACACCAGGAACGCGCCGAGCGCTGCCAGCACCCAGCCAAGCCAGTCGGGCATGCCGAGCGTGGCCGTGGCGGCACTGGTATACGGCACGATGAATGTGCCACTGCCCGCCGGCCCGGTTGCCGCCACGTGAATGGCGTAAGAGCCGCTACTCATGATCCAGATCTGCGTTTGGAACGTGCCGGGCTCGCCCGGGACAGCCGGTGCCGCTTCGGGAGCGGGGGCGCCCTTGGTGCCGTAACGCCAGAGTGCAGGCTGCACCGTGACGGCCGACGGACGCGTCGATGGGGTCGTGGTGCGAATGACCACGTCCACCAAGCCGGGGATCACCGCCGGCGGACGCACAAGCACGCGCAATCCGTAAGGCCCCGCCACGCCATCCTGCACCACCATGGTGCTCCCCACATGCGCACTGCTGGTCAGCCACAATGCGGAGAGCATCAGCAGTGATACGAATCGGCCGCGAACGTTCATCGCTTCACCTCACGCAGCCATCCGCCCCACGCCAGACCCACACGCGCCGAAATCACAGCGGCGAGCACACCGTAGGTCGCCGTCTTGGTGAGGGCAACCACGACACCACCGTCGTCGATCCAGAAATCACGCGGTCCCACCAGCCATTCAGCCGGCACGCTGTACGGAGCAAAGCCCCCGCCGAAGAATGGATGCCGACCAATCTCCGTGGCGAGCAGCGACCCGAACGGCCACTGCACCGCCAGGAACGCCACCATGAACGACACGCCGAGCAAGAGCGACGTGAGCCACGCGTTACGATGCGCCATGCGCTGCAGCACGAGGTCGATGGCCAGCGCCGGCGCGATGAGCAGCAGGGGGAAGTTCATCGGCACCATGTGCGTGACCTCATGCCCGATGGGACCGAGCTTGGGTGTGGCGCCGAACAACGGAAAGATCCACAGCTGCACGGCCATGATGCTCATGTAGAACGCCGCTGTCGCAGTCGCAGGCCAACGCAGGCGCGATGCGCGCGACGCCGCCACGAGAAACAGGGGGTAGACCGCGCCGGCCACGATGTAAAAGAGCGAGTTGTGCATGATGTCCACCTCGCTGTATTCGGTGGCCGCGATAGCGGCGAGCGTCAGCAATACGCCGCTCGCGAAGGCCACAACGGTCGCCCGCGACGTGGTATCGCCCTCGACGTTCTGCGATGACACGGCCATCGTCTGCGCGCCGATGAGAATACCGAACAACCCGGTGAGCAGCACGACATGCGGCGGACTCAGAATCTGCACATCGAGCCCGTAGGCGTTGTGCCACCAGTCGTCGAAGGGCGCCGACGTAAGCATGGCGAGCGCGCCCCAGATGCAGATCCAACCGCCGATAGGACCGGTGAAGAAGCGCCACAACCGCACGCCGTCGGTGGCGTGTGTCTCCGCGCGCCAGAACGAATTCGCGAGAACCCGCGCGCCGCACGAAAGACCGGCCAGCGTTCCACCGAAGTAGATGGCCATGTGCGCCGGTGTCCAGAACGTGTCGCGGCCAATGGTCATGTGCCACGAAATGTCCCAGATGAGGCCGACCAGAATACTGGTGGCGCCGAGGACGACGGCTGCCAGGTGCAGTGGAATCGCCTGTGCCGCCCCGACGGAGCTCGCGGGTGCGGTGCTGCTGGGCGTGTAGAGCGACGTAGCCATGGTCCGGACGGGTCAGGTGTGCGTGCTGAAGCGCGCGTCAAGCATACGCGATTATTTCGCGAAGAGCAGCGCCGGCGGAATGGGATTGCCCGGCGTCTCGGCTTCCCAGTAGATCGTGACCACCCACCAGCGCGTGCCGTCGAAGAACAGCTGGAAGGAGTTTACGCCACGCGCGAACGGCGCGGGATCATTGA
Organism: Gemmatimonadaceae bacterium; assembly: GCA_947457545.1. Lineage (GTDB taxonomy): Bacteria > Gemmatimonadota > Gemmatimonadetes > Gemmatimonadales > Gemmatimonadaceae > Gemmatimonas. Next base: position 4,859 of record CANGXD010000188.1, read on the forward strand.
GCGCGCGCTTGGAATCGTAGGCACTCATGAGGTGCACGACATTGCCGTAGCGTTCGAGCTTGCGGCCAATCTCGCGCTCGAAGAAGCCGCTCCGCTCGAGCTGCGGGCCGGCGTTCGCGATGTACTCCTCGGCGGTCCACACGCGCAGGACGCCCGCGCCATTCGGTTGCTTACCGGTGGGAATGAGCCGTGCACCGGGCGCCATGAGCGAGCGGAAGCGATTCCAGTCGCGTGCCTGACCGGCCGGGCCGGAAATGACGTCGTAGACCGCCCGCATGATCGCATCGATGCTTTCGACATCGGCGGGGCGTGCGGCCGGGGCCGTGCGCGCAGTGTCGCGGGCCGCTGACTGTTGTGCGGCGACATGCGCGGGGGTGATCAGCAGGGTGCCAACGAACAGCGCGAGTGGTAGCGAACGGCGCATGGAATCAGGGCGTGTGGGGAGAGGTGACGAGCCGGAAGACGTCGACTGCATGCGGGGCCATACGTCGAGCGGTGGACCCCGGTTTCCGGGTACGACCGAACGCGTTGCCTTGGCCGCGAAGGCGCGCCCTACCGTCGCACCATCGTGACATCCAGCAGCTGCTGACGCACCGCCGTCGCCTTGCCGGCGCGCTCCAGCGCGGCCCATAGTCGCGCCACCGTCTCGGCGTCGACCAGGCCGGCGGGTGAGCCACCAACCGCGGGCGTGCCCATCTTCTCACTCGCACGGAACGCATCCACGGCGGCCACCGTCTCGGCCGTGTACACATTCGCGTCGGGACCACGCGCGGGAACGGGCTCGCCACGCTTGTAGAAGCCAAGTGCGTTCAGCATCACCTTGAGCTGATACACATCGCCGCCCGAGAACTGCTCGAGCGTACGATACCCCAGCGTCTGCGATACGGCGTCATAGATACGTCGGAGCTCTCCTACCGGATCGGCGTGCTCGCAGACATTGATGTTCGCCGTCTGACCATCGCTGCGGCGCGACATACCCGGGCGTGAGTCGGCTACGACTACAGCCGCCGAGGTGCGCAGTCCGTGGCGTTTGTCACCGCCCAGCACGAAACCCGCATTGAGCGCCGTGATGAGTCGGTCGGCCAGATGATACGGGGTGCCCTCACTCGCTTCGAAGCTCTTGGCGACCGCCTCGATCACCTCGGGACCCACCAGAATATTCCCCTGTGTCACGTAGTTCTTTCCGGCACGATGACCCGCCCACGCGTTCGGGCCCGTACCAGTGTGCTGCGCCGAACGACCGTCGACCGAAATCACGGCCACCTGTCGTGACTGAAATCCGCTGTCTGCCGCGAGCGCGCGCTTGAGCGCCGCATCGGGGGCCTCGCCTCGGGCGAGCGCGTCGAGCAGTTCGATGCCGTACTCGGTGCGCGTACTCGCCTGCGTCGCCACCGCACCGACGCCCTTGCGCACCCACGGCACGCCATTGCCCACGCAGGGCACCCGCGTGGTCACCGCGACCCCCACCTCACCGGTGCGCGGATCGACAGCGGCGATTGAAAAGGTGTGAAACACGAGCGAGTCGCGCCACGCATACGGCTCTTGTGCCTGCGCGGTGCGCCCAGCAAAGCAACAGTGAACGCGAACGACAGCAGTCGGACAATGGGCGGGCGAGCATGGGCAAGCATGGAGAACCCGGAAGAGGTGGGCGAGTGTTCGGCGCGCATCAGCGCGGGCCAGCGCCGAGATGCCGATCGAAGTGCGTAACCAGCTTGTTCATGAGATACCGCGCGTAGTACGGCCGCTGCGTCCAGCCATGTGTCGCCGCCGGCGCCATCGCGAAGTCGAAGTCCTTGCCGAGCCGCATGAACTCTTCGGCCATGGCGACGATGCTCGCAAAGGGCACCACGTCGTCCTGCATGCCGTGAATGAGCAGCAGATGATCGCGCAGGTTGCCCGCGTATTGCAGTGCCCCGCGCTTGAACGTCTCCGGGTGTGATTGCGGACGGCGCACGATGGCCACATCGTCGCTGCCGAACTGGAACGGATCGACAGCGGCAGCAGCGGCGACACCGGCCTGGAAGAGTCCGGGCTTCTTGAGCAGCGAATACACCGTGAGGGTGCCACCGTAGCTGCTCCCCCAGATGCCGAAACGCGACGCGTCCACGAATGACAGGGACTTCATGTACGTCACCGCGCTCTCGAGATC
>CANGXD010000189.1 GCA_947457545.1 Gemmatimonadaceae bacterium
GTCTTCGCGATGGCGCAGCATCTGCAACGCAAAGCGCATGGCGCGCGGATGGTAATGCTCCACGAGCTGCGCAAAGCTCACGCGATCGCCCTGCCGTGCCTGCAACAGCACGCGGCGAAAGGTGGTCGCGTCGGAGAGCGTGGACACGGACGAGCAATCCGAGCGTTAGAGCGTCACCTGCGCCACGTTCACTCCCTCGATGGGCTTGAGCGTGCCGTCGGCGTTGCGCTGGTACTTGAACCAGAGCACGTTGGCTTTCTTGGAGGCGGTCGAGTAGCCGCTGATGGCGCTGTACGGCACCACGATGCTCGCCCCCTGCACGAGCGTGGGGCAGCTGTTCCCGCACGGCGGGAAGAGGGCAATGGTCGCCATCTCGCTGTCCACGATGATGTAACCGACGATGAACTCGGTGGTGTTGCGCAGGGTGAGATTCGGGCGCCTGGCCGTGACTTCGAGTGTGCCGGCCACGATGCCGTTGCGCGGCGGGTCGACGGTGCCGTCGGCGTCGACGGGCGTGCGCTCGCACCCGGTTGAGAAGACGGCGAGTGCGGCAAGGGTCAGCAATGCTGCGCGATACATGAGTGCCTCGATGAGCGGTTCAGGAGGCCATACCTCGTGATGGCGTGTCGCGTCACTACGCCGGTGAATATGCGACAACTGGAATGCGGTGAAGCGTAGTTCATCGTTACTTCGGCGCGCGTTTGCCGTCTCCCCTATGACACGGCTGAGCGATGTCTCGCGCGGCTTCCCTCCGTATTCCGCTTCATGATCTACGCACTGGACCAGTTCACTGATTCACTCGGTGAGCCACTCCGCGACTTCAGTAAAGGCCGCCTGGCGGCGTTCTTCGCAGACCCTCGCGCATCCACCTGGGAGGACGCGCACGGCGTCGCCCTCAACGCGCAGGGGCTGACGCTCTGGCAGGCGTGGATTGCGCTGGACCCCGACGCCCCGCGGGAAGGGCGGCACGTGACGATCGACCCCTGGGATCGGGTGCTCGTCGTCAAGGAGTGGGCGAGGGTGCCAAATGTCTCTGAGCTCACTCAGCTTGTATCATTCGTTCTCTCGCAGAAGCCGGTACAGTAGGCGGCGTTCACTCAACTTGGCGCAGGGCAGCACCGTGAATCGGATGTGGCCATGGCTTGTGGTGCTGGGAGCGATCGGATTGCTGAGGCCGGTAGGCATTCCCGCCCAGACCATTGCAGAGAGTGGTTGGCACAATGTCGCGGTGCATCAGTCCCCTCTGCGGGTCGGACTCAGCTTCGAGACGATCCGCCTCCCCGAGGGCGAGCCGCTGGGGCTTCTGGGTAAGTCCCTGCTCTTCGAGGTCCGCCCGCGAATGTACGTAGGGCCGCTCGTGCTCAGTGGCGTCACGGGGCGACGAGGTGGTTTTTTCGTGCTTGGCGCCGAGGGCCGGATCAGCCGCCCGGTTGGTCCAATTGCAATTGATGCGGGTCTCGCTGTCGGCGGGGGGGGTGGTGTTGCCGCGCCCGTCGGTGATGGTCTCGTCCTGAGGCCCTCAGTGGCCGCGTGGGTGCCGGTTGCCGGTTGGCGCCTCGGGGTCCAAGCGACGTATGCGCACTTTCCGTCTGGTGACATAAGCAGTGGGCAATTCGGCGTTGCCCTGGAGGGCGATGAACTGTTTCGGTATGCATCTGCCGCACATGTCGGACAACGCGTGAGTGCGATGGGGCGCGCCGGGCTGGGCATCGACGACATCAGTGTTACCTCTTCGCGAACGACTTTACGCGGCGTGGGGAGTACGCCCAGAACGATTGCCATCGTCGGCGCCCGCGCGACACGTGCCCTCGGCCAATTCCATGCGCTTGAGTTTGCCGGAGGACTGGAGACCGGAGGGGCTGCGTATGGCGATGCCGCGGGCTACATGGAAGTGCTCTCAGTCATCCACGTCCATGTGCCCGTGGTGTCACATGTGGAACTTGGCGGGAGTGCCGCCCTCGGCGCGGGAGGCGGAGGGGCGGTGCCCATGGGATCCGGCGGTTTGGTACGCGGAAGTCTGACGGCGTCTTTGATACTGCCGCGTCAGCTGAGACTACGTGCTGAGGTAGGGGCACAGAAAGCGTTGGGGTCAGCACTGCGCGGTATGTCGAGAGGGGTGGCCATCTCGATGCCGTTGGCGCCCGCGTCCAGGGATACCGTGCATCTTGGTCGGGTAGAGTGGTCACCGGTTCTGCTGCACTTCGGGCGTGGGGCGCGCACAGGCGGAACGACGCAGTCGTTGCAGACGATGGGCCTGTCGATCGGCCGATATGCATCGTCTGGTCGCTATTTGACGGTGCAGGGACATAGTGCCTTCGGTGGCGCCGCGGGAGCGTATGCCATCGGCTTGTTCGGTGTGGGGATCGCCACAGAGGGGGATCGTCGATGGCGCACCGGCGTTGAAGGCCTCATCGGCGCTGCCGGTGGCGGAGGTGTGGCGACCGGTGGCGGTGCCGTGGCGGAGCTTCACGCCTGGGCGTCGGTGAGAACGGGAAAAGATGTCGAACTGCGGATGCTGGCCGGCGCGACACGATCCCGGTCCGGATCCCTCGCCTCTCCCGTTCTGGGTCTGGGCGCGGTACGTGCTTTCGCGATGCCCTCCACGAAGTAGAATACCAGTCATCCGCGTGACGCCAAATCTTCGCGACCGCCTCATCTCACGTCCTGTCCGGTCAAGGCCACGATTGATCCAGAGTGCGCAGGTGCCTGAAGCAGTCGACCCGCTCGTGCGTAGATGAACGACTCAGGAATGCTGGTTGGCGGTCGTTATCTGCTCGGCGATGTGATTGGTCGTGGTGGAATGGGCGTCATTCATGTCGCGTCCGGTCAGCACGACGGAAACACGTACGCGGTCAAACTTCTGCGTGCGGCCGATGGCGCGGATTCCATGGCACGCCGGCGGTTTGCTCGCGAGGCGTCGAACGCGCTGCGTATCAGCCATCCGAACGCGGTCCGGACGTTCGCCGTAGGCGAGCAGGCGGATTACGCGTGGATGGCGATGGAATTCGTGAATGGCTGCTCATTGCACCGATGGATAGAGCAAAACGGTCGGTGTGAGCCGCACACCGCCGCTGTATGGATCGCGCAATTAGCGGATGTGCTGGCGCACGTGCACCTGCTTGGTATTGTTCATCGGGACGTAAAGCCCAGCAATGTCATGATTTCGGGGGCCGAGCTTCGACTTCTGGACTTCGGCCTTGCGCGTGACATGGACAATGCCGCCCACGTCATCACACGTGACGGTCGCGCTGCGGGTACTCCTGGTTTCATGGCCCCGGAACAGCGTCTCGGACTGCCGCCCAGCGCCAGAGCCGATGTTTTTTCGCTTGCGGCGCTCGCGGCGTTTCTCCTGGCGGGGCGGATGCCCGTGGCGGCGTGGGCAAAGCCTCTGGAGACACGGATGTTCGGACGCCGCCGGCGCTGGCCGGATGTGGTTGACGAGATACTCACGCGCGCGTTAGCCCCGGATCCGATGACACGCACTGCGACGACCGTGGAGTTCTCCGACGCCTTTGCGCAGGCGGTGAAGCAACCCGGGTGGTCGGAACGGGTTCCGCTGGTACACTGGCGACGGGAGCAACAACTATCCGCGGGTTCTGGCGAGACATTTACGCCCAGCACGGAGATGTAAAAACCCACATGTAAGGCCGGCGTGTCGACCGGCACTAACTGGGGACTGGCTTTGCACCGCTACCTGCCCTCCCGCTGGTGCCCCCGAGTCCCCTCCCCCCCAGTTCCCGGGTTCTCTCAGATGTTCAGATGGACAACCGAAAATCAATCGGCGGCGTTCAGCAGAACAATGCGTTCGGTCGCGACAGCCACTGTATGCATTTTCGTGTTGGCACTTGCTTTTCCCCGCGGGGTTTCAGCGCAGGACAGCATTGCGGTAGTGCTCGCCGACCAGGCGCAGATGCGCGACGAGCCATCCATCAACGGCGTGGTGCGTGCCGTTCTGGTACGCGGGGACACGGTAAAGGTGAGGCGGCGGGATGGGTACTGGGTCTTTGTGTCCTTTGCGACTCGCGAAGGGTTCATCCGTTTGGCCCAGTTGAGCGACTTGTTCGTGCAGGGCGGCGCTCCGGCCGCGCCGAAGCCGGAACCCACACCGTCACCCGTGCCGGTGCCGGTCGCAGTTCCTGTACCGACTACGCCGACACCCGCGCCATCGACACTGTCCACGACCGTGCCGGCCGTGGCGCCGACTACGCCGCGGCCAACTCCCCCCCCACCCCGTGCCCCGGAATCGCGTGTGCGTCCGACGATGCGTGTCGAAGTCGGCATGCTTCAGCAACGCCTCGTGCCGCCCGCTCCGTCGGCGGAGCAGGCGTCGACCACGGCGGATGCACGCTGGACAGAAGACGCCAACAATGGTATCGGCTTCGATGCACAGCTCCGAGCACGCGCTGGCATCTACTCGCTCGGCGCCGGATATGTTCGCACCTCGCACTCCCAAAAGGGCACCGATTATTCGATCACTTGGTCGGGGCCGTTTGTCGAACCGCGCATTGATCTGCCCCTGTCAAAGTCGCTGGAGCTGATGCTCGGCGCACGCGCTGGGCTGCTCGCCGGATCGTCAAAGGGAGGCATCCCCGCCGCAGGAGCAGATACGAGATCGGAGGTCGTGCTCCGAGCTCGGCAGATCACAGGAGTTTTCGGCCTGCGATTGCACCTGTCCAACCGGGTTGGGATCGATCTCGAGGGCGGCTACGGCACCCTGCCCATTCGCAAGGCAGAAACACGCGTGATTTCTACCGGGGCAGGAGAACGTGTCGAACGCCGCACGACCGTTTCCCTCGATCGCAGCGGAACGGTTCGTCTACTGCGCGCCGGGCTGTCGATCGGCTTCTGATCTGACCGGCAGGTTGCTGTCTCCTCTTCTCGGTTCTGCATGGATCGGCTTCGTACGCTCCCGCCATTGCCACCACGTGACGCGGTTCTTTCCGCGTCACCATTTTGGATCGGGTCGGGGAAGTCGGCTTCGCTGACGCTCCTGCATCCGGTGGTCCGCGAGCGCCACATCGGACTCGTGGAGCGTGAGGACGGGTGGTGGGTTGTCCGTGGTGACGGCGACGCCGTCGTCAATGGACAGGCGATTGGCAGTGGCGTGAGGATCGAGCCCGGCGCCACGATCGTTCTGGCTCCCGGCTGCTCAGTCCAGTACGAACGCGCACAGAAGCCAGCCGCGGCGCCGGTGCCAGGGCGTCCCCCGGCGGCCGCTGCGCCAGCAACCCGCCGCCGGAGCGGTCTCAAAGAAGGGTTCTACATCTCTCCGCGGGCCTGGACGTTGACGATCCTCGCCGCGGTGCTGCTGGGTGGCGGAGGTTTCTTGTTCTACAAGGCGATGCGGGTCGATCAGGGCACCGCCAACGAGCTTTCGGTCGAGCAGTCACTAGAGCTCGACTCGTTGATGGTGCTTGCCTTCGAGCACGTGGAGCGTGGAAACTCGCTGCTGGAATTCGGGGCGCCACAGCAGGCGTTACGGGAATTCGCGTCGGCGATCACCGTCTTGCAGGTGCATCCGTTGCACCGGCATCCCGCGGTGACGCCTCGCATTGCGGCGTTGGAGCGCGCCGTCTCCGAGATCTATCAGGCACGACGCATGACGATTCCGGACCGGTTCAGTCGTGCTCCGCGCGGGCCTTCACTGGCGAAAGTGGGCCTCAACGCGAGCCTGACCCCGGAAGCCTTCGCGTCGGCGTTCGAGAGCGTGGCGCGCGAGTTTCAGAGCCGTTTTGGATCGGCGCTGGTGGTCACCGGACGCGATCACGCGGAGCACTTGTCACTCTACGGAAGCGGCGGTGCGTTTGACTTGCGCACACGAGACTTGCCCACGGACCGTGTTCAGTGGATTGTCGCAGCCTGTCGTTCACGGGGAATTCGCGTCAAAGACTTCACCACCGACGACATTCTCCGGAGGCAGATCCAGGCCGCCGTTGCTGCAGGGGTCCCGGATAGGGCCGGCACCGGTCTGCACCTGCATGTCGATCGATTTGCCGGCCGACGCGACCGGTGGACAATTCCCTGACCTGACCGGCCGTGTTTCCGATCAGGTCTTCACGAACTTGATCAGGGCCACATCGGCGACCGTGAACTCGTCGCCATCGCGCAACCGGTGACTCTCGCCTCGCGCCATCGCCTTGTCGTTCAGACGGGTTCCGTTGAGGCTTGAATCGATCAGGAAGTAGTCGCGTCCTTTCTTGACCACCGAGCAGTGGAAGCGCGACACGGATTTCTGATCGTCACTGATCACCAGATCGTTCTTATCTTCGTCGCTCGTTCCACTGGTCGCCCCAATCCGGAATACATCACCGCCAATGCCAACCAGGCGGCCACGGCCAACGCCATCGACGATCTTGAGGTACACTTTCGCCTTGCCGGCTGAAGCGCTGCCGCTGGAGGACTCGGCTTTCTGCTCGTCGCCCCCCTCCTTCTTTTTGAAGATTTTTCCAGAGAAGGCGGCAAAGAACGCGAAGAGCGCCACGGCGGCGGCTCCCAGGGCGAACAGCGTGTACTTGAGCTTGGTCGCCTGTTGGCCCTTTACGGCAGCCGTCTTGAGAGCCCGTGCCCGTTCGTTATTGGGATCACTGGACAGAATATCGTCCGCGATCGACTCGGCGTCGCTAAAGGAATTGGCGCGCAGGGCATACACGGCCTGGTCGAGCTTCTTGTTCGCCTGCTCCATCGACATGGAGGTCGCCTTGGACGTGGAGTCCTTGGCTTTCGCCTCCTCGTGGGCTTTCAAGGCCGCATCATAGCGCTGGGCCACCTCCGCATCGAACGGTGGCGTGAGCTTGATCATCTGCCAGTGTTCGATACGACGTCGCGTGCTCTCGACGGTGGGCGGCTCGGTGTCGAGCTGACGCCCGTACTCGATCAGTTTCCGGCGGTCTTCATCGAGCGAAGTTTGCACAGGCGCGCCGGCCGCGCCTCCCCCCGCAGGGTACGCCGCCGGTGGGGGCGCCGCGGCGGCGGTAGCCTGTGCAGCCGGCGCCA
>CANGXD010000190.1 GCA_947457545.1 Gemmatimonadaceae bacterium
GCCGCCACGTCGGCCAGCCACGACAACCAGAACGTCGCGCCGCGCTCCGCATACGATCCGCTCAGGGCGACGAGCATGAACAAGCGGATGAACAGCGCCGATCCGTTCACGAGCAGCAACGCCTTCCAGAGCATCGCGTTCGGCGACGTCGCCAGGTCGACGGACCCGGTCAGCATGCCAGCGCCGAGTGTCAGCAGCACCGGAAGCGGCAACGCCTGCACCGCCCACACGAGCGCGACATCGAGCCAGCGGCGCCAGAGCGGCGTGGCGTCCTTGAGGTCGAAGCTGCGTCCCCACTCGCGCCACATTTCGCCGAGCGAGGCGTACGACCGCACTTGAATGATGCGTGAGCCATCGAGGAATCCCACGCGCGCGCCGTTCGCGGCGAGATGGCGGGCGAGCGTCACGTCGTCGCACCACGAGGCGCGCGACACGGAGTATCCGCCATTGGCGAGCAGCAGGTCGCGACGCGCAATGAAGCACTGACCGTTGGCCAGTACGCGATCGGGCGGCGGCTGCGTGGCACCGGCCGCCCCACACCGGTAGACCAGGGTGCATAGCATGGCCGGCTGCACAAACCGCTCGGCGGCGGTCTGGTCGCGGAACTGTGGTGAGAAGCTGGCGACGTCGTACCGGTCCTGCTCCACCGCATCGATGACGGCCCCCACCAAGCCGGGCGCCGGAACCGTGTCGGCGTCAATGCCGAGCACCCATTCGCCCTTGGCTTCGCGCAGTCCGTTCTCGAGCGCCCACACCTTCCCCACCCACCCGGGCGGAAGCGGTTCGTCGGTCACCAGGCGAATGCGCGGATCGCGCGCCGAGGCGGCCTGCACCAGCTCGCGCGTCCCGTCGGTGGAACGGCTGTCGACGACGAGCACCTCGAGCAGCGGGGCATCCTGCTGCATGAGCCCCTCGAGGCACGGTCCCACCCGGTTCACTTCGTTCAGGGTCGTCACCATGACGGTGACGGTCGTGTCCGTGCGTGGCGTAGTGCGCGGCGCCACGGGCGGGCGGCGGGAATATCCCGGCATCAGTCGCGCGAGCAATACCAGCAGCAGACACACCTGCACGACGAGGAGAATGACGAGCGGTGCCGGAGTCATGAAATCCCTGAGAGTGAACCCGAAAGGCGCGAGGCGACGGCGCGGCGCAGCGGACCGTTCGTGTCGATGAACCCGCCGAGACCGTGGGCGGGTTCCGAGCTGGGCGATGCGCAGCGGCGGACGGGGAAAGATACATGTTTCCAGGAGCCCACAGAGTGGCGGGCGGGCGCTCCGGGGGGTAGCCTCTCTGGTGTCCAGCCGGGAGATCGCCCGGCCCCTCCCATTCGACCCCAATGGCCCGCGCCAATCCCTCACCCGGTGGGCAGTTGCTGCGCAACTGGCAACGCTTCGCCCCGCTGCCCTTTGGCAAACGGCTTTTCAGCTGGGCCGTCGGGCAAACGGCACCGTACACCGGTTCGGTGGGCGGCGTGTATACCGACGTCCGTCCGGGATACGCCCGCGTGGAGTTGGCCGACCGGCGCGCGGTCCGTAATCATCTCGCGTCGGTGCACGCGGTCGCACTGGTGAACCTCGCGGAAATGACCAGCGGCGTGGCACTCATGACCGCCCTGCCGCCGGGTGTTCGTGGCATCGTGACGGGACTCTCGATCGAGTACGTCAAGAAGGCGCGCGGTCGTCTCGTGTGCGAAACACATGCCCATGCTCCCACCGCGGTGACCACGAGCATGACGCACGATGTGGGCGCCACCATTACCGATGTCGCCGGCGACGTCGTGGCCCGCGCCACGGTGCACTGGCGTCTCTCTCCACCGGCAGACGCATGACACTCAGTAGCGCCATCGCGCCGGATACCGGCACCGCCCTCACGCGACACGCGCATATCCGTGTGCCGCTCATCTGCGGTCCCATGTATCCGTGCAGCAATCCGGAACTGGTGGCATCGGTCAGCAAAGCCGGCGGGCTGGGCATCGTGCAACCCATTTCACTCACGTACGTGCACGGCTACGACTTCCGCGAAGGATTGCGGCGGATCAATACGCTGAGCGGCGGCGCGCCCATTGGCTTCAACGCCCTTATCGAAGCCTCCAGCAAGACCTATCACAACCGCATGGTGCGCTGGGTGGAAACGGCGCTCGAAGAAGGGGTGCGGTTCTTCCTCACGTCGCTGGGCAACCCGCGATGGGTCTGCGACCGCGTGCATGCGGCAGGCGGCGTGGTGTATCACGACATCACCGAACTGAAGTGGGCGCTCAAGGGGCGAGACGGTGGCGTTGACGGTCTTGTGGCGGTCAACCGCGAGGCGGGCGGACACACCGGCTCGCGCGACGCGCGCGCGCTGCTCGACGAAGTGAGCGGCCTCGGGCTTCCGGTAGTTGCCGCTGGCGGCGTCGGTTCGCCGGCGCAGTTCCGTGCCCTGCTCGACATGGGCTACGCCGGTGTGCAACTCGGCACACGCTTCATTGCGACGACCGAGTGCAATTCCGACCAGCGTTACAAGCAGGCCATCGTCGACGCCACGTCGAACGACGTGGTACTCACCGAACGACTTACTGGCGTGCCGGTGTCGGTGATCAAGACGCCCTACGTGCAGCGTCTTGGCACCACCGTGGGGCCCTTCGCGAAGATGCTCTTTCGCGGACGCAAGACGAAGCACTGGATCCGCACCTTCTACGCGCTGCGTTCGCTGCGCCAGCTCAAGCAATCGAGTGTCGAAGGCGCGAACAGCGATTACTGGCAGGCCGGTCGCAGCGTCGACGCCATTCACGATATCCGGCCAGCGTCGGAAATCGTCGCCGAGTTTGCGGCCGCACTTACACCAGCGGAGCGAACCTGATGCAACGGGCATTGCGAACCACGGCGCTGGCGATAGGCACCGCCCTGTTGAGCAACACGGTGCTGGCGCAATCGACGCCCGTGATGACCGCCGGACTCACGGCACCGGTGACGCTCACACGCGACAGCGCTGGCGTGGTGCACATCGAAGCGCAGAACGAGCACGACCTGTTCTTCGCGCAGGGATACAGCGCAGCGCGCGATCGTCTGTTTCAGCTGGAGCTCTGGCGGCGCCAAGCCACCGGCACCATGTCGGAGGCACTGGGGCCGCGCTGGGTAGCGCGCGATCGTGCGGCGCGGCTCATGCGCTATCGCGGCGATATGAACGCCGAGTTGGCACACTATCATCCGCGTGGAGCACAGATCATTCAGGCGTTCGTCGACGGAGTGAACGCGTGGGTGGATCGTGTGCGCGCGGAGCCGTCGCTCATGCCTCCCGATTTGGCGGCGCTGGGGATTACGCCGGGACATTGGACGCCGGCCGTCGTCGTGTCACGTCACAACGCCTTGGCGAGCAATGCCGGCGATGAGTCATCGCTGGCGCGCGCGGTGCGCGGCATTGGCAGTGAAGCCGTGAAGCGCCGCCGCCGCTTCGAGCCCGCGAATGTGAAGTTGGTGCTCGATTCGGTCGTGGCGCAGCTGGTGGGAAGCGCGACCGACGCCCAGCTGCTTGCCGCATATAACGGATCGCGCAGCGCGCCGTCGTTCCGCGCCGACGAAGTCGCCACCTCGTGGCGCAAGGCCACCACTCCCGCCACCGATAGCAGCGGTGGCCGCGACGCCGACCGGTGGGAGAGCAACAGCTGGGTCATCAGCGGCAAGAAAACCGCGAGTGGGCGACCCATTGTCGCCAACGATCCGCACCGCACGATTGCCGTTCCCTCCCTGCGGTACCTCGTGCATCTCAAGGCACCGGGGTGGGATGTCATTGGCGGCGGTGAGCCGGCCATCCCGGGCGTGGCCATTGGCCACAATCAGCATGGCGCGTGGGGGCTGACGATCTTCGGCATCGACAGCGAAGACCTGTATGTGTACCAGCTGAACGCCTCGAACAGCGCATATCGGTATCGCGGCGCCTTCGTGCCTTTCACCACTTGGCGCGACAGCGTCGTCGTGAAGAATGCGCCGGCGGTGAGTGTGGCCTTGCAATACACGCGACACGGGCCCGTGCTCTATGTGGACAGCGTGCGTCACGTGGCGGTGGCGCTGCGCGCGGGATGGCTCGAAGTGGGTGGCGCCCCCTATTTGGCGTCGTTGCGTCTCGATCAGGCGACCACGTGGAACGAGGCACGCGCCGCGCTGACGTATGCGCGCATGCCCGCCCTCAACTGGATCTGGGCCGACACGAGCGGCACGATTGGCTGGCAAGCGGCCGGTGCGGCCCCAGTGCGTCGTAACTGGGACGGGCTCATGCCGGTGCCGGGCGATGGTCGCTACGAATGGGGCGGCTTGCTCCCCATCGCGCAGCTACCGCACGTCACCAATCCGGCGCGCGGTTTCGTGGGCACGGCCAACGCCTTCAATGTGGCGCCTTCGTACACACGCTTCGATGCCTTGGCGCGCAGCTGGGCCGAGCCCTTCCGTCACGACCGGGTGCACGAAGTCCTCGATACGACCACGGCGGCCACGGTGCAGAGTTCCGGCGCCTTGCAACACGATGCCGTCGCGATTGCTTCGCGAGAGCTGGTGCCGCTGCTGCGGGATGTCACCTTCACGTCAGCCGCGTCGAAGGCAGCCCGCGACACGCTGCTGCAGTGGAACCATGCGCTCACCGCCGACTCGCGCGCCGCCGCCATTTATGCGGCGTGGGAACGGCGATTGCTCACGCACACCGCCGACATTGTCTTGCCGCTCGAAATGCGGCCGGTCATGCGCACCGTCCCGCTGAGCCGCACCATCCAGTGGCTCACGCGGCCCGACTCACTCCTCGGCGAACGTCCGGTCGACGCACGCAACTTCATTCTCTTCCGCGCCTTCAACGAAGCCGTGAGCGACCTGCGCAAACGCTTTGGCGACGACATGAGCACGTGGCGCTACGGCGATGCGCGCATGCACTACGCCCGCATTGCGCACCCACTCGATGGCATCGTCACCGATTCACTCAAGGCCGTGCTCTCCCCCGGGCCGCTGCCGCGTGGCGGCTACGCGCAAACGCTGCTGGCCTCGTCGAACACGGACAACCAGACCGCCGGCGCCAGCTTGCGGGTGGTGATGGACCTCGCAGACTGGGACCGTGCCATCGCGACCAACACGCCGGGGCAGAGCGGTGATCCGCGCAGCCCGTTCTATACCAACCTGTTTCCGCTCTGGGCACGCAATCAATTCGTGCCACTTCCCTACTCACCGCGCGCCGTGAAGGCGTACACGGCGGATATCGTGCAGCTGCTCCCTCGCTAACCGCAGTCTCATTCACCTGCTCAAGGAGTCGTTTTCATGCTGATGCTTTCGCTTCCTGTTGTCGTCATGGCGGCCTCGCTGTCGTCGACGCCTGCCCGTCCGTTGCCGGTATTTGCGCAGCAGGACATGTCGTTCTTCATCACCAGCGTTGGGTCTGGCGATGGCGCCAACCTTGGTGGCCTGGCCGGCGCCGACAAGCACTGCGCCACGCTCGCCGAAGCGGCCGGCGTGCGCGGCAAGACGTGGCACGCCTATCTGAGTCAGCAGGCCGTTGGCGGCGCGTCTGCGGTCAACGCCCGCGATCGCATTGGCAAAGGCCCATGGAAGAACGCCAAGGGCGTCGTCGTGGCCACCAGCGTCGATGACTTGCACAGCGATGCGAACAAGCTGTCGAAAGAGAACAGCCTGACGGAAAAGGGCGCCATCGTGAACGGCCGCGGCGACACGCCCAACATGCACGACATTCTCACGGGCTCGACGCTCGACGGACGCGTGCAGCCCGGCACCGACGACAGTACCTGCAGCAACTGGACCGGCAACGGCGCGACCGGCAGCGCGTCGGTGGGGCATCACGACCGCCAAGGCGGCGGTGTGAACCCCACCAGCTGGGTCTTCTCACATCCGTCGCGCGGATGCGGACAGAAGGAGCTGCAGGCGACCGGCGGGAACGGTCTCTTTTATTGCTTCGCCGTCTGAGCGCCCTGCAGCCAGTAGCCGAACCACTGCCGTAGCCGGCCCAGTCGGTCCACCAGCAACCACGGCTCGCCCGTGCGACTCAGGTCGTGGTTGCTGCGCGGATAGCGCACCAGCTCCACCGGAACGCCCTGCTTCTTGAGCGACATGAACCAGATCTCCGCGCTCCCCATGGGGGTGCGGTGATCTTCTTCACTCTGCACAATGAGCATGGGCGTTTTCACTTTGCTCACGTAGCGAATGGGCGAGAGCGTGTCGTAGAGCGCCTGGTTGTCCCACGGCTTGCCGTAGAACTCGAACTCGGTGAGCCCCTGCGCATCGCTTGCGCCATACCAGTACGTCCAGTCGGTAATGGTGCGATCGGTTTCGATGGCCTTGAAGCGATCGGTCTTCGTGGCCATCCACGTGGTCATGAAGCCACCGTACGAACCGCCGGTGGCGCCCATGCGCGTGCTGTCCACATCGGGGCGCGCCGCCACGATATCCACGGCCTTCATCAGGTCTTCGTAGTCCTCCATACCCCACCGGCCACGCGTGCTGTACGTGAAGTCGGCCCCGTAACCGCTCGACCCACGCGGGTTGGTGAAGAGCACGAACATTCCCTGCGCGGCGAGGTTCTGGAATTCGTCGAACCAGCCCTCACCGTACGCCGAGTGCGGCCCGCCGTGAATGTAGATGACCATGGGATACTTCTTGCCGGCCTCGTAGCCATACGGCTTCATGAGCCAGCCTTCGATCTCGAGATTCCCCACGCTCTTGTACGTGAAGCGCTCCGCGTCGCTCCACACGACGTCGGCATTCACGTCCTTGTTGAAGTCGGTGAGCTTCCGCTCACCGGTGCCGTCGGCCTTGGCGACGTACAGTTCCGTGGGGCTCGTCTGCGTGGTGGCCACAAACGCCATCGTCGCACCAGCAGCGTCATAGCTCGCGCCGCGGAGCTGCCGGCGTCCGCTCACCAATTCCTTCGGTGCCGACTTCCCGGTGAGATCCGCGCGAAGCACCGCCGAACGGCCGCCAATGTCGGCGGTGAA
>CANGXD010000191.1 GCA_947457545.1 Gemmatimonadaceae bacterium
ACGGTGATCAACTCAAGCGACTGCTGACACCGACGCGCGGCATTCGCAGTAACGTGACGGTAGGATGGCGATTCGGTACGGCAGGCGCCGATCGCACCGAAGACGCGTTCGACGTTCCCATTGGCGAAGGTGCCGCGGCCCTGTTGGTGCGGAGCACCACCGATGTCCTCTTCAACGACCGGGCGTGGATGAGTGCCACGGTTCGTGCCGTGAGGCCCTTCGGGGACCGCGTCGCGATGCGCGTTCCGTTTGTCGACGAAAGCACCACCTTCGCGTCCGGCACATCGGTGGTCAGCGCGGCACGCACGCTGGGTAACCGCCTGGAGCTCGAACTCGCCCCACGCCTTTCCTTTGGCCAGTTCTTTGGCGTCTCTGCCGGGTATCTCGTGCGCTACTGGGGGGCTGACCGCTACGACGCGGGCGGTGAAGGTACCGCCCCCGCGAGCGCCACCCAACTCGACGTCGCGTCACGCACGGTGAGCGCAGCCGCCTTTGGCGTGTCGTTCTCCACGCTCAGCAGCTACGCGCGTGGCCGCTCCCGTTTTCCGGCCGAAGTCAGTTACACGCACACCCGACCACTCGGCGCGTCGGGGGGCGTGGTTCCTGCCGCGTCGACGGATCGGTTAGAGCTTCGCGTTTACACCGGCTTCCCGCGGCGCTGACCGCTGCGTCGCGGCGCCGCCCCTTCGTCTGCCGCATCTGGCGCGGTCGCCGCGACGTCTTCGCCTCCCCGCTGCAACAGCTCACGCGCGTGGGCGCGACTGACTTCCCGGTCGGCATCCCCGCCCAGCATACGCGCAATCTCCACCACGCGCGCTTCGTCCATCACCACGGTGGTATCGGACGTCGTGACCGTTCCCACCGCGCTTTTGTGCACGACAATGTGGTGATGGGCACGCGCCCCGATCTGCGCCAGATGCGAAATGGCGAGCACCTGATGGTGCGACGCGACGCGGCGCATGAGCGCTCCCACTTGCCAGGCCACGGCGCCACCTACACCGGCGTCGACTTCGTCGAACACCAAGGTCGGTACCTGCTGCAACTGCGCCAGCACGGTGCTCAACGCAAGCATCACGCGCGACAACTCACCGCCTGAGGCAATGCGCGACAGCGGCCGGCGTTCACTGCCGGCATTGAGCGCGGCGACGAACGAGACAGCCTCAGCGCCCGACGCACCGACGTGATCGAGCGGCACCAGCTGCACCTCGACGCACCCCTCCCGCATTCCGAGCTCCGGGAGCAGCTGAGAGACGGACCGCCCGAATTTGAGCGCGCCCGTCTGACGCAATCGAGTGAGTTCGGCTGCGGCTTCCGCCAGCGCTCCTTCGGCGGCTCCGCGTGCTTCGCCAATGGCGGCCAGATCGAGGGTACCGCTATCCACCAGATCCAGCTCCGCGCGTGATGTCGCGCCGGTGGCAATGACCTCTTCGATGGTTGGACCATACTTGCGAAGCACGCCGAGCAGGAGATCACGCCGTCGCTCGAGCGTGCGCAAGCGCTGCGGATCGGCCTCCACCGTGTCGGCGTATTGCTCGAGCTCCGACGCCAATTCGTCGAGCGCATACACCGCCGCATCGAATCCAGCCTGAAGCCGTTCGAGATCCGGGTCAATGCGCGTCAGCGATGCGAGTGCGCGACGGACGCTGGCCAGCTGCGTCAGCGCCGCGCGGTCATCGCCGCTGATCGCCGCCGCCGCTTGCGCGGCGAGCCCCTGGAGCTCCTCCGCGTGTGACAACCGACGGATATCGCCGTCGAGTGCCTCGTCCTCACCCAACACCGGGTTCACGTCCTCGATTTCGCGAACGACGAATCGCAAGTAATCGGCGCGGCGCGCGGCGTCCTGTCGCCGCTGCTCGAGTTCACGTTCGCGCGCCCGAAGTGCGAGCACGCGCGCGTGTGCATCAGCCACCTGCTGACGGACGCTGGTCGCCTGCACGTACGCATCGAGCACATCGCGTTGATGCTCGGCGTCGACCAACTGACGAGAGTCATGCTGGCCATGCACGCTGACCAGACGCGCGCCGATCTCGGCGAGCACGGCAGCGGTGACCGTCGACCCATTGATCCACGCGCGAGACCGACCGGCGCTACTCACTTCGCGCTTGAGGACGAGCAGATCATCGTCGGCCTCGATGCCACGCTCATCCAGCAGCCGTCGCAGTGCGCTCTGCGTGCGGATGTCGAAGACGCCTTCGACCGAGGCTTTCTCCGTGCCACTCCGCACACGATCCGCGGCGGTGCGCTCACCGAGCAGCATGCCGAGGGCTCCGATAATGAGCGACTTCCCGGCGCCGGTTTCGCCAGTGAGTACGTTCAGTCCCCCTGCGAGTGGCAGGGTGACTGCATCGATGACCGCAACGTTGCGGATGCGCAGTTCAACGAGCATCGGAGTTCCCGATGAGAGCCGACAGGATCAGGCGGTTTCGCCGTCTCGCTCGGAGAGTCCACCCCATCCCAGCTTGCGACGCAAACGCGTGAAGAACGTGGTACCGGGGAAGCGCACGATCTGCACCGAGCTGCGGGCGCGGCGAACCACCAGCGTTTCCCCACCGGTGAAGGTAGTACCAACCTGTCCGTCGATCGTTACCAAAAGTTCTTCCGGTCCATCATCCGCACGCACCTTCACTTCGACGTTGGGCGGCAGCACCAGCGGGCGCATGGCCAGTGTATGCGGCGACACCGGCGTCAGCACGATGCTCTCCACCGTCGGCACCACAATGGGTCCGCCAGCCGACAGCGAATAGCCCGTCGACCCCGTCGGCGTAGACACGACCAAGCCGTCGGCGGAATACGAACCGATGGGCTCGTCGTCAACGAACACGGTAAAGCGAACGACGCGAGCAAAGCCGCCTTTGTGCAATACGACATCGTTCAACGATCGCCACGCGCACCGCTCATTTCCCTCACGATCGAGCGCGCAGGACTCGAGCGCCATACGTGGCTCCGACACGAAGTCGCCGCGCGCAAAGCGCCGGATGCCTTCCTCGAAGTCCGTCGCGCTCGAACTCGTGAGGAAACCGAGTCGACCAAGATTGACTCCAAGGATGGGCACATTGTGTCCATCGAGCCAACGGGCACCCCGCAGCAACGTGCCGTCGCCGCCGAGCGTGAACAGCGCCTGCACGGTTTCCGGCGCGCCGAGACGCTCACCTTCTTCCGCGATGTCGTACAGTTCGTCTTCGAAGGCCAGCGTCAGCCCGAGTGAGGGCGCCAGATCGAGCAGCGTCCCCAGAATTGCCTGCAGGCCGACGTAGCCACGGTGCCCGATGACTCCGACGCGCATCAACCGGCGAGTGCTTCGGACTCGTGCAACGCACGCACGCGATCGGCGATGCCCGCCGCGTCGAGTCCCAACTCCGCCAGCTGCTTTTTGCGCGGTGCCGCGTACACGATCTTGTCGGGTACCCCGTGCACGGCCGTACGCACCGACGGCGAATGCCGGTTGATGATGGCGCTCATGTACGGTCCGAAGCCGTTGGTCACCACACCCTCTTCCACGGTGAGGATGTGCGTGTGATCGGCCAGGATCGCGGCCAGCGTGACTTCGTCGTACGGCTTGAGGTAGCGGCAATTGACGACCGTGACATCAAACCCTTCGGTGGCCAGCGCCTGCGCGGCGGCCAGTGACGGACCGACCATGGTGCCGACAGCGAGGATCGCCATCTCCTTGCCCTTGCGGAGCACTTCCCACGTGCCGTACGGCGTGGCGGGAATCTCCGACATGACCGGGGGCACGTCAGGCGACGCATCGCGCGGATAGCGAAGACAGAACGGACCGTCGGTGTGTTCGACACCCGCGCGCAGCAGGCCAAGCATCTCCGTACCGTCCTTGGGCGCCGTCACCGTCATGTTCGGGACGGTGAGCATGTAAGGAATGTCGTACAACCCCATGTGCGTTTCACCGTCTTCGCCTACCAGACCGGCGCGGTCCATGGCGAAGATCACGGGCAGCTTCTGCAGCGCTGCATCGTGAATGATGTTGTCGTAGCCGCGCTGCAGGAACGTGGAGTAGATCGTGACGATGGGACGCACACCGCGCGTCGCGAGTCCCGACGCGAACGTCACGCCGTGGCCTTCCGCGATCCCCACGTCGAAGAAGCGTTCGGGATACGCCTTGGCGAATGGCGCCGTCCCCGTCCCGCCGGGCATGGCCGCCGTGATCACCGCCACATCCTTGCGCTCGGCACCGAGCTCGACGAGTCCCTTGCCGTACACCGCCGTGTACGCCGGATTGCCGGTGGCCACGGTGATCTGCTTGCCCGTGGCCGGATCGTGGCCGGGCGGCAGCGCGTGCCACTTCTCGCCGTGTTCGCCGGCGGGGAACCCACGTCCCTTCTGGGTGATGACGTGCACGAGGCGCGGCGTGTTCATATCGCGCACCGCGGCGAAGGTATCCATCAGCGCGTCGATGTCGTGACCGTCGATGGGGCCGAAGTAGCGGAAGCCGAGTTCCTCGAAGAGCACGCCCGGCGTGAGGAACGACTTCACACTTTCTTCCCACTTGCGCAGGAGCGTGCCCGCCGACTGGAACGGCTGCGGCGCACTGTCCACGAGATCGCCGATGCGCGAGCGCAACCGGTTGTACAGCGGATTCCGCTGGATGCTCGTGAGGTACTTGTGCATCGCCCCGACATTCGGCGCGATCGACATCTCGTTGTCGTTGAGCACGACGATGATGTCACGATCGGAATGTCCGGCGTTGTTCAGCCCTTCGTACGCGAGCCCCGATCCAAGCGAACCGTCGCCGATAATCGCGACCGCCTTGAACGATTCCCCCATGACGTCACGACCCGCAGCCATGCCGAGCGCCGCCGAGATGGCCGTGGCCGCGTGCCCGGCGCCGAAGGTGTCGTACTCACTTTCGGTGCGCTTGAGGAAGCCGGACAACCCGCCTTCCTGTCGCAGCGATTCCATGCGCTCATTGCGCCCCGTCAGCAGCTTGTGCGGGTAGCCCTGGTGACCGACGTCCCACACGAGTTGATCGGTCGGTGTATCGAACACCGCATGGAGAGCGACCGTCAACTCGACCACGCCCAAGCCGGCACCGATGTGGCCGCCGGTACGCGAGCATACGTCGATAAGCCGATCGCGGATGTCCTGCGAGAGCGTGCGGAGCTCATCGCGGGAGAGGGTGCGGACGTCGGCCGGTGACTTGATGCCTTCGAGGATGGACATGGAGAGATCGGGGAGAGTGCGGAAACCGCGGTCGAACGAGGAGACAACTCGGGAAATCGCGACGGAGATACCGTCCTAGGAACGGCGCTCCACGATGTAGCGTGCCAGCTGCTCCAGGGTCGGGGTCAACAGCCCCTCCTCCTGCAACGCCGCACACCCATCTTCCACCAACGCAACGGCCCGCTCGATAGCTCCCTCGACCCCCAGGAGCGCCGGATAGGTGCTCTTGTTGAGGTCGAGATCGCGGGCGGCGGTCTTACCGAGCTGATCCGTCGTCGACGTAATGTCGAGAACGTCATCAGCGATCTGGAACGCTAACCCAATTGAGGCGCCATAGCGTGCCAGCGCAACGCGCCGTGACTCCGGAGCGACGGCGGCGCGGGCCCCCAGTGTAACGGAGGCCATGATCAAGGCACCGGTCTTGAGGCGGTGAACCCGCTCGAGCGCCTCCAGGGTCAGGTGGACGCCTTCCCCCTCGAGGTCCAGCAGCTGACCGCCAATCATGCCGCCGGCGCCCGAGGCGTCCATCAGATCCCGGACAATGTCCCCGGAGACGGCGTCACTCAGCCCCATGGCCTTTGCGGCATGCCAGGCGCTGCGGGCCGCCAGCGGCACCATGGCCAGCCCGGCCGCCGTTGCTACCGGGACCCCGTAGACGCGATGCACCGTGGGACGGCCGCGACGGACGTCATCGTCGTCCATGCACGGGAGGTCGTCGTGGACGAGCGAATACGCGTGGACCACTTCGACTGAAGCGGCCAGGTCGACGGCATTCCCCGATCCGCCGCAGGCACGATAGGCCTCGATGAGCAGGATCGCGCGTAACCGCTTGCCTTCGCCAAGGAGCGCGTAGCGGATGGCCTCCGCGGTCAGCGGCGCGACGTCCCCCAGCCACCGGGCACAGAACCCATCGAGCGCGCGCTGGACCGCCACGCGCTCCGCCGCGAAGGTCCGGGCCGTCGCTTCCGTCATCGCCGAAGATCCGGTCGACGTCATCGTCACGCTCCCAGGTCGACAACCGAGAAAGAGCCATCCGCCGCTTCCACGAGTTGCTGCACGCGGGCATCGACGGCCTTGAGCGAGCTCCCGGCCGTACGCAGATGGCTGATGCCTTCCTCGAACAGCTTGAGCGATTGCTCGAGATCGAGGTCGCTGCGCTCGAGCACTCGCACGATCTCCTCGAGTCGCGCCAACGACTGTTCGAAGCTCAACTCGGTCATGCGCGCTCCAAGGTGGGGGGGCCGTCTGTGGAAAGGTCGGGCGAACTGTCCATATCGTCGGGAAGCGGCCGCTGTGCGCCCGCCGTCGCCGCCACGATCCCGTCACGCAACCACAGGTCGAAGGGCGCACCGGACACGAACTGATTCCGCCTGCTCAAAGTAGCGCCCTCGGGCGCCCGCGCCACCGCAAAGCCGCGCGACAAGGTGCTCAGTGGCGAAAGCGCATTGAGCTGTCCGGCAAGCAGCTCCACGCGTGCCCGACGACGCTCGACCACGCGTTGCGCCGCAATGCTCAGCCGCTTTTGCACTTGGCTGAGCGACGCCACCGCGCGGTCCTCACGACGCTTGGCCGCCGCCGCGAGGCGCTTGCTGAGACTGTCCACCCGACCGATGAGTTCACGTCGTGACGGGACCGCCATTTCGGCCGCCGCGGACGGGGTCGCCGCACGAACGTCGGCAACCAGGTCGCAGATGCTGATGTCGACTTCGTGTCCCACAGCCGAAATGGTCGGCATGGGGCACGACGCGAGGGCGCGTGCGACGCGTTCGTCGTTGAACGCCC
>CANGXD010000192.1 GCA_947457545.1 Gemmatimonadaceae bacterium
CGTCACGATGTGTCGCGAACCGTCGGGCCGGATCAGTTCGACCTCGGTCGGGAGCGTGATTCCCACGACCCAGCTGTTGACCGGGAAGTACTCGCGAACGCAGACATCGCGATAGCGCTCGGACTCGCCCGGTTGGAGCGCCCGCAGCCGTGCGAGATGATCGGCGGCGGGCACGCTCCCGATCCGCACGATCGTATCGCCGGGCTCGATCGCCCGCTCGCTCTCCGCCACGGCGACGACCACCAGCCCGTCGCCCTCGGGCGCAGCGCGGAAGGGAAGCAGCCGCTCGCCGCGGGCAAAGGCAGCGTCGAGTTCCTCGTTGGGCACGCCTTGCCCGTAGTGATCGGAGCGGTATCCCGCCTGCATCTCCATCACGATCGGCAGGAACTCGCGCCGCGTCATCGGTCGGTCGATCGAGGCCTTCAGCCGCTCGGCGAGCGCGACGACCGACTCCTTCGATACACGCAGGTAGGGGTTTGGGTTGGTCCGCTCATGCAGCGCGACGATCGCGTCGAGGTCGGCGCGCAGGGCGTCGGGCTCGTGGAGCTTCGCGATCTCCTCGGGACTCGCAGCAGGAATCGCGCTCCAGGGACTCTGCATGAACATCGACTGCGAGCACCCGCCCGAAAGCGTGACGGCGGCGGTCGCGATGACGGCGATGCAGGCCGTCCATGCGGCGAGGCGACGAAGACGGCGGCGGGGTCGGGGCCTGGCAGCTTGCATGAGGGCTTCTCAATGCATGATCGAGTATCGGTCGATGGTAGGGCGGTGCGGCCGTTGGACGGTGATTGTTGACTGTCGGGCGAGTCACATGGCCGCTGCGACCGCGACCAGTCCGATCAGCGTGGGAGCCACGATCTTCCGCGCGGCTCTTCGCCGATCTTCGAGGACGACCGTGTCACGCAGCTCGCACCACGCGTCGGCAGCCGTGAATGCCGCGAGCGTGATGACCGGGCACGCACCAGCTGGCAGGGGCGCGATGAGCACGGCGGCGGTCACTTCTTCCGCTCCGCCTGCATCCGGCGGATCTCGACGATTGCGCGCTCGAGCGCTGTGTCGCGGCCCGCGACGGGCGCGACCTCGATGTGCGGCCGCACGGGGCCCACATCCGCCTCGTCGCCGCTGGCGCGGATGTACACCCGCTGCGCGCAATTCACGACGATCCGCGAGTTCGGCAGCTGGAACGGGCAGATGTGGCCGATTTGGTTCGGACAGCCGCCAGTCGGTTGGCCGATCGTGAGCATCAGGTCGTAGGTCCGCGCCGCATCCGCGAGCACCACGGCGGCGGAGTACGTTCCGTCCCCGATCAGCAAGCAGGTCGGTCCGTCGAACCTAGGTTCGATTCGCGGGGGGGGGCGGACCGGAATCTTGGCGATCGAGTCTTCGCCGTGCTTGAGCGCCACATATTCCGGCATATACAGGGGCAGCACGACACCGATCAACAGCCAACGCCACATGGGCTTCACGGCCAGCCGCATCATCTCGTCGGATTCCGCGCTCCGGCGTGTCACGATCCGCGACATTCCCCTGAACGGGCGATCGGTGACTCGCGCGAGCAGGTCATCGCCGAGGATTGTTCCGCCGGGGTTCTCTCGAATGTCGACGATCAGCCCCGCAGCGCCGCGCGCGTTCACGGCGGTCATCGCCTGATCGATGAAGTCGTTCCACTTCCCTCCAAGCATGTAGTCCATGGACGGGAAGTCGATGTAGGCGATGGGTGCGGCGCCGGACTGGTCGGCAGGCAGCAGGAGGCATCGGAATGGCGGGATGTCGACGAGCACCTCGCCCTGAGAAGCCGGTGATGCTTCGGGCACCGATGCTCGCGGCAAGGTCCGGTTGATCTTGCGCTTGCCAACAGCCTCGACCGTTACGGTGTGCCTCGAACCGTCGGGGCGGACGAGTTCGACATCCGTCGGCAATGAAACCCCGGCGACCCAATTCAGCGCTTGAAACGACCGGCGGATCCCGGCGTCGCGGGAACCCTCGGTTTCCGCGGGAATCAATGTGCGCAGGCGTGCAAGATGATCGGCTGCGGAGACGCTACCGATCCGCACGATCGTGTCCCCGGGCTCGATCGCTTTTTCCTCCGACGTTACTGCGATGACGACCAGCGCATCGCCCCTCGGCTCCGCCTGGAAAGGCAAAAAGCCCTCCCCGCGCGCGAGAGCGGCCACCATATCCTCCCTGGGAATTCTCTGGAGGTAGTGGTCACACCGATACCCCGCCTGCATCTCCATCACCAGCGGCAGGAACTCGCGGCGTGTCATCGGGCGGTCGATGGAAGCCTTGAGCCGCTCGGCGAGCGCGAGGATCGACTCCTTCGATACACGCAGGTAGGGATTCGGGGCGGTTCGCTCATGCAGCGCCACGATCGCGTCGAGATCGGCACGCAGCGCCTCGGGCTCATGCTGCTTCGCGATCTCCTCTGGCGTCGCCTTTGGGATCGCCTCCCACGGGTCCACGATGAAAGCTGAGCGCGAACACCCGCCCGAGAGCACGACTGCGGCCGTGACGGCAATCGCGACAAGGGCCGACCATGCGGCAAGGCGACGAAGACGGCGACGTGGGGCTTTGGTGGCGTGCATGATGCGATAGTTCGGATTTGATCGAACCGGCTTTCTGGTTCGGCACGCTCAAACTCGGTCAGCTCGGTCCATCGATGTTGCCCGCGGGTCGCCGTGAGCACCGGTTCGGCACCGCCACAGCGGGCCCCGTCCTGGAGGTCGGGATCGCTCCATCAAGCCCAAGCATCGCCCTAACAGGCTGTTGAAAAACCCAGCCCAGCTACCGAACCGGACGATTTTCCGGCCCTCGCACCCGGGTCTAACGGGCAGAAAGCGGTCTGGAATGGCCCGGGAGAAGCACGTCAAGGACTATTTCAACAGCCTGTTAACCCACGGGCCGCGTTGCGACACTGAGGGCGGCTTCCGGCGAGAGTTCAAGTCCATCGCCGAGAGATCTGGCATGCTCGTCAATCGCCCGCTTGGTTCCGCCTGTCCGCGCCCGTGTGGCACGAACGGCACGCACCACGCCACGCGCCAGAATGCTCGCGATCTCTGCTTCGCGCTCTGCGGGCGTCATGCTGTCCGGGTTCTTCGATGATGTCACGCTGCGGCTCCGGGTTCGATCGCCGCGCCAATCGCGGAATCGTCTCCGGAGCCTTTATGCAAACGACGAGGCGGTCGCTCGCGGCGATGAACAGACGCGTGGCGATCGGAACGCCGTGGCGCGAACATCGCGGTCGTGACAGTGGGGTTTGCGATCGCACTTCGAGCGAGGTCGCCCGTTCACCCCCGCCCGTCCGGAAGAGAGACCTCGAGAGACTTTGGCCGCAATTTGCCCCGAAGGGCCGCCGGGTGGCCGGACGCTGGTTATGGCGGGCAGAAGGCCAGAGACGTCGCCCACGGCGGGCCCAGTCGCCAATCCTCGCGGAACGTAGGCCAAAACGCGAAAACGCCGCCAAGGTCTCTCGGCGGCGTTCCCTGAAAACCAAAGGGCCGGTCG
This sequence comes from Gemmatimonadaceae bacterium, assembly GCA_947457545.1. GTDB lineage: Bacteria > Gemmatimonadota > Gemmatimonadetes > Gemmatimonadales > Gemmatimonadaceae > Gemmatimonas. The sequence continues at coordinate 3,505 of CANGXD010000192.1, forward strand.
CTTTCGCAACCGGCCCGGCAATAGAGGGCCATGGGTGGTGTGACAGCGTGCGATTCAGAGCCCCGGGGACAGGACGCCCGCATGTCGGAACCCGGTGAGGTGCAGGGCGTGTCCCGGTTATGCCTGCGCGACGCGAGGCCGGGTGATGGTGCTGCCGAGACGCGGGAAGAGAATCTGCTCGTGATCGCACGATGTACCGGGCAGGACGCCGATCGGCCGCATAGGGGATAGGTAGAGAACCCGTGCCTTCTGGCCCCCCTTGGCGCGACACGCCCCACGGCTGGTCGTCAGACCATCCATGCTGAGCACCCGCGACTCGCCCTTCATCGGCGGTGACGGCACCGACGCCACGGGGCTCCCGCTCGTCGGCTGGTCGACGACGGGCGGGGATCTTCGTATCGCGCACTTCTTGGGCCTGCACGCACTCCAAGTGATGCTTGTGGCAGGGATCGTGACGTCCGCGTGGCGGCCCCGGATCGGCACCATCGCCGTTTGGGCGTTGGCCGGTGCGTGGGCCGCGGTGACCGTCACCGCGGCAGCTCTCGCGCAGCGGGGCGTTCCGCTTCCGTGAGCAAGGATCATCCCATGGCGACGACGGCCGCACTTCGTTTGGCCTGCTATCGTTTCCAATAGTTCGCCACAATGACCGCACAGAGATCGCGCCGCTTCGAGCGCCTGCCTTGCTGGAGGACTTCACATGCATCGAATGAGAATTCCGGCTGGTCCACTTTCCGCCTGCCTGCCGCTCGTCGCGCTGTTGGGCGCGGCCAACGTGCAGGTGGCCACTTCAGATAGCGCAGCCAAACGCAGCGAGAGCAAGGTGCCGCCTCCGCCCGTGTGGGCCACGGTGCTGGAGCAGAGCCCCGATACGACGGTGGTGTACGACGCGGGTTTGCGCGCGGCGATCACGGCCACGGGCTTGCCCTGGCGCGTGCGCGACAACGGCACGGGCATCGAGATGGTCCTGATTCCGCCGGGCACGTTCAGCATGGGCTGCAGCGCGAGCGATTCGTACAGCTGCAATCCGGACGAAACCGTGCATCAGGTTACGCTCACGCAGGCGTTCTATCTGGGCCGCACCGAAGTGACGCAGGCGCAGTGGGTGGCCAAGATGGGCAGCAACCCGAGCAAGTTCACGGGCGATACCAGCCTTCCGGTGGAACAGGTCAGTTGGAACGACATCCAGCCCTTCTGCGCCAAGAACGGCCTTCGCTTGCCCAGCGAAGCGGAGTGGGAGTATGCGTACCGTGCGGGCACCACCACAGCGTTCCATGGGTGGGCAGCCACTCCGAGTGGCACGAAGGATGACAAGCAGCTCGGAACCATCGCGTGGTTCGCTGGAAACAGCAGCAAGAAGACCCACCCTGTGGGTGGCAAGGCCGCCAACGGCTTTGGGCTGTTCGACATGGCGGGTAATGTGTGGGAATGGGTGAACGACCGGCATGGCGATTACCCGTCCGGTGCGCAGACCAATCCGACCGGCCCCAGCAGCGGAGACGAGCGTGCATTGCGCGGCGGCGACTGGAGCAACCGCGGCTCCGGCTGCCGCGCCTCGGGTCGCGGCAGCGGCACGCCCGACTCCCGTCATAACATCATCGGATTTCGAGTCGCCCGTAACCCGTAACTGCACGGTCCCGTCTTCCGCATTCGCTTCCCTCTCCGAAACCTGAACGGACCGATGTCGCGCGGCCCTCCGTGTGATTCCTCAGCCCAACCAGTTGGCAGTTGTCTCGGACAGCACGGCCTCCGGCAAAGATGACGGTTAAGATGAGGGCGAAGCCCTTTCCGTAAGAGCATATCGCCCCCGCGCCAGCGCTCCCGACCCCGGGGGTAGTGACCGCTCCAGCGGGCCCGACCCAGTCTTAACCCGGCACCCTCCCGCGTAGAGACCCGGAGCGACTTTTGGCCCATCCGGGCGGCCAGCGGGGGCATCCGGCCGACCCGGCGGTTAAGACTGCGAGACACGCGGTGACCGCCCGCCCTGGCCCACCCCTCGAAATCCCCGCACAGAAAGCGAAAGACGCGCCCTCGTGGAGGACGCGTCTCTCTTGCTTTCGGCGAGGGCTGCTTTACTGCTCCCTGCGATAATCCACGACCGCCCATCGATTCGAACACCCCGGCCTTTCCAGCTTAATCGGCCTTGAGCCGCAGTCGCGGATTTGCACAGGGAGCAGTAGCAACCACTCTTGAAGTAGAGGGCCAGGGGTGGTCTGACTGCTGTTTCGATCGGGGACATGGTTTACAGGTGTTCGGACACATAGTTTACACGTGGCCTTTCGGCCGCGGGCGGTCGGAGCGAGCGCAGCGAGCGGAGGACGCCCGCGGCGACTCCGCCTCACGCCGACTCTGCCACCGCCCCCGTCCGCAGTTCGATCCGCCCGATCACATGCGGCCCATAGCACACATCCAGCAGCCCGTCGGTGCTCGCCGGCCGCAACGCGACCTGTTCGCCCGCGAACGCCTGCCCGATCCGCCAGATCGCCCCTTCGCATTTGATCGTCCCGTCATGCTTCACACGCCGGAGCGTCTCGCCCGGCGCGTACTCCACCGGCGGCAGCGTCTCGGGAAAGGCACGCTGACTGCACGAGTACCGCGTTGCGGGAACTTCCAGATCCAGCGCTTCGTGTGGTCGCTGGAGGTTGTACACGTCACGCCACTTGTCGAACGCCACCTGCGCCTGACGCAGGTCAGGCAGGTCCGTCCGGCTGAGCAGCTCCGCCTTGAGCGTGCGGTGGAAGCGTTCGGCCTTACCCTGCGTCTGCGGGTGGAACGCGCGGCCATGGACCGTCACCACCCCCAGCCGCAACAGCCACACCGTCAGCCACGTGTGCCGCCCGCCGATCACGTCCGTCGCCGACGGAGCGCCCCAGGGCGGGCCGTTGTCGCAAAGCACCCTTTCTGGCAGACCGTATCGGCGGAACGCCGTCGTCAGATGCTCCTGCACCGTCGCGCCCTTCTCGTTGTCGCACGCGAACACGCCCAGCGAGAAGCGCGAATGGTCATCCAGGATCGTCAGCGGATGGCACCGTCCGCCGCGGTGCATCGGCACGTGCCCCTTGAAGTCGAGCTGCCAGAGCGCGTTGGCCCATTCGTGCTCGAAACGTGTGAAGCTCGCATGCTTCTTGCCCACCGTCGGATCGATCCGGCCGTTGCGCAGCAGGATCGCGTGGGTGGTGCTGATCGCGGGGACCTCAAGGCCCTGCCGGCTGAGCACCTTGCGCAGCTTGCGGGCGCCCCAGACGGGATTGCTGTCGCGCAGGGCGAGCACCGCGTTCTCGATGGCTGGCTCACTCCTCAGCGGGCTGGACTTGGGCCGTCGCGACGCGTCCTCCAGTGCCCCCTCGCCGCCGGAGCGGTGCCGGTCCAGCCACTTGTAGCCGGTGGGCGCACTGATCCGGAAGCGTCGGCACAGCTCACGGAC